>JAIBJM010000006.1 GCA_020029535.1 Gammaproteobacteria bacterium | reverse complement strand
TCGCGATCTGCTGTACTTCGAGATCAACTATGCCAAGTCGGCCGATAAGCCGGTAGTCATGCTGCCGGGTTTCGGGCGCGAGTATCCGCTGCCCAGGGAGTTCAACGGGCTGCTGGATGAGACGGCGAAGTGGGATGAACGCTCGCTGGTGGATGCACTACGCCGTCAGGCGCGCCACCAGGAGACCACGCGCTGGGACACCATCGAATTCAAGCTGGATTGAACGCGTCGGTGGTCAGCGATGACGGCCGGCTTCGGCGGCAAGCAGGCGGGTCAGTGCAGTTGTGGTGCCGGGCAGTACCTGCAGCACGGCGGGTGACGACTTGAGGGCAGCCACGCCACCATAGGCGCGCACGATCAGCATGGCGTAGCGCGCCGCCTGTTCACCGGAGAGTTTGCGCAGCGAGGCCTTGAGCACGGTGTCGCCGGGCAGGGCGCGTTCGCGATGCAGCGCGTCGATCAGCTGTTGGAATTCGGCGCGGAATTCGCGCGGGAAATCGTTGGGCTGCAGATCGGCCAGATGTGTGCCATAGGCGCGCTCCAGCCGCTCCTTGACTGTGCCGGGTCCGGTCAGGGCGTAGGCGGCGGCTTCCAGTCTTTCGGTCAGACTTGCCATGGCGGCGTCCTTGGATGTTCTCGATAGCGGCGGAAGCTCAGGTGTTGTCTCAGCATTGCTCCCTGATCAACACCTGACAGTTCAAGCAATTACGAGTGGAATATACCGTCGTGCCTCTGGATAGCAAACCGAAAATTTCTGAAACTGCGAAGCCCTGCCGGCACCGAGGCTGTCGGGAGTACAACAGCACCCGACTGCGGCTATACCCATGGAGTTGGACATGTCCCGGACCACACTGCTGACGGCCTCATTCACCCTGCTGGTGCTGGTTGCCTGCGCCAGGGCGCCAGCGCCCGTTGCCGTACCTGCCGCAGTAACACAGAGCGCTCCTGAGTCGTTCGCGACCACCCGGCAGATCATGCTGGGCATCACCATCCCGGCGTCGGATGTGGTGTTCGGGGTTACGGCTGAAGCTCCGCAGGACGATGCCGGCTGGGAGCGGGTGCAGGCCAACGCCTATGCGGTGGCGGAATCCGGCAATCTGCTGATGACCGGCACGCGGCCGGCGAACCAGGACGACTGGATGGCACATGCACGCACCATGATTGTCGCGGCGGTCAATGCAGCCAAGGCAGCCGCAGCCAAGGACGCCGACGCAGTCAGCGACGCTGGAAATGCGCTGTACGAAACCTGCGACAGCTGCCATGCCAAATACATGCCGGCCCGACAGGGTGAAGCGCAGCCAAAATAGCCCTCTGTTAGAAGACACCAATGAATGTCATAGACGCTGGCTGATTGGAGTCGCCGCGCGCGGCTGTTAGATTGGCTGCGCGGACACCTAAGGAGCAGCCATGAAGACAGCGAAGAAACCCGTACCGGCCATCGACATCGGCATTTCGGCACCCAAGCGCGAGCGCATCGCCGAAGGTCTCTCGCGCCTGCTGGCAGACAGCTACACGCTTTACCTGATGACCCACAACTTCCATTGGAATGTCATCGGCCCCATGTTCAACACGCTGCATCTGATGTTCATGGAGCAGTACACCGAACAGTGGAATGCGCTCGACCTGATTGCCGAACGCATCCGCGCACTGGGCCATCCGGCTCCCGGCACCTACCGTGAGTTCGTCCAGCTGGCCTCGATCAAGGAAGTCAGCGGTGTGCCGCCGGCTATCGAGATGATCCGGTTGCTGGTGGGTGCCCAGGAGGGTACGGCCCGTACCGCCCGGCAGTTGCTGCCATTGGTGGAAAAGGCGAACGATCAACCCACCGCCGACCTGCTGACCCAGCGGCTGGAGGTTCACGAGAAGACTGCCTGGATGCTGCGCAGCCTGCTGGAATGAGCGAATGGCGGTTTCGGGAGGCCATTCCGGCGGTGCTGGCCAAATAAGGTAAACTGCCTGCACACCAAACTCCCGCAGGAGCGATAAGTGACTGATATTTCAGGTAAAGTTGCCCCACGCAACTGGACCACGACGTTGATGTTTGCGCTGACCTTCGCGGCGGCAGCCATCCTTGTTCCCTGGTACGGGTTTTGGCAGGGCTACAGCGCGGCAGCCTGGATCTGGTTCGGACTGCTGGTGGTGGCCAATGAGATGTCCATCACCTGCGGCTATCACCGCCTGTACGCGCACGCCAGCTACGAGGCGCATCCTGTGCTCAAGGTGGTCTATCTGCTGTTCGGCGCCATGGCGCTGCAGAACAGCGCGTTGTTGTGGGCGGCCGGCCATCGCGTGCATCACAAACATATCGATGACAATGAACGCGATCCCTACAGCGCCGGTCGCGGCTTCTGGTTCTCGCACATCGGCTGGATGCTGCGCGAGTATCCCAGCGGTGTGCCCGATCTTTCGACAGTGCGCGACCTGCAGCGCGACAAGCTGCTGATGTTGCAGCACCGGTTCTACCTGCCCATTGCGCTGACGATGAACATCGGCCTGCCGCTGCTGCTGGGCTGGCTCAGCGGTGATCTGTGGGGTGTATTCCTGCTCGCAGGCCTGCTGCGTCTGGTGGTCAGCCACCATTTCACCTTCTTCATCAATTCGCTGGCCCACATGTGGGGCACCAAGCCTTACAACGAGGAAAACACCGCCCGCGACAACGGCCTGATTGCAGTGCTGACCTTTGGCGAGGGCTATCACAACTTTCACCACATGTTTGCACATGACTATCGCAACGGCGTGCGCTGGTGGCAGTTCGATCCTTCCAAATGGTTCATCAGCATCATGGGCGCGCTGGGCCTCGCGAAGCGTCTGAAACGCGTACCCTGGTTCAAGATCCAGCGCGCGCTGCTGGATGCGCAGTTCATGCGTGCCCACCGGCAGCTGGCCGAGCATCCGCGCCGTGCGCAGTTCGAACATCTGCGTCACCGCATTGCCGAGGAATACGAGGCCTTCGTCAAGGTCGTGGCCGAGTGGTCGCAGCTGCGCGAACACTGGATCGAAGACACCAGGTCGGCGCTGCACGCCAGGCTGCGCGAGCTGGAATCGCACCTGCAGCTGCAGATCAGAAGGATGCGGATACTGCAGGCACAGATCGCGTGATCTGATCCGCAGCCGGCTCGGGGGACGCCGGGACAGAAGGGGATGGCAGAAGAGGGTGGGCCGGCATGAATGCAATATCGCCGCTCGAATCGGGCTCTGACGCTGCCCGGCACGGTCGTCCGTCCATCGAGGCCCGGCTGCTGCGGCGCCTGCTGGCTGCTATCGGTAATCCGGCGATCGAATTCGTGTTGTGGAATGGCGAGCGCATCGCTGCGTCAGGGGTAACGCCCGTTTCCCGGGTGCGCATTACCGACCGTGCCACGCTGCTGGGCATTGTCGGTGATCCGCAGATCCGCTTTGGTGACGCCTACAGCGCCGGGCGCATAGAAATCGAAGGCGATCTGATCGAATTCCTCTGCATGATGTACCGCGCGGCGCAGCGCGCCGACGCTGCGGGATCGGTAGCCCGCAAGGCTGCAGGCTGGCTGCATCGGCCGCGGCGCAACAGCCTCGAGGGCTCACGCGACAACATCCACCACCACTACGACATCGGCAATGATTTCTACGCGCTGTGGCTGGGCGAGACCATGGCCTATACCTGCGCCTACTATCCGACCGCGGACGCCACGCTCGATCAGGCGCAGATCGCCAAGATGGATCATGTCTGCCGCAAGATGCGTCTGCGGCCCGGCGATTCGGTGGTGGAGGCGGGCTGCGGCTGGGGGAGCCTGGCGCTGCACATGGCCAGCCGCTTCGGTGCACGCGTACGCGCCTTCAATATCTCGAAGGAACAGCTGGCCTTCGCGCGCGAACGGGCCCGCCAGCTGGGTCTGCAAGGGCAGGTTGAATTTGTCGAGGACGACTATCGCAACATCAGCGGCCACTACGATGCCTTCGTCTCGGTGGGCATGCTCGAGCATGTCGGCCGCGATCACTACGTGGAGCTGGGGCGTGTGGTGCGCCGTTCGCTGGGCGCCAATGGCCGTGGTCTGATTCATTCGATCGGTCGCAACCGGCCGGCGCTGCTCCATCCCTGGATCGAGCGCCGCATCTTTCCGGGGGCGTACGCGCCATCGCTGGGCGAGATGATGGAGATCTTCGAGCCCTCGCGCCTGTCGGTACTGGATGTGGAGAACATCCGCCTGCACTACGCGTTGACACTGCGGCATTGGTTGCAGCGCTTCGAAGAGCGGCTTGCCGAAGTGCGCGGCCGGTTCGATGAAACCTTCGCGCGCATGTGGCGGCTGTATCTGGCCGGCTCCATTGCGGGCTTCGAAACCGGCACCTTGCAGTTGTTCCAGGTCAGTTTTGCCGCGGCGGAGAACAATGATATTCCGCTGACCCGCGCTCATCTCTATCGACACTGAAGCATGCGCAGCGCCGAGGTCATCATCGTCGGTGGTGGTCCGGCAGGATCAACGGCCGCATGGCGCCTGCGGCGTGCTGGCATCGATACGCTGCTGCTGGACAAGGAAACCTTTCCGCGGCTGAAGCTGTGCGCAGGCTGGATCACCCCCGAGGTAGTGACAGACCTTGAGCTGGATATCCCCGCCTATCCGCACCGTTTTCTGACCTTCAAGCGCCTGCAGATGAACTTCCGCGGTGTGCGGCTGCCGGTGCCCTGTGTGCAGCATTCCATCCGCCGCTACGAGTTCGATGCCTGGTTGCTGCAGCGCGCGGGCGTCGAAACGGTCCACCACCAGGTGCGCGAGATCAGACGTGAGGATGACGGATTTGTACTGGATGGCGAGTTCCGTTGCCATTATCTGATCGGTGCCGGGGGAACTTCCTGTCCGGTGTACCGCGGCCTGTTCCGCGACACGCTGCCGCGCGAGCGCGCATTGCAGACCGTGACGCTGGAGCTGGAGTTCGAGCATGACTGGCAGGATCCGGACTGCCATCTGTGGTTCTTCGATCGCGGCCTGCCCGGCTACAGCTGGTATGTGCCGAAGGCGCGGGGCTGGCTGAATGTGGGCGTTGGTGGCATGGCGCACCGCCTCAAGCAGCGCGGTGAAGACATATGGCTGCACTGGCACCATCTGGGCAACCGGCTGCAGCAGCGTTTCGGTCTGCACGTGCCGCAGGAACCCACCGGCTACAGTTACTACGTGCGCGGGCCGGTGCGGGGCGCCCGCATCGGCAACGCCTTCCTGACTGGCGATGCGGCGGGCCTTGCCACGCGTGACATGTGCGAGGGCATCGGACCTGCCGTGCGCAGCGGCTTGCGTGCCGCCGAGGCCATCCTGGGCCGCAGTGAATACCGCATCGATGATGTCACCGGAGCCAGTCTGGGCGGTGGCTTCACCAGCCGCTGGATAGACTGGGCTTTTACCAGAGGAATTGCCGCCAATGTCTGAATCGGCTCTGCCACCTGCTCAATACACCCGTACCGCCATTGCACTGCACTGGTTGATCTTCGGCGGCATAGCCTGCGCTTTCGCGTTGGGCTGGCTGATGACGGACATGGCCATCAGTCCCATGAAGCTGAAGATGTACAACTGGCACAAGTGGCTGGGTGTGACCATTCTGGCGTTGGCCATACTGCGTGGCATCTGGCGGCTGACGCATTCGCCACCGCCCTTCGTGCCGATGCCGCTCTGGCAGCAACGGCTGGCGCATGGTCTGCACGTCCTGCTGTACCTGCTGTTGTTCGCCATTCCGCTCTCGGGTTGGGCCTACAGCAATGCCGTCGGTTATCCCATCGTCTACCTCGGATTGTGGCGGCTGCCCGATCTGCTGGCGCGCAACCGGGAACTCGGGGCGCAGCTGCTGGTCCTGCATCAGACATTGGGAATGGTGCTGCTGGCCTTGCTGGCACTGCATGTCGCAGGTGCGCTGAAACATCACCTGCTGGATCGTGACGATACGTTGAAACGCATGCTACGCTGGCGCCGCGTCAGCGTCGGCTGACCCGCAATAAACAGGGCAGGGGATACTCATGAATCCGGGTTCATCGTTGCGCCGCATGATCGGCGTGCTGGCGTCGGTCGTTGCGGTGAGCGCCATTGCGGCCCAACCGGCGCTGGATGTGGCCAAAAGCAGCGTCACCGCCACCTTCAAGCAGGAGGGCGTGCCCGTCGAATCGCCGTTCCGCAAGTTCAGCGGCAACATCAGCTACGATCCGGCAAACGTGGCCGCCGCCACCGCACTGATTGAAGTTGACACCGGGAGCCTCGACATCGGTGATCCGGCCTACAATGCCGAGGTGCAGAAGCCAGCCTGGTTCGATTCGGCGCGCTTTCCCAAGGCCAGCTTCCGCTCGACGTCGATCAAGGCCAGCACCACGGGTTTCAACGCCACGGGCACGCTGACGGTCAAGGGACGCGTGCTGACGATCACCGTGCCAGTGACCGTCCGGACGGCCGGCAACGCCACCACCTTCGATGGCACCTACAATTTCTCGCGCAAGGCTTTTGGTATCGGCGATCCGATCTGGAATGACGTGCTGGAAGACCAGGTCGTGGTCCGTTTTCGTCTGGTGAATGCCGCGCGCTGAATATGCGCCGGCGATTTTTTGAACATAGATAAACAGGAGCATTTTCATGATCAGACTGGCAATGGCATTGTCGCTGGCGGTTTCGGGCGCAGCGTTCGCCGAACCCGCGCTTTACAACATCGACTCCAGCCACACCTTTCCGAGCTTCGAAGCCGATCATGCCGGCATGTCGATCTGGCGCGGCAAGATCAATTCGTCCAAGGGCACCGTGACGCTGGATAAAGCTGCCAGGAAGGGCGAGGTCGATATCACCATGGACATGGCCACCATCGATTTTGGCCATGACGGCATGAACAAGCATGCCCTGGGCGCCGACATACTGGATGTGGCCAAATTTCCCGCCGCCACCTACAAGGGCGCCTTGTCGAAGTGGAATGGCGATGCCCCGACCGAGGTGGACGGGCAGCTGACGCTGCACGGTGTAACCAAACCGGTGAAGCTGACGATCAACAAATTCACCTGCCGTCCGCATCGCATGACCAAGCTCGATAACTGTGGCGCCGACGCCGCGGGTTCTTTCAATCGTGCCGACTTCGGTGTGAATTTCGGTCAACAGTTCGGGGTAAACATGGAAGTCAAACTGGCCATCCAGGTGGAAGCCATGATTCCGCCGCCGGCTTCCGCTCCGGCACCGGCGCCCTGAGTCCGGCCCCGCCGGTCTGGCGGTTTGGAGCACAGCCCCCTGCAACGGCGACGTTGCAGGGGGCTTTCCGTTTCGGCAATCACGTTGACGATCCCTGGCACCTGCGTTACGGTCGCGCAGCCCGATTTTTCACGTTGTCCGGAGCCCCATGATCAATCCGCGCCTGCTGGCACTGATGGTTTTCGTCCTGTTCGCTGCGGCCACCCGCATGTTGCCGCATCCGCCGAATCTGACAGCAATGACGGCCATGGCGTTGTTCGGCGGCGCGTACTTCGCAGACCGGCGCTGGGCCTTTGCCGCGCCGCTGCTGGCCTTGCTGCTCAGCGATCTGCTGCTGGGTTTCTATCCGCACATGGAGATTCCCTATCTGGGCTTCGTGCTGGTCGTGTGCATCGGTCTCGGCCTGCAGAAGCAGCGCACGGCCGGCCGGATCTTCGCTGCGACATTGCTCAGCTCAGTGATGTTCTTCGTGCTGACCAATTTCGGCGCTTGGCTGCTGGGCACTGAAATGCCATATCCGAAGACGCTTGATGGCCTGATGGCTTGCTATATCAATGCGCTGCCGTTCTTCCGCAATGCGTTGCTCGGTGACCTGATCTATACCGCATTGCTGTTTGGCGGGTTCCGGTTGCTGGAAGGCCGCTTCAACGCGCTGCGCGAACCCCGACCGACGCCGGCCTGAGCGGCCTGCAGATTCAATCAATAGTCATCATGGCGCCGACCCGGTCCCCGCCGGCGCTCGCTCGTAGGCAGCGTAATGGTTGGGTGGATGCCCGAATCGGTGGCGCGGCGGGGGCCTTCGCGACGATCGGCAAAGTGCTGGTAGCGGCAGCGGCATTGCAACGGACGATTGCAGTTTTCAAGGGGCAGCGGTGGAGGCGATCCGCGCGACAGGAAGCGCACGCTGGCCACACGCTTCGCCGCCGGACACATCACCGCCGCTGACCGGATCGACACTGCGTGGAATGGCGACTGTCGCGATCCAGTGCTGTCTGCCTCCCGGTCCGGCTTTTTTTTCCATAACCTGAAATGAATTTTCATCAACCGGTTGAGGGCGCTGTGTTCCCAGCGTTCATTCCGGCATGTTGTTCAGGTTCTGCTCCGACAGAAAATTCCGCGTCTGCCGACAACCCGCAGGTGCCGGGCGCCGACAGCATGACGGCCTGGTCACTGCCTCATGACGGCGCGCCACTGACGCGCAGCGGACTGCAATGGTGCGAAACATGCCACGCGGCGGCGGCTGGACCGTGCATGAATATTGCACTGCTGCTGGCCATCAATCGCCAGTCCACGTGAAGCCATGACGCCCACCAGCAAGGATCAGTTCAAGCAGGCCTTCCTGCACAACCTGCTGTACATACAGGGCAAGTTTCCGGCGCTGGCCACCCGCATGGACTACTACCATGCACTGGCCTACGCGGTGCGCGATCACATGCTGCAGCGCTGGATCAGTACGGCAGCGGCCTATACCCGGCAGGGCTCGCGCACCGTGGCCTATCTGTCGGCCGAGTTCCTGATGGGCCCGCACCTGGGCAACAACCTGGTCAATCTCGGCATGCAGGATCTGGTGCGAGAGGCCATTGCCGAGCTGGGACTGGACTTCGATGAGCTGCTGCAGCTGGAACAGGAGCCGGGCCTCGGCAATGGCGGCCTCGGCCGCCTGGCGGCCTGCTTCATCGATTCGCTGGCGACGCTGGAAGTGCCGTCGGTGGGCTACGGCATCCGCTACGAGTTCGGTATTTTCCATCAGGAAATCATCGACGGCTGGCAGGTGGAAAAGACCGACAACTGGCTGCGCTTCGGCAACCCCTGGGAGATCGTCCGGCCCGAGTGGGCGGTGGAGGTGAAGCTGCGCGGCTACACCGAGCAGTATCGCGATGAAGCGGAGCGGTTGCGCGTGCGCTGGGTGCCGCACAAGGTGGTGGTGGGTGTGCCCGGAGAATCTCAGCAAGGTGCTGTATCCGAACGACGAACAGCTGCAGGGCAAGGAGCTGC
Source organism: Gammaproteobacteria bacterium (assembly GCA_020029535.1). Taxonomy (GTDB): domain Bacteria; phylum Pseudomonadota; class Gammaproteobacteria; order Steroidobacterales; family Steroidobacteraceae; genus FEN-1191. The sequence continues at coordinate 62,144 of JAIBJM010000006.1, read as the reverse complement.
GGTTGGAGCAGCAATACTTCTTCGTATCCTGTTCTCTGCAGGACATGCTGCGCATACTGCGCGTGCAGGGTCTGTCCGTGGAGTGTTTCCACGAGAAATTCGCCGTGCAGCTCAATGACACACATCCGGCCATAGCCGTGGCCGAGCTGATGCGGCTGCTGATCGATGAGTACGTGCTGCCCTGGGACCAGGCCTGGTCAATTACCACCCGAACCTTCGCCTACACCAATCACACCCTGTTGCCGGAGGCGCTGGAGTGCTGGCCGCTGGCGCTGTTCGCGCGCGTGCTGCCGCGCCATCTGGAAATCATCTACGAGATCAATGCGCGTTTCCTTGACCAGGTGCGTATCCACTTCTTCGGCGATGAAGAGCGCATCAGTAGGCTGTCGCTGATCGACGAACGAGGCGAGCGCTATGTGCGCATGGCGCATCTGGCCTGCGTAGGGAGTCACGCCATCAATGGCGTCGCCGATCTGCATTCCGAACTGCTGAAGCAGGATGTGCTGCATGACTTCCATGCGTTGTGGCCCGGGCGTTTCCAGAACAAGACCAATGGCGTGACGCCGCGCCGCTGGATGGTGCTGGCCAATCCGCGCCTGACACAGCTGATCACGGCGGCCATCGGTGCGGACTGGATCCAGGATCTGGACCAGCTGCATCGCCTGGAGCCGCTGGCCGGGGATGCCGGCTTCCGCCAGCAATGGGCCGACATCAAGCGTGCCAACAAGCAGGACTTCGCCACGCTGGCACAGGCCAGCACCGGCCTGCTGATCGACCCCGACTCGCTGTTCGATGTGCAGGTCAAGCGCATCCACGAATACAAGCGCCAGCATCTGAACATCCTGCATGTGATAGCGCTGTATCACCGGCTGAAGTCATCGCCGAACCTGGCGATGACGCCGCGCACCTTCATCTTTGGCGGCAAGGCAGCGCCCGGTTACTGGCTGGCCAAGCTGATCATCAAGCTGATCAACTCGGTGGGCGACGTCATCAACCGCGACAGCACCATCCGCAACCAGCTCAAGGTGGTGTACCTGCCGAACTTCAATGTCCGCAACGGTCAGCGCGTCTATCCGGCGGCCGACCTGTCCGAGCAGATCTCGACCGCCGGCAAGGAAGCTTCGGGCACCGGCAACATGAAATTCACGATGAATGGCGCCCTGACCATCGGCACACTGGATGGCGCCAACGTCGAAATCCGCCAGCAGGTGGGTGCCGACAACTTCTTCCTGTTCGGACTCGACACCGACCAGGCGGCGGCGCTGTGGCAAAGCGGTTACCGGCCGCTGGATTGCTGTGAATCCGATGACGAACTCCGTGACGTCATCGATCTGATCCGCAACGGCTTCTTCTCACGCGGCGATACCGAGCTGTTCCGCCCGCTGCTGAACAACCTGCTGCATCACGACCCATACCTGGTGCTGCGCGACTTCCGCTCGTACAGCGCCTGCCAGCAGGAAGTCGGCGCGCAGTATGCGGACAGCAATCAGTGGGTACGCAAGTCGGTGCTGAATTCGGCGCGCTCGGGACTGTTCTCTTCCGACCGGACCATCCGCGAGTATTGCCGCGACATCTGGCAGGCTTCGGCGGTGCCGATCCGCCTGCTGAGCCAGGAAGAGGTGACCGGCGGCTTCATGCAGTAGCACGCGCGCAAGGCCGTCTCTGCGGTAGAGTCGCGCGATGAAGACAGGGATACGCGGCGCCGTCTCAGGTCTGCTGCACAATGAAGCGGCCGGCGGTTTGCTGCTGCTGCTGGTGGCCGCCGCCGCGCTGATCTGGGCCAACTCGCCGCTGGCGGCCAGCTACGATCAACTCTGGCATGTGTCGCTTGCCTCGCGGCCGCTGCACTTCTGGATCAACGATGGGTTGATGACGGTGTTCTTTGTCGTGGTCGGCATGGAGATTCGCCGCGAGATTCACGATGGCGCGCTGTCCACGCTGCAGCTGGCCACGTTGCCGCTGGCCGCTGCCGCCGGAGGGGTGACGCTGCCTGCGTTGCTGTACCTGGCCTGCAATCCCGCGGCGCCGCTCAATCATGGCTGGGCCGTGCCCACGGCCACCGATATTGCCTTCGCGTTGGGCGTACTGGCGCTGCTCGGTCGTTCGATTCCAGCCAATGTGCGCATATTGCTGCTGGCGCTGGCCATCATCGACGATATCGCGGCCGTGCTGATCATCGCCCTGTTCTACACCGGCGGGTTCGATTCCAGCGGCGTGTTGATCGGCGCCTCCGGTGTGCTGATGGTGCTGGCGCTGCAAGGGATGGGCATTGGCACGGCCTGGGCCTATGTGCTGCCCGGTGCGGTGCTGTGGTATGGCTTTCTGCAGACCGGCGTGCATCCGGCGCTGGCGGGTGTGGCGCTGGGCATGATGGCGCCGGTACGCGCGATGCGGGGTCAGAGCGCCGATGTCGCGCCGCCGTCGCTGCGCGTGCAGATGGCGCTGCATCCCTGGGTAACCTTCGGTGTGATGCCGCTGTTCGCGCTGGCCAATGCCGGCGTCAGTCTGGGTGGCGGCGTGGCAGGCGTCGACGCGAGTGCAGTCACGCTGGGCACGACGCTGGGATTGTTCCTTGGCAAGCCGCTGGGCATCTTCGTCGTCAGTTGGCTGGTGGTGCAACTGGGCTGGTGCCGCTTGCCGCCTGGCGTGTCATGGAGCAGCGTGCTGCTGATCGGCCTGCTGGGTGGCATTGGCTTCACCATGTCCATCTTCATCGCCAATCTGGCCTTCGCTGACCAGTGGCTGCTGGCGGCGGCCAAGACCGGCGTGCTACTGGGGTCGGCGCTGGCCGGCGTCGCAGGTGTGTTGTTCGGGCTGATCCGCGCCCGGCGGGCGCGGCGGTAGTGCGATACTGCCGCGCCGATTGCGGCGGCGGCTATGCCGCAAGCATGGCTTGCGAGCCGCTTTCTCCATCAGTAACAAGGAGCTACATGATGCGTTGGTGCCCAGGAGAGGACTCGAACCTCCACGGTGTTACCCGCTAGTACCTGAAACTAGTGCGTCTACCAATTCCGCCACCTGGGCACGGTGGGCGGCGCAATTTACGTAAGGGGTACGGAGCTGTCAATTGACTCGTCAAGATAAAAGCAGTGGACGCGGTCGCCATCCGGCGCGCCGCAAGATACAGGGTGCTTCCCGGACCCAGGGCAATGCCGGACGCGAAAACCGCTCGTCCGTCGAAGCCGTCGGGACTGTCATCGCCAACCGCGCCGGCTTCGGCTTCGTGCGCGTGGAGGGCATGGAGGACAACGTCTTCCTGCCGCCACCGGAAATGGCCGGGCTGGTGCACGGCGACCGGGTGCGCATTGCGGTGACGAAGGATGCGCGGCAGCGCTACAGCGGCCAGGTGCTGCAGATCGTCGAACGCAGCATCCAGGCCTTCCTGGGCATCGTCGAGCGTAGCGGCCGGCAATGGCAGGTGCGGGCGGCCGACCGGCGCCTCAATCTGCTATGCCGGATGGAAGACGGCGCCGAGCTGAATCACGGCGACTGGATCGTCGCCGCCATCATCAGCTATCCGCGCGAGAACGAACCCGGCGTGGCCCGGCTGCAGCAGCGGCTGGATCCGGACCGCCCGGTGCAGATGGCCACCGCCGCGGCCATTGCCCGCTTCGGCCTGCCGCAGGATTTCTCCGCCGAGGCATTGCGCGAGGCGGCAAAGTGGGGCGATGCCGTGGACCCCGCCGAAGTGGCGCGGCGTGTGGATCTGCGCGCACTGCCGCTGGTCACCATCGACGGGGAGGATGCGCGCGATTTTGACGATGCCGTCTATGCCGAACAGCTGGAAGATGGCTTCCGGCTGGTGGTGGCCATCGCCGATGTCAGTCACTACGTGCGGCCCGGCAGTGCGCTGGATATCGAGGCACGGGTGCGTGGCACGTCGGTGTACTTCCCGGATCGCGTGCTGCCCATGCTGCCGCATGCGCTCTCCGACCAGCTCTGCTCCCTGCAGCCGCAGGTGGACCGGCTGTGCATGGTCGCCGACATGCAGATCAGCCGCCGCGGCCTGCTGCGCGAGACCCGCTGTTATCCGGCGGTGATGCGCTCGGCAGCGCGCCTGACCTACGGCCAGGCGCATGCGGCGCTGTTCGAGCGCAAGGTCGCTGAACGCAATGCGCTGGGTGCACTGGTGGAGAAGCTCGAGCCGCTGGTCGAGGTGTACCGTGTATTGCAGAAGGCGCGCGCCAAACGAGGCGCGCTGGATTTCGACGCCCCTGAGGCGGGTTTCGAACTGCGCGAGGGCGAGCAGGTGCATGCCATCCGCTTCGCCAGCCGTAACGATGCGCACAAACTGATCGAGGAATGCATGGTGCTGGCCAATGTGGCGGTGGCCGAGCAACTGCGCAAGGCGCGCATTCCGGCGCTGTTCCGCGTGCATGCGCCGCCCGAGGAACGCAAGCTTGAAACGTTGCGCACCACCCTGCGCGTGCTGAACATCGAGTTGACGCTGCCGGCGCGCGAGGACGTGCAGACGCGCGATCTGGCGGCGATTGCGCCGCGCATCCGCGACGGCGAACTGCGGCCCTTCGTCGAATCACTGGTAGTGCGTTCGCTGGCGCAGGCGCTGTACCAGCCGGAGAACATCGGTCACTTCGGCCTGGCGCTGCGCGACTATGCGCACTTCACTTCGCCGATCCGCCGCTATCCAGACCTGCTGATCCATCGCGCATTGCGCGTGATGCTGGATCTGCAGCCAGCCTCGACACTGCCGGAGCCGGGAACGCTGGACGAAGTGGGCGCCGACCTGTCGCGGCTGGAGAAGCGCGCCGACGAGGCCGATCGCTACGTCGATACCTTCCTCAAGTGCGTCTACCTGCGCGATCGCATTGGCCAGCGCTTCGAGGGCCTGATCACCACCGTTACCGAATTCGGTTGCTTCGTGCAGCTGCTGGAGGTGGCGGTGGACGGCCTGCTGCACATGTCATCGTTCGGCGCCGACGACTTCCAACTGGCGCGCGATGGCGGCCGTTGGCTGAGCCGCCGCACCGGGCGCGAGCTGGCGCCGGGCCAGAAGCTGCCGGTGACTGTCACTGCCGTGCGGCCGGTGGAAGGCATGGTGGATCTGGAACCCGCCGATGGCTGAGAAGATCTATGGGCTGCATGCGGTGCGCGCCGTGCTGCTGCGTTCGCCGCAGCGCGTACAGCGGCTCTGGCTGCAACACGGACGCCACGATGCGCGCGCCGCTGAACTCGAGGCGCTGGCAGAATCCCGGCGCATCGTTATCGAGCGGGTCGAAGCGCAGCGACTGCAGGGCTGGGTGGGTGAGGCCGTGCACCAGGGCGTGGTGGCCGATATCGAGCCGCTGAAGCCCTGGCGGGAGGACGATCTGCTGTCGGCGCTGGGAACGGCAGAGGCGGGCAGCGAGCCGTTGGTGCTGGCGCTGGATGGCGTGCAGGACCCGCACAATCTGGGAGCCTGTCTGCGTACCGCCGATGCCTGTGGTGTGCTGGCCGTGGTGGTACCGCGCGATCGTGCGGCGACGTTGAACGCCACCGTCCGCAAGGTGGCGGCTGGCGCTGCCGAGACCACGCCGGTGGTCACGGTGACGAATCTAGCCCGTACGCTGGGCCTGCTCAAGGACGCCGGGCTGTGGATCGTCGGCGCTGACAGTGCGGCAGAACTGGTGGCAAGTGCGGCAGACCTCAAGGGTCCGCGCTGTCTGGTGATGGGGGCGGAGGGCGCCGGCCTGCGCGCGCTGACGCGCCGTCATTGCGACTGGCTGGTGAGCCTGCCCAGCCTCGGTGCCGTCGAAAGCCTGAACGTTTCGGTGGCGACCGGCATGTTGCTGTACGAGGCGCTGCGCCAGCGCGGAATTTCACGGATCTAGCCTTGCCGCGTCAGCGCGGCTTCGGGTATCCTGCCGCGCCTTTCGGGCAACCCCGGTTCGCGCCGGGGCTCCTTGCCACACCGCGCAGGCCTCGCACGGGTGGCTCAACTTGTTGATCCTTGAGGAGAAAACATGAGGCACTATGAGATCGTATTTCTGGTCCATCCGGACCAGAGCGAGCAGGTTCCGGCCATGCTCGAGCGCTACAAGGGCATGATTTCGGCCGGCGGTGGCCAGACTCACCGTGTCGAAGACTGGGGTCGGCGCCAGCTGGCCTATCCGGTGGCCAAGGTCCACAAGGCCCATTACCTGTTGCTGAACATCGAATGCGACCAGAAGACGCTGGCCGAACTGACCGGCTCCTTCCGCTTCAGCGATGCGGTGCTGCGTCACCTGGTGATCAACGTGGACAGCGCCATCACCGAACCCTCGCCGATGGCCAAGGGTGAAGACGAGAACGAAAGTCGCCGTGAGCGCTTCGACTCGGATGACGATGACGGCCCGGCGCTCGGCGCCTGATCAGCGGAGGAAACACATATGTCCCGTTTCGTACGACGTCGCAAGTTCTGCCGTTTCACCGCCGATGATGTGGTCAGCATCGACTACAAGGATCTCGCCATACTGAAAAGTTACGTGAGCGAGACCGGCAAGATCGTGCCCAGCCGCATCACCGGCACCAAGAGCTACTATCAGCGTCAGCTGGCCACTGCCATCAAGCGCGCGCGCTTCCTGGCGTTGCTGCCCTACACCGATCAGCACTGAGGTTTGCGATGGATATCATTCTGCTGCAGAAGGTTGCCAACCTCGGCAACATCGGTGACCGCGTCAAGGTCAAAAGCGGTTATGGCCGCAATTTCCTGTTGCCCAAGGGCAAGGCCACGCTGGCGACAACGGCCAATGTCGCCAAGTTCGAAGCCATCCGCGCCGAGCTGGAACGCAACGCGACGGAAGAGCTGGTCGCTGCCCAGCAGCGCGCTGAAACGCTGCGCGATCTGAAAGTCACCATCACCGCCAAGGCCGGCACCGAAGGCAAGCTGTTCGGTTCCGTGGGTACCACCGACATTGCCGAGGCCGTGACCGCCCTGGGTCGCACGGTGTCGCGCACCGAAGTGCGGCTGCCCACCGGCCCGCTGCGCACCGTCGGCGAACACCCGATCGCGTTGCACTTGCATGCCGATATCGACGTTACGCTGATCGTCAGCGTCATCGCCGAAGAACAGGCCTGAGCCGCCGTATGGCAGGTCCGCTCCGTTCGCGTCGCGACAGCGCGCCGACGGCTGCGGACCAGCTTGTGCCACCGCATTCCGTCGAAGCCGAGCAGGCCGTGCTCGGCGGCCTGCTGATCGATCCGCTGGCCTGGGACCAGATCGCCGACGTGGTGACCGAGGACGACTTCTATCGTCCCGATCACCGGCTGATCTTCGCTTCCCTCAACGAGCTGGCCGCGGCCGGCAAGCCCGGCGACATGGTCACCGTCTCCGAGCAGTTGCAGCGTCGCGCCCGCCTCGAGGAGGCGGGCGGTCTGGCCTATCTCGGCACGCTGGCCCGCGACACACCCACTGCCGCCAATGTGCGCAGCTATGCGCAGATCGTTCGCGAGCGCTCATTGCTGCGCAAGCTGGTATCCGCGGGACGGGCGATCGCCGGTTCGGTATTTGGCGATGAGGGACTGTCGGCGCGCGACCTGGTAGACCGCGCCGAAGCGCGGGTGTTCGAGATCGCCGAGCAGAGTACCGGCAGGCGTGAAGGCGCGCAGAAGATCAGCACTCTGCTGCCAGCGCTGATCGACAAGATCGACGAGTGGCATACCAATCCGGACAAGCTGCGCGGCCTGCCTACCGGCTTCACGGACTTCGACAAGAAGACCGGTGGCTTGCGTCCCGGCGATCTGGTGATCGTGGCCGGCCGGCCGTCGATGGGCAAGACCACGCTGGCGGTGAATATTGCCGAATACGCGGCGGTGAACCCGGCAACCCGGGCTGCCGTGGCCATCTTCAGCATGGAAATGCCATCGGAACAGGTGGTCACGCGCATGCTCAGTTCCATCGGCCATGTGCCGCTCAACGGCATCCGCAGCGGCCAGATTTCCGACGAAGACTGGGTGCGCATCACTTCGGCCACGACGCAGCTGTCGGAGGCGCGCATCTTCATCGACGAGACGCCGGCGCTGACGCCCACCGAACTGCGTGCGCGTGCGCGCCGCATCAAGCGCGAGCAGGGTCTCGATCTGGTGGTGGTGGACTACCTGCAGCTGATGCAGGTGCCGGGCACGCAGGAAAACCGCGCCACCGAGATTGCCGAGATCTCGCGCGGCCTGAAGGCGCTGGCCAAGGAGCTGGCGGTGCCGGTGATCGCGCTGTCGCAGCTGAACCGCGGCGTGGAGCAGCGTGCGGAGAAAAAGCCGGTGATGTCGGACCTGCGCGAATCCGGCGCCATCGAGCAGGACGCCGACATGATCCTGCTGATTTACCGCGATGAGGTGTACAACAAAGACACCACACGGCGCGGCATTGCCGATGTCGAACTGGCCAAGCATCGCAACGGCGAGACCGGCGTGATCCACCTGACTTTCCAGGGTCAGTACAGCCGCTTCATGAATCATGTTTCCGAAGCCTATGCGGAAGGCGTGCTGAGGTGATGCGGCTGATCCGCGCGCGTATCGACGGCGGCGCGCTTCGTTCCAATCTGCAACGGCTGCGACAGCTGGCACCGGCCTCGAAGGTGATGGCCGTGGTCAAGGCCAATGCCTACGGCCATGGCCTGGTCGGCGTGGCGCTGGCGCTGCCTGACGTCGACGCCTTCGGGGTGGCGCGCCTGGAGGAAGCAGTGGCGCTGCGCGCGGCCGGCATAAATCAGCCCATCGTGCTGCTGGAAGGAGTGTTCAACGCCGAGCAGCTGGCCGAGGCGGCCCGGCACCGGCTGGAACTGGTGGTGCATGAAAGCGAACAGCTGGCGCTGCTGGAGACATGGCGCGGCAGTTTCCGTTTCACGCTGTGGCTGAAGGTCGATACCGGCATGAACCGGCTGGGCTTCCGCGCCGCCGAGTTCGCCAACGCATGGCAACGGTTGCAGGTCTTGCAGCCTGCGCCAGCAGCGCTGCGAGTCATGACACATCTGTCCAGTGCCGATGAACGCGATGGCGCAGTAACGCGTGCGCAGCTGCAGCGCTTCCTGCCGCTGGTAAAGGATCTGCAGGCGCCGCTGTCGATGGCGAATTCGGCCGCCATCTTCGCCGACGCAACCACTCACCGCGACTGGATCCGGCCGGGGCTGGCGCTGTATGGCATCTCGCCGTTCGCCGGCCAGAACGGCTCCGCGCTGGGTCTGCAGCCAGCCATGACGCTGGAGACCACGGTGATCGCCGTGCGGCAGGTGGCGGCGGGTGAGCGCGTGGGTTACGCCGGCGCCTGGCAGGCCGCGCGTCCGACACAGGTGGCCATTCTGGCAGCCGGCTATGGCGACGGTCTGTTGCGCAGCCTCGGCAACGGCGCGCCCGTGCTGGTCAATGGCCGCCGGGCGCCGCTGGTGGGCCGCGTCTCGATGGACATGATTGCCGTCGATGTCACCGACCTGCCGCCGGTGGCGGTGGGTGACACGGCTGAATTGTGGGGACGCCGGCTCGCCGTGGAAGAGGTGGCTGCGGCGGCGCAGACCATTCCGTACGAACTGCTGTGCGCCGTCAGCCAGCGCGTACCGCTGGAAGAAGGCTGAGCGGAACTCAGCCCTCGAAGAATCCCATTTTCACACCGGCCAGCTGGATGACATCGTTGTCGGCCAGCTTGCGCGCGGCAGCGCCAATCGGCGAGCCGTTGACCAGCGGGAAGCCGCTGTCGCCCTCGCTGTCGACGTGCACGATGAAAAATCCTTCCGAGCGGCGCGTAATCGCAGCCACCTGTACGCCGGGACGGCCCAGCGTGGTCAGCGTCTTGGTCAGCTCCAGTTCGCGGCCGGCGAAGGCGCCCGACAGTACCTGCAGCCGCGCTTTCTTCAGCGCCGGCGCACCGCTGGCAATGGAGCGGCGCGAGCCGGTGGTCTCGACCGAGGCGCGCAGTTTCTCGACCGGACGGGCCGAGGGCTGAATCACCATGGTCTTCTCGAATTCGTCCTGCTGCGTGTCTTCCTCGACGAAGCGCAGCTGGTGGTGGCCGACGGTGATGACATCACCGTGCTGCAGGGCGTGCTTCTTGATCAGCTTGCCGTTGACGTAGGTGCCATTGGTGCTGTTCAGGTCCTCAAGGAATGAATCGTTGAGGATGTTGATGATCAACGAGTGATGGCCGCTGACTGCCGGATTGTCGATGCGGATGTCGTTATCAGGGAGGCGCCCGATGGTGTAGCGCTCCTTGTTCATGTTGTATTCGGCCATCACCTGGCCGTCGAGACTCAAAATCAGCCGTGCCATTGTTTGCGCCTTGGGTTCATCAACTGAACCAGCCCAACATCCTTTCTAATATTCCACGGCGGGCGGGGAAAGAATCCAGTACCTGTCCCAGCAAAACGGAAATATTGTCCTTGCCGCCGTTGTCGTTGCTCAACTGGACCAGTTGTTTTGCGACGGCTTCTAGACTAGCACCAAAGGTATTGATCGTTAAGTGAATGTCGTCGTCTTCGACCATGTCCGAGAGGCCGTCGGAGCACAGGACATAAATATCGCCGCGCTGTACCGGGTGTTCCTGGATTTCCACCTCGACAGCGGCCTCGACTCCCAGCGCCCGTGTGACGTAGTTCTTGTTTGCGGCGCGCTGTGCCTCTTCAGGCGAATAAAAGCCCCGATCGACCAGTTCCTGCAGCAGCGAGTGATCCAGCGTTATCTGCTCGAAGCCGCTGCCGCGCAGACGGTACAGGCGTGAATCGCCCACGTGGGCGATGGTGATGCGGTCGTCGAAAAACAGCGCCGCCACGATGGTGGTGCCCATGCCTTCGCATTGCGGCTGGGTGCGGGCGGTCTGGAAGACGATCTTGTTGGCACGGTTGATGGCGTCGCGCAGGATGATGGCCGGGCGTGACAGCCCGGCCTCGCTATCGTGAGTGGTCAGGTCCTGGCGTTCGATCGATTCGCGGACCAGATTGACGATGGTCTTGACGGCGATGCCACTGGCCACTTCACCGGCGTTGTAGCCGCCCATGCCGTCGGCCAGCACCAGCAGGCCGAGATCGGCATCCCAGGAAATGGTGTCCTCATTGTGTTCGCGGATGCGGCCGGTATCGGTCTGGCCAACAAAGCGCAGTTTGGTCTTGAGGCTCATTCAGCGGCGCCGCATGCCCGCCCGGCAGGCGCGGGGCGCCTGACAAAACGTGAAGTCCGTCACAATTCGCTTCATCATCCAGTCCCGGATAGCGGCGAGGTTCGTCCCAGGCACGCTAACACTGTGTAAACGGCCGGTGCGCGTTTCGATTCACAGATGGCGGTCCGGGATGTGCCTGTGGGCGGGCATCGTACTGAACTTTGCGGTCCGTCGCGACCGCTGAAGGGCACCGGTGGACGCCAATATCGGGGATGCGCGGTCGGGACGCATCGCCTAGCATTGAATCTTGGCACGCAAGCAAACCATCTACGTCTGCAGCGCCTGTGGTGGCGAATCGCTGCAATGGCAGGGGAAATGCCCGCACTGCGAGCAGTGGCAGACCTTGTCGCGGCTGTCGGTTTCCGGCGAGTACGCCGCCGTGCAGGGACCGGCGGCCCAGATGGTCAGTGCCGCACAACAAGTCGAGCAGGTGCGGTTCGCTCTGCACCTGGATGAACTGGACCGCGTATTCGGTGGCGGCTTGTGCGGTGGATCGGTCACCCTGCTGGGTGGCGAACCGGGTATCGGCAAGTCGACGTTGCTGCTGCAGGTGGCGGCGGCGCTGGCCGGCGAGCAGGCCGTGCTGTATGCCAGCGGCGAGGAATCGGCGGCGCAGATTGCCGCGCGCGCGCGACGGCTCGGGCTCGACACCGGCCAGCTGCAGCTGATCAATGAGTCGTCGCTGGAACATGTGCTGGCGCTGGCGGCCGAGCGCAAGGCGGCGCTGCTGGTCATCGACTCCATACAGACCATGCAGCTGGCTGCGCTGGATGGCGGTGCCGGCGCGCCGGCGCAATTGCGCGAATGCACGGCCGCGCTGGTGCGCGCGGCCAAAAGCAGCGGCTGTGCCGTCATCATCGTCGGGCATGTCACCAAGGACGGCAGCATTGCCGGTCCCAAGCTGCTTGAGCACCTGGTCGATACGGTGCTGTACTTCGACAGCGATGCCGGCAGTCGCTACCGCATGTTGCGCGCCACCAAGAACCGCTTTGGCCCGGTCAACGAGCTGGGTTTTTTTGCCATGACCGAAACCGGCCTGAAGGAGGTGCGCAATCCATCGGCCATCTTCCTGTCGCGCGGCGCGCAGCCGGCGCCGGGGAGCCTGGTGATGGTGGTGCGCGATGGTGGCCGGCCGCTGCTGATCGAAGTACAGGCGCTGGTGGATCGTACGCGCAGCATGACGCCACGCCGTGTGGCGCAGGGCGTCGATGCCAACCGCCTGTCCATGCTGCTGGCCGTGCTCAGCCGTCATGCCGGACTGGTGCTGGCCGAGCACGATGTTTTCGTCAATGTGGTCGGCGGCCTGCAGATCAGCGAGACCGCTACCGATCTGCCGCTGCTGCTGGCGCTGGTCTCCAGCCTGCGCAATCAGCCGCTGGATGCCGACATGGTTGCCTTCGGTGAAGTGGGCCTGACCGGCGAGGTGCGCCCGGTGGCGCATGGTGAAGAGCGGCTGCGTGAATTGCGCAAGCAGGGCTACAAGCGCGTGATCCTGCCGCAGCAGAATGCGCCGCGTGAAGCGCCGGCTGGCCTGCAGCTGCAGCCGGCCGCCAGCGTCGCCGAAGCGCTGTCTGCGGCGTTTCAGTCCGCCGACTGAGCCGTCGGCAGCAACCGCACGCGCACGGTGCGGATCACATTGTCGACGGTCTGCAGGATCTCGAACTCGTAGCTGCCGATGCGCAATGCGGTGCCCGGTTCCGGGATGTTCTCCAGCTTTTCCAGCAGCAGGCCATTCAGGGTCTTGGGTCCCAGCGCCGGCAGTTGCCAGCCCAGCGAACGGTTCAGCGCGCGGATGGTGGTGCTGGCATTGACCAGCCAGCTGCCACCGGCTTCGCGATGGGCGTCCTTGTGCGAGACCGTGGCCGGGTCGGTGGTGAATTCGCCGACGATTTCTTCCAGCAGGTCTTCCAGCGTCACCAGCCCATCGATGTCGCCGTATTCGTTGACCACGAAGGCCAGGCGCCTGCGGGTGCGCTGGAATTGCGCCAGCTGCTGCGTCAGCGGAGTGCCTTCCGGAACGAAGTAGGGCTCGCGGGCGGCCGCCAGTTCGATCAGTCGCTCGCGCGTCAGCGAATTGCGCGCCAGTTCCTGCGCTGCGCGTTTCATGTGCAGTATGCCGATGATGTTGTCCAGTTCACCGTCGTACACCGGCAAGCGGGTATGCGGCGTCTGCCGCAGTCGTCCGAGGATGTCGTCCCAGTCCTCGGAAATGTCGATGGCAGCGATCTCCTGGCGCGGAATCATGATGTCGTTGACGCTGACGCGTTCGAGATCGAGGATGGACAGCAGCATCTGCCGGTGGCGCGCCGGAATCAGCGGGCTCGCTTCAGCCACCACGGTGCGCAATTCATCGCTGCTCAGCGCGTATTCGCCCTTTGCGCGGGCGCGCACGCCGAACAACCACAGGAAACCATAGGCCAGCCGGTTGGTCAGCCAGAGCAGCGGAAAGGTCAGCCAGGCCAGTGCCCGGTATACGTAGGCCGAGCCCAGCGACACGGATTCGGCGTGCAGCGCGGCGTAGATCTTCGGCGCCAGTTCGCAGAACACGATCATCACGATGGTCAGCGCGGCCATCATCGCCGGCACCGCCAGTTCATGCGGAATGCGCAGCGCCAGCAGCGTGGCCACCGTCGAGGCCGCCACGCTGGCCAGCGCCAGAATCACCAGATTGGCGCCCAGCCATTGGTCGGGCGCAGCCAGCAGCCGCTCCAGCATGCGCGCGCGCAGTTCGCCATTGCCGGCCCGGGTCTTGATGCGGTAACGGTTCACCGACAGCATGGCCACTTCGGTGCCGGACGAAAACGCGATCATCAGCAGCAGGCACAGCAGCGCGATGATCAGGACGATGGTCGGGGCATTGTTCACGTCGTGGCTCCAGCGAAGGCGTCGCGCATAGCATAGAACCTGCGGCGCACCGGGTTCGATCGGGCTTTATACTGCGCGCAAATGTTTGACAAACTGACCGAGCGGCTCTCGCGGGCCGTTGACACCCTGCGCGGCCGCGGCCGCATCAGCGAAGACAATGTGGCCGAGACGCTGCGCGAAGTGCGCATGGCGTTGCTCGAGGCAGACGTTGCGCTGCCGGTGGTCAAGTCCTTCATCGAGAAGGTCAAGGTGCAGGCGCTGGGCGCCGAGGTGGCTGCCAGTCTGACGCCCGGCCAGACCTTCATCGGCATCCTGCACCGTGAACTGGTGGCGTTGCTGGGCGAACGCGGCGGCGAGCTGGCGCTGAACGCCCAGCCGCCGGTCACGGTACTGTTGGCCGGTCTGCAGGGCGCCGGCAAGACCACCACAGCCGCCAAGCTGGCGCGCTGGCTGCAGGAAACCCGCAAGCGCAAGGTACTGCTGGTCAGCACCGACGTGCGCCGTCCTGCCGCCATCCTGCAGCTGGAGCGGCTGGCCGGGCAGATCGAAGCCGGCTTTTTCAAGGCGGAAGCCAGCCAGTCGCCGGTGGCGATTGCGCAGGCCGCATTGGAGCAGGCCCGTCGCGGACTGTATGACGTGCTGATCGTCGATACCGCCGGCCGGCTGCACGTCGATGCCGAGCTGATGCAGGAAATGCGCGATATCGATGCCGCCGTCAGCCCGCATCAGCGGCTGTTCGTGGTGGATGCCATGTCGGGCCAGGACGCCCTGAATGCGGCCCGCGCCTTCAGCAGCGCGCTGGAGCTGGGCGGCATCATTCTGACCAAGGCCGATGGCGACGCACGCGGTGGCGCGGCGCTGTCGGTGCGCGAAGTCACTGGCAAGCCCATCCTGTTCCTCGGCACCGGCGAGAAGACGGCAGCGCTTGAAGCCTTCGATCCCGAGCGCATGGCCAGCCGCATCCTGGGCATGGGCGATGTGGTGGCGCTGGTGCAGGATGTGCAGCGCCACATGGATGTGGGCGAGGCCGAGAAGCTGGCCCGCAAGGTCGCCAAGGGAAAAGGCTTTGATTTTATCGACTTACGATCTCAGCTGGAGCAGGTGCGCAAGCTGGGTGGCATGGGGGCGCTGGTGGACAAGCTGCCGGCCCAGCTGAGCGGCCGGGCCGTCAACACCGCGCAAGCCGACCGTGACGTGCGGCGCCAGATCGCCATCATCGACTCCATGACTGTGCGGGAACGCCGTTTCCCCGATGTCATCGATGGCTCGCGCCGCCGCCGCATCGCTGCCGGAGCAGGCGTGCAGGTGCAGGACGTCAACCGGCTGCTGAAGCAGTTCCTCGATATGCAACGCATGATGAAACAGCTCAAGGGCGGCAAGCTGGGCCGCATGCTGGCCGGCTTCAAGGGCGGGCTACCGCCAGGGCTGGGGGGGCGCTGAGCTGCCGGCTTCGTAAGTCATTCAACGGACATCAAATTCGGCTGGCGGTTTGCGGACTCTTTGCTTAGAATCCGCGCTCTTTTTTTGGGGCCGGAAGCAGCCAATATGGTGACGATTCGTTTGACACGGCGTGGTGCCAAGAACCAGCCTTTCTACCATGTAGTGGTAACCGACAGCCGCAAGCGGCAGGGCGGTTCCAGTCTGGAGCTGGTGGGTTTTTTCAACCCAGTGGCGCGCGGCAAGGAAGTCAAACTGCGACTTGAGCTGGACCGCATCGATCATTGGGTCCAGCACGGCGCGCAGCAATCCGATCGCGTGCGCCAGCTGGTCGCCAGCTATCGCAAGCAGGTCGCTGTCGCGGCCTGAGCTGCATCATGGCCGCGCTGCCGGCCGAACGGCACATTGTGGTCGGACGCATAGCAGCGGCCCATGGCATACGCGGCTGGTTGAGGGTGGTTTCATACACCGAGCCACCCGAAGCATTGCTGGGTTATCGCGGCTGGCGCCTGCGGCATGCCGATGGCGCCGAGGTGGATTGCCAGCCACGCGATGCCGAATGGGATGGTCGCTTCCTGCGCGTCGCGCTGCAGGGCGTGGATGATCGCAATGCCGCGGAAGGTTTGCGCGGCTGCGAGGTGCTGGTCCAGCGCGCGGAGCTGCCCAGTCTGGGCGCACGCGAGCACTACCAGGAAGACCTGCTGGGCTGCGAAGTGCGCAACCAGGCCGATGTGCTGCTGGGAACGCTGCAACAGTTTGTCGATACGCCTGCCACGGCGGTGATGGTGGTGCGAGGGGAGCGTGGCGAGTACTGGATTCCGGCCGCGCCGCCACATCTGAGGCGCGTTGAGCTGGAGCAGCGGCGGGTGCTGGTGGATTGGCCGGAAGACTTCTAGGGCGAAGCGATGCGCATAGAAGTGGTGACGCTGTTTCCGGACTTGGTCCGCGATGCGTTGCGCCACGGCGTGGTGGGACGGGCGATTACGCGCGGCCTGCTGCAGCTGGGGACCGAAGATCCCAGGACGCACACCACCAATGTGCATCAGACGGTGGACGACCGGCCCTATGGTGGTGGTCCTGGCATGGTGATGAAGCCGGAGCCGCTGTGCGCGGCGATTGCCGCAGCAGCGGAGCGGCTGCCAGCGGGGAGCCTGCGAGTGGCCATGTCGCCGCAGGGACGGCTGCTTACGCAGGCGACGTTGAATGAATTGCGCGCGGCGCCAGGCCTGTTGCTGGTGGCCGGGCGGTATGAGGGCATCGACGAGCGGGTGCTGGAAAGCGCTATCGATCTTGAGCTCTCGATAGGTGATTATGTGCTGTCGGGCGGGGAGTTGCCGGCGCTGGTGGTGATCGACGCGCTGGCGAGGACTCTGCCCGGCGCGCTGGGCGACGAGCGTTCGAGCGTCGAAGACTCGTTCAGCGCCGGACTGCTGGACTGGCCGCACTACACCCGACCGGAGGAATTTGCCGGACGGCGGGTGCCGCAGGTGCTGCTGTCGGGCGACCACGCGGCCATCCGGCGCTGGCGGCGCAAGCAGGCGCTGGGCCGCACCTGGCTGCGGCGGCCGGAACTGCTGGCCGCGCAACCGGCGGACGAGGAAGCAGCGCAGCTGTTGCAGGAATTCTTGAGCGAAGGAAAACGAAGATGAGCAACATTATCCAGACGCTTGAAGCCGAACGCATGACCCGCAAGGTTCCGGACTTCAAGCCGGGCGACACCGTGGTGGTGCAGGTGAAGGTCATCGAAGGCGAGCGCGAGCGTGCGCAGGCCTACGAGGGCGTCGTGATCGCGATTTCCAATCGCGGTTTCAATTCCTCGTTCACGGTGCGCAAGGTGTCGCATGGCGAGGGTGTGGAGCGTACGTTCCAGACCCACAGCCCGTCGATCACCGACATCGCGATCAAGCGCCGCGGCAATGTGCGCCGCGCCAAGCTGTACTACCTGCGCGATCGCGCTGGCAAGTCGGCCCGTATCGAAGAGAAGGTCTGAATCGGGTCGCACGCAGCGGGTTTTCATCCCGCTGCGTGACCGTCGACCCTTGAGGTGACGATGAGGTTTCTTCTCAGCTTCTTCCGCAAGCTGTGGCATGGCCTCGACATCTTCCGGCGCGTGCTGCACCTGTTGCTGCTGGTACTGCTGTTCGGCCTGCTGATCGGACTGCTGCGCCAGTCCCTGCCGAGCCTGCCGGAACGTGGCGCGCTGGTGATCCGTCCCTCCGGCGAAATCGTCGAGCAGTTGAGCGGCGACCCGCTGCAGCGCGCACTCAATGAGGCGCAGGGCCAGCACGAGTTGCAGACGCTGCTGTGGAATCTCACCGATGCCATCCGCGCCGCCGCTCACGACAAGCGCATCCACGCGCTGCTGATCGCCACCGACGACATGACCGGCGCCGGTCAGGCCAAGCTGGAGGAACTGGCAGCTGCCATCGCCGAGTTCAAGGCCACCGGCAAGAAAGTCATCGCCAGCGGCAGCAATTTCGACCAGACCCAGTACTACCTCGCGGCGCAGGCCGACGAGGTCTACCTCGATCCCTTCGGCATGCTGCTGCTGCCCGGCTACGGGCGCTATCGCATGTACTACAAAGACGCGCTGGACAAGCTGGCTGTCGATGTCCACCTGTTTCGCGCCGGCAAGTACAAGAGCGCCATGGAACCCTTCGTCCGCAAGGACATGTCGCCGGAGGATCGCGCCGAAAGCGAGGCCTACCTGCAGGCGCTGTGGAACGGTTACCGTAATTCGGTGGCCGCAGCGCGCGCCCGTCAGCCTGAGGAGATTGCGGCTTACGCCGGGCAGCTGCCGGCCTTGCTCAAGGCCGCCAATGGCGATGGCGCGGCGGCGGCATTGAAGGCCGGATTGATCACCGGCATCCGCACCGATGTAGAGGTCAACGATCGCATGGTGGAACTGGTGGGGGCCGACACCCGTTCCGACGATCCCGAACAGTTCCGCGCCGTGCAGCTGGATGACTACCTGCGCGTGATGCAGGCCGAGCGCTCCCTGGAGCGGAATCGCAGCGAGACCGTCGGCGTGGTGGTTGCCAGCGGCGAGATCATCGACGGCGAGCAACCCCCGGGAACCATCGGCGGCGAGACCACGGCGCAGCTGCTCCGCGAGGCCCGACTGGACGATGACATCAAGGCCGTGGTGTTGCGCATTGACAGCCCCGGCGGCAGCGTGACGGCCTCCGAGCAGATCTACCGTGAAGTACGCGCGCTGCGCGCGGCGGGCAAGAGCGTCACGGTGTCGATGAGCGATCTGGCGGCCTCGGGTGGCTACTACATCGCCGCGCCAGCCGACGAAATCATCGCCAGCGGCAATACCATCACCGGCTCGATCGGCGTATTCGGCGCGCTGCCCACCTTCAACCGGAGCCTCGACAAACTGGGTATCCAGGTCGATGGGGTCGGCACCACGCCGCTGTCCGGTGCACTGCGCATCGATCGGCCCATGTCGCCGGAATTGAGCCAGATCCTGCAGAGTTCGGTGGACCGCAGCTACCAGGAGTTCCTGGCGCGGGTGGCCGAAGGTCGCGGCCGCAGTCGCGACGAGATCGACGCCATTGGCCAGGGCAGGGTATGGGCCGGTGTCGACGCGCAGCGCATGGGTCTGGTGGACCGGCTGGGCGGCTACGACGATGCGGTGAAAGCCGCGGCGCAGCGCGCCGGACTGGCGGAAGGCTATGCGGTCCGGCGCATCGAACCGGCGACCACGCTGGCCGAGCAGCTGCTGTTCCAGATGCGTGGCACGGTTGTACGCACTCTGCGCGCACTGGGGCTGGGGCAGACCAGCGTGCTGCAGTGGCAGCAGCGGCTGCAGCCGCTGGAAGCAGAACTTGACCGCTGGCAGCGGATGGCCGGCAGCGGCCGCGTGCTGGCTTACTGCTTCTGCGGAGTCAACTGAGCCGCGCGCACAGCATGCTGATGCTGCCCATGTCGATCCCGTCGACAGGCACTGTGGCCTGCTCGCCTTCCTGCTGCGTGCCGAGCACGTACAACAACGGCAGATAGTGTTCCGGTGTCGGTGCGCCAAGAGCGGCATCGGGATGTAATGCGTAGTCGATCAGTGCGGCGTGGTCGCCGGACAGGATGGCGGCGCGGACGAAGTCGTTGAAGCGCGCGGCCCAGTCCAGTGGAGGGGCGCCGGACATCCGCTGCAGGCGACGCAGGTTATGCACCACATCGCCGCTGCCGAGAATCAGCACGCCCTGATCACGGAGCGGCGCCAGCCTGCGTCCGAACCCGTAATGTGCGGTGGGCGGTAGCGTGCCATCGATCGACAACTGCACCACCGGAATCTGTGCGTCCGGATACATGTAGGTCAGCACCGACCAGCAGCCGTGGTCCAGACCCCACTCGCTGTGCTCGGCATGCACGGCGGTGGGCTGCAACAGCTCACGCACCTGTTGTGCCAGAACCGGATCTCCCGGCGCCGGATAGCGGCATTGATACATCGCGGGCGGGAAGCCGTGGAAATCGTGGATGGTGGGCGGCACCGGCATGGCAGTGACCGAAGTGCCGCGTATATACCAGTGCGCTGAAATGCAAAGTATGGCGCGCGGCCGCGGCAACACGCGCGCCAGTTCCTGCCAGGCCGCGGTGTAAGGCGTGGGCTGAATGGCCTGCAATGGCGAGCCATGACCGATGAACAGCGCCGGCATCAAGGTTTCGCTCATGGCAGTGGCAGATGACGGAATTCCGCGGTCGCCAGATTCAGACCGGACTGCTGCAGCAACACCGCCGCCAGCGCGCTCAGGCCCGGGTTGTGTCCCACCAGCAGCAGACAGCGCGCGCCGGCGCCGTGCTGCGCAATCACCTCGCCGAGCTTTGCCGCCGAGGCCAGATACAGCTCGGGCGGGTATTGCACGATGCCGGCAGGCAGGTTCAGTGCCGACAGCAGCAACGTGGTGGTTTCCAGGGTGCGCTGCGCCGGGCTGGCGAGAATGCGATCAGGAACCAGGCCGGCGTCCCGCAGTCGCTGCGCGCTGCGTTGCGCTTCATCGCGCCCGACCCGACTCAGAGGCCGTTCGAAGTCCTGGCCGTCCACGGCCTGCGGCAGCGCCTGGGCATGTCGCAGCAGGATCAGCGTGCCCATCACCACATCATGCCGGTCTGCAGCCGCGCTGCATCCGACATCATCGAGTGGCTCCACGGCGGATCGAACACCAGACTGACGTCGGCATTGCGCACCGTGGGAATGGCCAGCAGCTTCTCGCGCACATCCTGCACCAGCACCTCGCCCATGCCGCAGCCGGGCGCGGTCAGCGTCATCGCCACGCGGATGTCGCGCGTGCCCTCGTCATTGGCGGTGACTTCGCATTCATAGACCAGGCCCAGGTCGACGATGTTGACCGGGATCTCCGGATCGAAGCAGCTGCGCAGCTGTTCCCATGCCAGCTGCTTCACGTCTTCAGCAGTGGCGTTGGGCGGCAATTCCGGGGCCTTGATCGGCTGCTTGCCGATGGCATCGGCATTCTCACCCGAGAGGCGGTACAGGTTGCCGTCGATGTACAGCGTGAAGCTGCCACCCAGTGCCTGCGTGATGTAGCCGGCGAGGC
This sequence comes from Gammaproteobacteria bacterium, assembly GCA_020029535.1. Classification (GTDB taxonomy): domain Bacteria; phylum Pseudomonadota; class Gammaproteobacteria; order Steroidobacterales; family Steroidobacteraceae; genus FEN-1191. The sequence goes on along the minus strand of JAIBJM010000006.1, from coordinate 41,174 downwards.
CGGGCACCAGTTTCATTGGCGTGCCGGAGGGCACGATGATGGCGTCCACCTCGCGGCCGATGACGAAGGGTTCGTTCTGGTAACCAGCCATGGCTATTCCGTGGACACCTTGGCCGATGCAGCGTTGCGTCCGGACTCCAGCGCCGCATGCAATGTGTGCCAGCACAGCGAGGCGCACTTCACGCGCACCGGGAACTCGCGCACGCCACCCAGCGCCATCAGTTTGCCGAGGTCGGTCGGCGGCGTGTAATTCTGGTCGGTCAGCAGCGCGTGCACTTCGCGATACAGTTGCTCGACATCGGCCAGCTTTTTGCCCTTGACCGCTTCGGTCATCAGCGAGGCCGAGGCCACCGAGATCGCGCAACCCTGTCCGTCGAAACGCACATCGCCGAGCCGATCGCCATCGAGCCTCAGCGTCACATTGAGTTTGTCGCCGCACAGCGGATTGTGGCCGGCCGCCGTGGCATCGGCCGGCTCCAGTCGGCCGAAATTGCGCGGACTGCGGTTGTGATCGAGGATCACTTCACGATAGAGATCACGCAGGTCCATCAGTTGAACACCTCGCGCACGCGCGCCACCGCCGCAATCAGTCGCTCCACATCGCTTGCGCTGTTGTAGCAGCCAAAGGAGGCGCGGGCAGTGGCGGGCAGGTTGTAGTACTCCATCACCGGCATGGCGCAGTGATGGCCGGTGCGGATGGCCACCGCCTCGGTGTCGAGAATGGTGCCGATGTCATGCGGATGGATGCCGTCCATAGTGAACGACACCACCGCGGCCTTGTGCTGCGCGGTGCCAATCAGACGCAGACCGGGAAGCTCCTGCAGCTGCGCGCTGGCCCGTACGGCCAGCGCCCGCTCATGGGCGGCGATGACGGGGCGCCCCACCGATTCAACGAAGTCGATGGCTGCGCCCAGTCCGATGGCGCCGGAAATATTCGGCGTGCCGGCTTCGAATTTCCACGGCAGGTCGTTCCAGGTGCTGCGGTCAATGCTGACCGTGAGGATCATGTCGCCGCCCGCCTGCCAGGGCGGCATCTGCCGCAGCAGCGCCTCGCGCGCATACAGCACGCCGATGCCGGTGGGGCCGTACAGCTTGTGGCCGGAAAAGGCATAGAAATCGCAGTCCAGCGCCTGCACGTCCACGGCTTCGTGCGCAATGGCCTGGGCGCCGTCCAGCAGCACCGGAATGCCGCGCGCATGCGCCAGCTGCACGATGTCACGCACCGGCAGCACGGTGCCCAGCGCATTCGACACATGGGCCACGGCAATCAGCCGCGTGCGTGCGCTGATCAGCTTCTGCAGCGCTTCCAGCTCCACTTCGCCGCGCGCATTCAGCGGCGCCGCGACCAGCCTGGCGCCGGCGGTCTGGCACAGCAGCTGCCAGGGCACGATGTTGGCGTGGTGTTCCAGATGCGTGATCAGGATTTCATCGCCTGCCCGCAGGTTCTGGCGACCCCAGGACTGCGCCACCAGATTGATGGCCTCGGTGGTGCCGCGCACGAATACAATCTCACGCACGCTGCGCGCATTGATGAAGGCACGCACCTTTTCGCGCGACCCTTCGAAGGCAGCGGTGGCCTGCTGGCTCAGCGTGTGCACACCGCGATGCACATTGGAGTGCAGCTCGCGATGGTAATGATCCACCGCGGCCAGCACCGGCAGCGGCATCTGTGCCGACGCGGCGCTGTCCAGGTACACCAGCGGCCGACCGTTGACCTGACGCTGCAGGATGGGGAACTGGCCGCGCAACAGTGCGACATCCAGTGTGCCGTCGGCGCGCAGCCAGCGATTGACAACCTGCGCAGCCACGGCGGGCCGGGCGCTCATGACAGCGCTCCGTCCAGCAGTTGGTCGCTGAGATGACCGGCCGCTGCGCGCTCGGCCTCCCGGCGCAGTTCGGGAATCTCGATGGCCGACAGCACATCGCCGAGGAAGGCCCACTTCAGCAGGGCGCGTGCGGTGGCCACGTCCAGCCCGCGCGACAGCAGGTAGAACAGCAGGTTCTCGTCCAGCTGTCCGGTGGTGGCGCCATGCGAGGCCTGGATGTCGTCGGTGTGGATGGTCAGCCGCGGGCGCAGGTTGATGCCCGACTCGGCGCCCTCGATCAATCCGCGCAGCGATTGCGATACGCGTGTGCCGGCAGCGGCAGCGCTGACGCGCACATCGGCATCGAAGCCGATGCGCGCCTGGCCCACGGCAATGCCACGGAACAGTTGCGAGGTGCGGGTGCCGGGCGCTTCGTGGCGCACGCGCAGCAGCGTATCGCCCACCTGCCGGGCATCCAGCGCCGCCATCGAGCGCCACGTCAGCTCGGCTTGCGCACCGCTCAGCACCACCTCGGCGCTGCAACGTGCTGTGGCTGCACCCACGCCCAGCAGCCGCACGTCGTAGTGGGCATGTGCGTCCAGCCGGGCGAACAGTGTGTCCATCCACAGCGCCGAGGCGTCGCAGTCCTGCAGCCGGTAATGATCGAGCCGCGCATTGCGTTGCAGTTCGACGCGGGTCTGTGTGCAGATGAATCCGCCGGCTGCCGGCGCACCCAGATGACGTTCCACCAGGCGGGCCTGCACGCCATCGGCCAGCTGCACCGCCAGCCGCGGATAGCTGGAACCGGCCGCGCCGCTGGCGATGAACAGCAGCTCGACGGCCGCATCCTGCCGCAGTTGCAGCTGTGCGCCGTCGCTGCCGAACAGCGCATTCAACAATGCGAAGCGCTGATCGTCGCGATAGCCCTGATCATCGGCCGGCGCCGGCCAGGCCGCCGGATCGGCCAGCAACTGCAGCGCTGCTGCATCGCTGAGCTGCGCTGCGCGTCGGCCATCGACGAACACCAGTCGCTGGAAGCCGGGCAGCGGAGCGGGCAGGGAGGTGACAGCGGAGCTGTGTGCCGGTGGCAGGAACTGCGTGACCTGTTCGAAGGCGCGCAGGTTGGCGTTGCGCCAGTACTCGTCACGGGGCTGTGGCAGTCCATGCTGATCCAGCAGCTGCGCCGTCTGCGCGACCATGCCGGCAGACCGCATCGGCTGACGTTGTAGCTCCTGCAGGGCGCGTTCGCGTAGCGTCATGACGTTTCAGGCGACCGCCTGCTCCAGCACCCAGTCATAGCCGCGCTTCTCGAGTTCCAGCGCCAGACTGCGGTCGCCACTGCGCACCATGCGGCCGCGCACCAGCACGTGCACTTGATCCGGCACGATGTGATCCAGCAGCCGCTGGTAGTGCGTCACCAGCACAATGGCGCGCTCTGGCGAACGCAGCGAATTCACGCCGCGCGCCACCACCTTCAGCGCATCGATGTCGAGGCCGGAGTCGGTCTCGTCCAGCAGCGCCAGGCGCGGCTCCAGTATCAGCATCTGCAGGATTTCATTGCGTTTCTTCTCGCCGCCCGAGAAACCTTCATTGACGCCGCGCGCCAGGAAGCTCTCGTCGATCTGCATCAGCTTCATGCGCTCACGCACCAGCGCCAGGAAATCGAAGGCGTCGATGTCGGGCAGGTCGCGCTGGCGACGTTGCGCATTCAGCGCGGTCTTCAGCAGGTAGGCGTTGTTGACGCCGGGAATTTCCACCGGGTACTGGAAGCCCAGGAATACGCCGGCGCGGGCGCGCTCCTCGGGCGGCAGCGCCAGCAGGTCGCTGCCCTGGTAGCGCACGCTGCCGCGGGTGATCTGGTAGCCAGGACGGCCGGCCAGCACGTGCGCCAGTGTGCTCTTGCCCGAACCATTGGGGCCCATGATGGCGTGCACCTCACCGGCGTTGACGGCCAGCGTCAGCCCGCGCAACACCTGCTGTCCGCCGACGCTGACATGCAGATCGTCAATCTTCAGCAGCGGTTCCGTGCCCGGGTTGCTCATCCCACCGCTCCCTCGAGACTGACGGCCAGCAGGTTCTGGGCCTCGACCGCAAACTCCATCGGCAACTCCTTGAACACTTCGCGGCAGAAGCCACTGACAATCATGTTGACGGCATCCTCCTGACCGACCCCGCGCTGCAGGCAGTAGAACAGCTGCTCTTCGCTGATGCGCGAGGTGCTGGCCTCGTGCTCGACCACGGCGCTGGAATTGCGCACGTCGATGTAGGGAAAGGTATGCGCACCGCAATTCGGGCCCATCAGCAGCGAATCGCATTGGGTGTAATTGCGGGCGCCATGCGCGCTGGCCATCATGCGCACCTGGCCGCGATAGGCATTCTGGCCGTGGCCCGCCGAGATGCCCTTCGAAACAATGGTGCTGCGCGTGTTGGCGCCGATGTGAATCATCTTGGTGCCGGTATCGGCCTGCTGATAGTTGTTGGTGGTGGCCACCGAATAGAATTCGCCCACCGAGTTCTCGCCGCGCAGCACGCAGCTGGGGTATTTCCAGGTGATGGCCGAGCCGGTCTCCACCTGTGTCCAGGAGATGCGCGAGTTGCGGCCGCGGCAATCGCCGCGCTTGGTGACGAAGTTGTAGATGCCGCCGCGACCCTGTTCGTCGCCGGGGTACCAGTTCTGCACCGTCGAGTACTTGATCTGCGCATCGTCCAGCGCCACCAGTTCCACCACCGCGGCGTGCAGCTGGTTCTCATCGCGCATCGGCGCCGTGCAGCCTTCCAGATAACTGACGTAGCTGCCGGCATCGGCAATGATCAGCGTGCGTTCGAACTGGCCGGTCTTTGCGGCATTGATGCGGAAGTAGGTGGACAGCTCCATCGGGCAACGCACGCCCTTGGGCACGTAGACAAACGAACCGTCGGAGAACACCGCCGAATTCAAGGTGGCGTAGAAGTTGTCGGTGTAGGGCACCACGGTGCCGAGGTACTGTTCGATCAGCTGCGGATGGTTCTGCACAGCCTCGGAGAAGGGGCAGAAGATCACGCCGGCGGCGGCCAGTCTGTCCTTGAATGTGGTGGCTACCGAGACGCTGTCGAACACCGCATCGACGGCCACGCCGGCCAGTCGCGCACGCTCGTGCAACGGCACACCCAGCTTGTCATAGGTTTCAAGCAGCTTGGGGTCCACGTCGGCCAGGCTCTTCGGACCATCGGCATTTGTCCTGGGCGCCGAGTAGTAGGAGATGGCGTTGAAGTCGATGGGCAGGTGATGCACATGCGCCCAGGCGGGCTCGCGCTGCGTGCGCCAGTGCGCCAGCGCGCGCAATCGCCAGTCGAGCAGGAACTGCGGTTCGCGCTTCTTGCGGGAAATCAGTCGCACCACGTCTTCGTCCAGGCCGGGCGCAACCGTGTCGGCTTCGATGTCGGTGACGAAGCCGTGCCGGTAGCTGCGGCTGACCAGGGCGTCGAGATCGGGCTGGCTGTTCATGATGCAGCTCCGCGCTTGTCGCGGGTGGGACGTTCCAGCGAATGGAAATGAATGGGCTGGCCGCTGAGGCCGGCCAGATCCAGCAGGCTGACTTCCTGCATCGTGCGGCGCAGGGCAATGTTGACCTTCTGCCAGGCGCGTCCCACGCCGCAGGTGCTTTCAATGCCGCAGTGATGCGCATGCCGTGCACATTCGGTCAGCGCCACGGGACCTTCGATGGCATCGAGAATGTCGGCGGCGCTGATCTGCGCAGCGGGCCTGCCCAGACGGTACCCGCCATGCAGACCGCGCGTGGATTCCACCAGCTCGTGCCGGTGCAGGAGCTTGAGCAGCTTGCTGACCGTAGGCACGGCCACGCGGGTCAGCCCGGCCAGCTGTGCCGCGGTGAAGCGCTGCTCCGGCGCGGCTGCCAGGCGGGCCAGGATTACCGTGCCGTAATCGGTCAGTTTGCTGATGCGTAACATCATGATTCCTTAAGTAGTACTATTTTAGTCCTATATGCGGGGAATTGGCAGCCCCGGAATGGGTCAGACGGTTTGCTATGCTGCCGCTCCTGTTTTCCGAGGTAGTGCATGAATCGCAGCGATCTGCTGGTCGAGGTCAGCGACCTTGACTATGCAGTGGACGGCCGCTCCATATTCCAGGGCCTGAACCTGCAGGCCGAGCGGGGCCGGATCACCGCGATCATGGGGCCCAGCGGCACCGGCAAGACCACCTTGCTGCGTCTGCTGATGGGCGCCATCCATCCGCAACGTGGCTCGATCCGCTTTTTTGGCCAGGATGTGGTGCATCTGGCGCGCGGCCCGTTGTATGCGCTGCGCCGCCGTGTCGGCATGCTGTTCCAGAATGGCGCGCTGCTCACCGACCTGTCGGTGTTCGAGAATGTGGCCTTTCCGTTGCGCGAACATCTGCGTTTGCCGGAACCGCTGTTGCGCCGGCTGGTGTTGATGAAACTGCAGGCGGTGGGTCTGCGCGGCGCCGCTGAGATGATGCCGTTCTCGCTGTCGGGCGGCATGGCGCGGCGCGTGGCGCTGGCGCGCGCCATCGTGATGGATCCCGAAGTGATCATCTATGACGAGCCCTTTGTGGGGCTGGACCCGATCTCCATGGGCGTCATCGTGCGTCTGATCCAGTCGCTGAACCAGACACTGGGCATCACCACACTGGTGGTGTCGCATGATGTGCAGGAGATCAATGCCATCGCGCACCAGACCTATCTGCTGTCGGAGGGCGCGGTGGTGGCCGCTGGCACGCCCGATGCGCTGCGCACTGCGGCGGCGCCGGTGGTCAACCAGTTCATGAATGGACTGCCGGACGGTCCGGTGCCGTTCCACTATCCGGCACCCGACTATCACCGCCAGCTGCTGCAGGAGGGCTGGTGAAGATGCTGTCGCGCTGGCCCGCGGGGGCGTTGCTCAAGCTGGGCGCGGTGACGCTGTTCCTGCTGCGCATATTCGCGCAGTGCCTGCCCGCGCTGCGCTATCGGCGCGAAGTGGTGCAGCAGATCTACAACGCCGGTGCGCGCTCGCTGATCATCGTCATGCTGTGCGGCCTGTTCATCGGCATGGTGCTGGGCCTGCAGGGTTACGACCTGCTGCAGCGCTTCGGCTCTGAATCCTCGCTGGGCGTGGTGGCCGCGCTGGGACTGATCAAGGAGCTGGGGCCGGTGGTGACGGCGCTGCTGTTCGCCGGCCGCGCCGGCACTTCATTGACGTCGGAGATCGGCCTGATGCGCGCCACCGACCAGCTGACTGCAATGGAGATGATGGCGGTGGATCCGGTGCGTCGCGTGGTGGCGCCGCGCTTCATCGGCGGCATCATCGCGGTACCGCTGCTCACTGCCATCTTCAGCTGCATCGGCATTTTCGGCGCACAGCTGGTCGGGGTCGGATTGATGGGCGTGGAGTCCGGCTCCTTCTGGTCGCAGATGCAGGGCTCGGTACAGCTCAGCGACGTCAATGAGGGATTGATCAAGAGCATCTGTTTTGGCGTGGCGTGCAGTCTGATGGCTGTGTATGAGGGGTTTCACGCCGAACCCACCGCCGCCGGTGTCGGGCTGGCGACCACACGCACCGTCGTATCGTCGGCGGTGCTGACGCTGGTGATCGACTACATGCTGACGGCGGCATTTTTATAGGATTCTGGAGGCAACATGGCACGTCCCAATCGCGCGCTGGAAATCGGTACCGGGCTGTTCGTACTGCTGGGCTTTGCGGCGCTGGCCTTTCTGACCACCCAGCTGCCCGGCAGCGGCATACAGCTGCGCCAGTCCGGCAGCGCCTATCGCGTGGCCGCGCACTTCGACAACGTGGGTGATCTGAAGGTGGGTGCGCCGGTGTCCATGGCCGGCGTGCGCATCGGGAATGTCGAATCGGTACGGATCGATGCGCGCGAATACAAGGCCGTGGTGGAACTGGCCATCGATGCGCAGTACAGCCAGATTCCCGACGACAGCGATGCGGCGATCCAGACTGCCGGTCTGCTGGGCGCCAAGTACGTGGGCGTGACCGCCGGTGGCTCGGAAACCTTTCTGAAGAGTGGCAGTCAGATCCAGTTCACGCAGTCAGCGCTGGTGCTGGAAAATCTGATCAACAAACTGTTTGCCAGCATCGCAGGCAAGGACGACAAGGACGACACCGACAAATGAACCCCATGCGCAACCTGGTCCGGATGATGGCGGCGATGTTCTGCATCGGCCTGTTTTCGCAATCCATGGCGGCCGAGGTGGATGCCAGCAGTCCGGAGCAGCTGATCTCGTCGGCGGCCCGCGCCATGCTCAGCGATCTGGACGCAAAACGCGTCGAGTACCGGCGCGATCCCGCCAAGGTGCGTCAGCTGGTGGATCGCGTGCTGCTGCCGCATTTCGATACGGAGTACGCCGCGCGGCTGGTGCTGGGCCGGCACTGGAACAGCGCCACTGCCGAACAGCGCAAGCGCTTCGTCAATGGTTTCTATCAGTCCCTGCTGCGCAGCTACGGTAGTGCACTGGTGGATTTCACCGCCGACCGTCTCAAGGTACTGCCCTGGCGCGGTGAGGCGGGTGCCACCAACGCCACCGTGCGCACGCAGGTGCGCAAGAACGATGGCACCACGGTGGCGGTGAACTACAGCCTGCGCCGCACCGAGCAGGGCTGGAAAGCCTGGGATGTCATCATCGAAGGCATCAGTTACGTACGGAGCTTTCGCGATGACTTCGGCGCCGAGGTCGATCGCAACGGGCTGGATTCGCTGATCAAGCGGCTGGAAACGCAGGCCGCTGGATGAACCGCGTGGCGGCATCGTTGCATGCAGAGGGCGCCGGTCGGTTCAGGCTGCAGGGTGCCCTGACCGGCGCCACGGTTGCAGCGCTGCGTCAGCAGGGCCTGCAGCAGTTCCGGCACAGCGACACGGAGACATTGAGCGTGGATCTGCGCGATGTCGTCGCGGTGGACAGCGCGGGGCTGGCGCTGCTGGTCGACTGGCTGGCTTGGGCGGAAGCCAGTGGCCGGCCGCTGCAGTTCAGTCATTTGCCGCCGACGTTGCAGGCACTGGCTGAACTGAGCGAAGTGGACAGCCTGCTGCAAGCGCCAGCAGGTTAGCGACGCAGACAGGCGCACATTGCGGGGAAGGCGGCGGATCGAGCAATCGATCCGCCGCTGTTGTGATGCTCCGGTGGAGTGGAATTACTGTGCAGTCGGAACCGGCGGCGGACCCGCACCGGTACCTGGCTTCATCAGGATTTCGCGGGACTGGAATTTCCAGGCGCCGTTCACCTTCTTGAGCTTGTCGAGGTAATTTCCCGCGTAGGCGACCCTGGTCTTGCCATCGAGCGTCTGGAGCGTCTGCCAGCTCGAGGTGCTGGTCGCCGTATCACCGGCAACCTTGATGGTCAGGTCGGTGACGGCGTGTTCCGTGGTCGCCGGTGCGCCGGACGCCGACGTCGGGGCTGGTGGCCGAGGACGGGATGCCCGGGCCTTGAAGTTGTCTTCAATCGCCTGCTGGCCTTTCGTTGTTGAATTGTTCGACTTGAGTTCTGCGTCTTCCGTGAACAGCGTTCCGTAGCTCTTCCAGTCGGCTGAGTCGATCGCCTTCGGATAGGCGACTGTTATGAGCTGCTTGATCGCCATTTCGTCGTCCGCCTGCGAGCCCGCCATCGCAATGCCATTGGCGGCCAGTGTCCAGACGACGCCGGCAACCAGCAGTGCGGAGTGCAGTGGCGTCCGCGCAATCGATTCGTTCATTGTTTTCCCCTAATGTAAATGTCGTTCGCTTCCCAGAACCGGTCCCTTACCTCTCAAGCGTACTGCCAATCAGTTTGGATAATCCAGCCGTGTAAACAACCAGCGCTTCACGTCGAATGTCCTCCCCCGGCAATTTTCTCCTGCACCGCGCCGCGTGCGAACGAATGCGTCTCCCAGACCGCGACCATGATGAGTACCGCCGTGGTTGCGGTGCCCAGCGCCAGGGGTGTGAACAGCAGCGCGAACGGCGCGATTTTCGAGCGCGAGCGCCACGATCCATAGCGCCACGCGCTCGTAGCCGCTGAGGATGCCACCCGCGATCCAGAGCACTGCCGACCCTGCAAGCCACGTCGAGATGCGCTGAAAGTTGCGAAAGTTGACCGGGTCATGGCCGCGACACGCGAGCATCATGAATAGAGTTGCGTCACCGCGAACACGAAGACCAGGTCGAAGAACAGCTCGACGAAGGTGACGCGAGCGTGTCCTGCACCCGAACGCAACAGTGAGGAACCGCGGGTGTTCATGGCGCGAAGTCTGCCAAAGCTGCTGACGAGCGCCCAGTATGCACCGCTGCTTTCACACCGCGTAGCCATGCAGGAAAACGTCGAGCGCGCGCTCCACAACGCGCTTCATCTGCATGCGTGTGGGCTTGGGAAGATCAGGCTGAAAGAAGTAATGCGAGAGTTCACCCTGAACGACCAGCGCCAGGAAATGCTGGGCCGCCACTAAGGGGTCTGCGCGGCGCAACTGTCCTCGTTTCATGGCTCCGGAAATATAGTTGCCCAGCACGGTCACTGAGGAAGCCGGGCCTTGCTCGTGAAACAGCCGCCCGATGTCGCCGTTCGATGCCTCGCTCTGCACCATGCGGATCGTGGCCAGGTTTCCCGGCGTGAACAGGAATGCGAGCAACTGTTCCCCGAAATTCTGCAAGGTCGGACCTGGCGCCTCGGCGGCATTTTCTTCCAGGCGTTCCTGGGCGGATGTCATGTACTGCTGCCCCAGCTGAGCAGTGACCGCGATGAACAGCGCCTGCTTGGAAGGGAAGTAGCCATATAGCGTGGCCTTCGAACCGCCCAGGCGGGCGGCGATTTCCCCCATGGAGGTACGCTCGAATCCCATTTCGAGAAAAACCTGGCGCGCGCCTTCCAGAATTGCAGCACGCTTGGCGTCGGTTCGGACTTTCATCGCTCCCCCCTTGCTGTTCGGTTCTCTTGTATTTCAATAATGAACTGACGGGTTCATTTTTGCTTGACGGCGTCGGTATGTCAAGACTAAACTAAACCGTACAGTATGTTTTCAACACGGTAGGACAGCACATGACACCGTCACCCTCACGGCCGCACACCGCGGTCACGCTCTGCCTGGTACTGGTCGCGACCTCCCTGAGCGCCTGTAGCAAGCGGCCCGGGCCGCCTCCCAGCGCCAACCACGGACCGGCGCAAGTCAGCACAATGGCTGTGCAGCCGCAGCGGGTAGTACTCACTACGGAGCTGCCGGGCCGTACCAGCCCGGTGCTGGTTGCTGATGTGCGGCCGCAAGTCACCGGCATCCTGCAAGCCCGGCGCTTTGTCGAAGGCAGCACGGTCAAAGCCGGGGAAGTTCTCTATCAGATCGATTCGGCAAGCTACCGCGCAGCGGTGGATAGCGCTGAAGCGGCCCTCGCCAAAGCCGCGGCAAACCAGCGCACGATGCGGTTGAAGGCAGAACGCTATCGCGAATTGGTCGCCATCAATGCGGTCAGCCGGCAGGATGCCGACGATACCGCGGCGGCGCTGCAGCAGGCTGATGCCGAAGTTGCATCGGCGCACGCTTCGCTCACGACCGCACGCATAAATCTGGATTACACCCGGGTCGTTTCACCCATCGGCGGGCGCATCGGCAAATCCACCGTGACGGCAGGCGCGCTCGTCACTGCAAACCAGACCGGCACGCTCGCCACCGTTCAGAAACTCGATCCGATGTATGTAGACGTAACGCAGTCGAGCAATGCCGCACTGCGCCTCAAACGCGCCATTACTCAGGGCAAAGTCACGGGCGGTACCCCCAAAGTGAGGCTGATCTTTGAAGACGGGACTACCTATCCTTTTGAGGGACAGCTGAAGTTTTCTGATGTGAGCGTCGATCAGAGCACGGGCGCAGTCACTCTGCGCGCCGAGTTTCCCAATCCGCAAGGCGAGCTGCTACCCGGTCTGTACGTGCGCGCCATCATCGAAGAAGGTGTGATCGAACAGGCACTGCTGGTCCCGCAGAGTGCTGTGAGCCGCACCGCCACCGGCGATCCGCAGGCGTACGTCGTCGGCAACGACGGAAAGTTGCAGCTGCGTCCGCTGCAAACCGGCCGCGCGATCGGGAATCAGTGGTTGGTTACCAGTGGCATACAGCCTGGCGATGTGCTGGTCGTGGAAGGCCAGCAGAGTGCCCGTCCAGGCGCGCTGGTCAAAGCCACGCCTTACCGCGCTGCTCCGATTGGCGAGTCAACGCCGACCTTGGCCGCCTTGACCACGCATTTCTAGGGAGACGAACATGGTCCGCTTTTTCATTGACCGTCCAGTCTTTGCCTGGGTGCTTGCCATCATCGTGATGTTGGCAGGTACGCTCGCGGTGGTAACCCTGCCGGTCGCGCAGTATCCGGCTATTGCGCCGCCTGCGATTTCGATCACGGTCACCTATCCCGGCGCCTCGGCGAAGACCCTGGAAGACACCGTCACCCAGGTCATCGAGCAAAAGATGAAGGGCCTCGATCATCTTTCCTACATGGCGTCCACCAGCGAATCCTCGGGAACCGCGACGATCACGCTGACGTTCGAGACCGGTACCAATCCCGATACTGCCCAAGTGCAGGTGCAAAACAAGCTGGCACTCGCCACTCCGTCACTGCCGCAGGATGTGCAGCGTCAGGGTGTGCAGGTCGCAAAGGCCGCCAGCAACTTCCTCAATATATTGGCGTTCGTCTCCGCCGACGGCAGCATGAACGCTGCCGATCTGAGCGACTACGTCGCCACCAATGTCCAGGATGCGATCAGCCGCGTCGAAGGAGTCGGCGATACCCAGCTGTTCGGTTCGCAGTACGCGATGCGCATCTGGATCGATCCGAGCAAGCTCAACAACTATCGACTCACCGCGTTGGACGTGAAGAACGCAATCCAGGCGGAGAATGCGCAAGTCGCAGCCGGGCAAATCGGTGGGCTCCCGGCGCTTGCCGGCCAGCAGCTCAATGCCACCATCACGGCGCAGAGTCGGCTCAGGACGGCCGAGCAATTCGAGGGCATTCTTCTGCGGACGCAAATGGATGGTTCGCAGGTGCGCTTGCGCGACGTCGCCCGCATTGAAGTGGGTAGCGAGGGGTATCAGTCCTCAGGTCGATTCAATGGCAAACCCGCCACAGGCCTGGCGATCAAACTTGCGGCCGGCGCAAACGCGCTGGACACGGTTCGCGCCGTCGATGCCGAACTGGAACAACTCAAACCGTTCTTCCCCGCGGGGCTGTCGGTCGTCAAGCCGTATGACGTCACTCCTTTCGTACGCATCTCGATCGAAGAAGTGATCAAGACGCTGATTGAAGCCATCGTGCTGGTATTTTTTGTAATGTACCTGTTCCTGCAGAATTTCCGCGCCACCCTGATCCCGACGATCGCCGTCCCGGTGGTGCTGTTGGGCACGTTCGGCGTGCTTGCGGTCTTCGGGTACTCCATCAATACACTCACGATGCTGGCGATGGTGCTGGCCATCGGCCTGCTGGTGGACGACGCCATCGTGGTGGTGGAGAACGTCGAACGCATCATGGCGGAGGAGGGCCTGTCCCCGCTCGAGGCAACTCGCAAGTCGATGGGTCAAATTACCGGTGCCCTGGTCGGCGTGGCAGTCGTGCTGGCCGCCGTCTTCGTGCCCATGGCGTTCTTTGGCGGCTCTACCGGAGTGATCTACCGGCAATTCTCGGTAACCATCGTTGCCGCAATGGTGCTCTCCGTGCTGGTGGCGATGGTGCTGACACCCGTGCTCTGCGCAACACTGCTGAAGCCTGTCGATCGAAATCATGCGCGAGCGACCACGGGTTTCTTTGGAGTTTTCAACCGCTGGTTCGATCGCGGCAACTCCAGATACCAGCGCGCGGTGCACGGCATCCTCGGGCGTCGGCGACGCTACATGATTGTCTATGCGGTCATCGTGGCGATCGTAGCGTTCGCCTTCACGAAGATTGCCACGGGATTCCTGCCTGACGAAGATCAGGGCTCAATGTTCGCGTTGGTCCAGTTGCCGCCAGGCGCGACCCAGGACCGCACGCTCGCGGTGATCGAGCAGGTGGAGCACCATCTCCTGGTGGATCAGAAGGAGGCGGTCGAGTCGGTGCTCGCCGTTACCGGCTTCAGCTTTGCCGGTGGCGGACAGAACTATGGTATGGCATTCGTCAAGCTGCGGCCTTGGGACGAGCGCCAACGCGAAGACCTGCAGGTGTCCGGCGTGACCGCAAAGGCGATGCAGTTTTTCGCCACCATCAAGGATGCGAGGGTGTTTGCCATTGCGCCGCCGGCGGTCGCCGAGCTTGGCAATGCCAGCGGCTTCGATCTCATGCTGCAAGATCGCGCCCATCTCGGACATGACGCGCTCATGCAAGCCCGCAATCAACTGCTTGGCGCGCTCGGCAAGGAACCCAAGCTGGTCGGTGTGCGCCCGAACGGGCAGGAAGATGTTCCGGAACTGCGCTTGCTCCTCGATACCGACAAGGCTGGCGCCATGGGCCTTTCGTTGTCCGACATCAACGATACCTTCTCCAGCGCGTGGGGTGGCGTCTACGTCAACGACTTTACCGACAACGGCCGTGTCAAGAAAGTGTTCCTGCAGGCCGACGCGCCCTTCCGCATGTTGCCGCAGGACATCGACCGCTGGTACGTGCGCAACGCGAGCTCCGAAATGGTGCCGTTCAGTGCATTTTCGAGCTCGCAGTGGACTTCGGGTTCGCCCCGCCTGGAGCGATACAACGGTGTGCCGTCGGTGGAGATTCTGGGCGTGCCACTGCCGGGCGCGGCTTCAAGCGGCGAAGCCATGGACATCGTCGAACGGCATGCAGCGCAGCTGCCACCCGGCATTGGCTATGAGTGGACCGGCATCTCCCTGCAGGAGCGGCAAGCCGGCTCGCAAACGATGTTGCTGTACACACTATCGATCGTGGTTGTGTTCCTCTGTCTGGCGGCTCTGTACGAGAGCTGGTCCATCCCTCTTGCGGTGATCCTCGTCGTTCCGCTTGGCGTGCTCGGCGTGGTTACGGCCTCGATACTCACATGGAAGATGAACGATGTGTATTTCCAGGTCGGCCTGCTCACCACCATCGGGCTCACTTCGAAGAACGCGATCCTGATCGTCGAGTTTGCCAAGGATCTGTATGCGAAAGGCACACCTCTCGTGACCGCGGCCATGACTGCCGCACGCATGCGCCTTCGCCCCATCCTCATGACCTCACTCGCGTTCATCCTCGGCTCGCTGCCGTTGCTGCTCAGCACCGGTGCGGGCGCCGGCGCGCGTAACGCGATCGGCTCGGCCGTCATCGGCGGAATGATCGCAGGCACCGTGCTGGCCATCTTCTTCGTGCCATTGCTGTTCGTCGTGGTGACGGCGCTGTTCGCACGTCAAGAAAAGCCCGCCGACGATGCGGCGGCCCTCGATGCGCCCATGATCCAGGGATACTGAGATGAAATATCAAACCTTGTTGATCGGTGTCTTCGTAACGACGCTGGTGGCAGGCTGCAGCCTTACTCCGCGCTACGACCGGCCGGCGGCTCCGGTTGCCGTGGAGTATCCCGATCAGGCCGACTCCACCGGAGAATCTGTGGTGGATATCGAGTGGCGCGACTTTTACGCCGATCCCAAGCTGCGCGAACTCATCGCGCTCGCGCTTGCGAACAATCGTGACCTGCGTGTCTCGATACTCAACATCGAGCAGGCACGTGCGCAGTATCGGGTGCAGCGAGCGGACAGCTGGCCGCAGATCAGCGCCACGGGTTCCGCGAATGCCAATCGGACACCGGCGAGCCTGTCAGCCACCGGCGCGCCGACGACGTCGCACCAATACAGCGCCGACGTGGGAGTGAGTGCCTACGAGCTCGACCTGTTCGGCCGCGTGCGCAGCCTCAATGGCCAGGCGCTCGAGCAATTTCTGGCGACGGCCGAAGCACGACGGACGGCCCAGATCACCCTGATTGCGGAGGTCGCCAATGCATATCTCACGTGGGCCGCCGATCTGGAGCGGCTCGCGCTCGCGCGACAGACGCTGCAAAGCCAGGGCGAAAGCTACACTCTTACGCAACGGCGATTCGCAGTGGGTGCCGCCTCTGAGCTGACACTGCGCCAGATCCAGACGAGCGTCGATACGGCGCGCGTCGACCTCGCGCGCTACACGACGCTGATCTCACAAGACCGTAACGCACTCATTCTGTTGGTCGGCACGGCAATTGCGGGCAATCTGGCGCCGGCGTCGCTGGGAGACGTGGTCAGCACCGTCGCAGATTTGCCGGCCGGGTTGCCCTCGGATTTATTGCAACGTCGACCGGACGTGCTGCAGGCAGAACACCAGCTCAAAGCCGCCCAGTTCAACATCGGGGCCGCGCGCGCGGCGTTCTATCCGCGCATTACACTGACAGGATCGGCCGGCAGCAGCAGCAACGAGCTCAACGGTCTGTTCAAAAGCGGATCGGGCGCATGGAGCTTCGTCCCGCAACTCAATTTGCCGCTGTTTGCTGGTGGCGCGAACCGCGCCAATCTCGACGTCGCAAAAGTGACGAGCAATATCAGGGTGGCCCAGTACGAGAAGGCGATCCAGACTGCGTTTCGCGAAGTCGCCGATGCACTGGCCGCACACGCCACTCTTGATGAGCAAATTACTGCGCAGCGGTCGTTGGCTGATGCCACGGCGAGGAGCTTCTCGCTGTCGCAGGCCCGCTTCGAGCGCGGCGTCGACAGCTATCTGGATGTCCTCGACGCACAGCGCTCAATGTACAGCGCACAACAAGGATTGATCGATACCCGCCTGAAGAAATTGATGAACGTTGTGGCCCTGTACAAGGTGTTGGGCGGCGGTTGGTCGGAACCGGCGTCGCCATGACGCCGGCGGACCGGGACAATCCGGCGCCTCCGCGGATATAATCCGCGCCCGATGAGACTCGTCGTATGGCTTCTGCTGGCAGTCCCGACGTTCGCGCTCGCGCAGGGCACACTGCCACGCATGCCCGACGGTCGTCCAAATCTTCAGGGGATCTGGCAGGTACGCAATCGCGCGTCGTACGACCTGCAGGACCATGTCGCCCGTCAGGGGATGCCGGCCGGCCGCGGCGTCGTTGAAGGAGGCGAGATTCCCTATCAGCCCTGGGCGGCGAAGAAGAAACTCGAGAACTTCGCCAACCGTGCCACCGCCGACCCGCTGGCGAGCTGTTACCTGCCAGGTGTGCCGCGGATCATGTACATGGAATGGCCGTTCCAGATCTTTCAGCGCCGCGACCAGATCGCCATGACCTTCGAATGGACGCAGGTGCACCGGTTGATCTACACCAATGGAACCCGGTCGCCGGAGGGTCTGGAGTTCTGGATGGGGGACTCCCGCGGACGATGGGAGGGCGACACGCTGGTGGTGGACGTCACCGACTACAACGACCGCAGCTGGTTCGACATGGCAGGCAACTTCCACAGCGAAGCGCTGAAAGTGGTCGAGCGATACACGCTCCTTGACGCGGACACGTTGCGCTACGAAGCGACGATCGAGGATCCGAAGGTGTTCACCAGGCCGTGGAAGATCAGCATGCCTCTTCATCGGCACAAAGACATGGACCGGCTGCTCGAATACCAGTGCCAGGCGGAGGCAGAGGAGGCCAACGGCGCCTTCGAGCGCGATCCGCGGACCTGGTATCCGCGGCCATGAGTGCTCACCTGATGAGCATCACACATGTTCCATCACGCACGCTGCTGGTCGTGGCGATGCTGGCGTCGTTGCTGTCGATCGAGGTGGGCGCGCAGGCGCCCGCCGCCTCGCCTGTGCCCCCTGGTCCGGTGGCGCGCACGCCTGACGGCAGACCAGACCTCAACGGGTTCTTCCAGTCCGATCACGGCGGCGCCAATTGGGGGCTCGAGCCGCACAAGGAAACCTTCACCGGCGGTGGCCGCGGCGTCATCATCGATCCCCCGGACGGGAAGCTGCCGTATCGACCCTGGGCGCGGGCAGAGAAGGCGAGTCGGGCCCGTCCCGAGCGCGGGTACGACGACCCGACCGCCCACTGCTTCGTGGCCGGGGTGCCGCGGTCGATGTGGGTGCCGGCGCCGGTTCACATCTTTCAGACCCCGGACCACATCGTCTTCCTCCACGAGCGGATGGCGTGGCGGACCGTGTACCTCAACCGCAAGACGCACCTGCCCGACACGATCCGGCTGTGGCAGGGTGACTCGATTGGCCACTGGGAAGGGGATACCCTCGTGGTCGAAACGAAGAATCTGAACGGCAAGGCCTGGCTGAACGAGGTGGGCGACCTCATCAGCCACGCGGCGACGGTCGTCGAGCGGTTCACGCCGGTCAATGCCGACAGGATCGACTACCGAGCCACGGTGACCGATCTCAGCACGTACACACGTCCCTGGACCGTCCAGATACCCATCAACCGCCAGTCCGGCGAGATGCTGGAAGTGGCCTGCCTCGAGGACAATCAGGATATGAAGCACCTCAAGGAAGTCAGGGACGAGGCACGCGCCAAGGCCACCACCGAAGGGGCAAAATGAACATGACGCTGAAAACCGTTGGTGTGACCGCGGCAATCATTGTGGGGATGGCAGCGCAGCCGGTGGTCGCGCACCACTCGTTCTCGGCCGAGTTCGACATCGCCAGGCCGGTCAAGGTGGCCGGCAAGGTGAGCTCGGTACGCTGGTCGAATCCTCACGCCTGGATCTACATCGATGTGACCGGTGAGGACGGCAAGGTGGTCAACTGGGCCTTCGAAACCGCGACCGCCAACGCCCTGTTCCGTCGGGGATGGCGCAAGGACGACCTGCTGCCGGGTACCGCGGTGACCGCCGAAGGCTGGCGGGCGCGCAACGGCACGCCGACCGCCAACACCTCCGCCATCACGCTGCCGGACGGACGTCGGCTCTTTACCGGCAATGCTCCGAACGAAGGCACATCGCGCTGACCTCAGTGCCCCGCGCCGCGCGTTCCCCGGCTGGCCGCTTCGCGAAATTTGTCCTTCTTGCTCTTGCGCTTTCCCTTGACGCCTCCGGCTCCCGGGCCTGCCAACGCCGGTGCTGTCGCGATCGGCTCGAAGCCTGGCAGCCGCTCGCGCTGCAGACGAAAGCGATTGCGTTTCTCGATCAGCCGGAAATGCGCTTCGGTCGCGGCGCTCACAAAGCTCACGGCGACGCCATGCGCACCCGCACGGCCTGTACGACCAATGCGATGCAGGTAATCGTCGGTGGAGCGGGGCAGGTCGAAGTTCACCACAGCAGGCAACTCCGTCACATCGATACCGCGCGCAGCGACGTCGGTCGCAATGAGGACCTGCGTGCGCTCGGCCTTGAAATCCGCGAGCGCCCCGGTGCGTACGCCCTGACTGAGCTCGCCATGCAACGCGGCCGCGGTAAATCCCAGGCGCTGCAGTTTCAGCGCGATGTGCTCCGTGGCGTACTTCGTGGCAACGAAGACCAGTGTCCGCTTCCAGCCATGATGCTCGATCAAATGGCGCAACAGTTGCGTGCGGCGTTCGGGATCGACGGCGATGGCGCGTTGTTGAATGTCCGGCGAGGTCTCAGCCGTCTCGGCGATATCGATACGGACCGGCTCGCGCAGCAACAGCTCGGCAAGAGATTGCACGGCCGGTGGAAACGTCGCGGAGAACAGCAGGTTCTGGCGACGGTCGGGTAGCAGTGCCAGCACTCGAGTGAGCTCGTCGGCGAAGCCTTCATCGAGCAGACGATCCGCCTCGTCGAGCACCAATGTGTTGACGGCAGACAGGCGCAGGGCGTTGTGGTCGGCCAGATCGAGCAATCGGCCTGGCGTGGCTACCACGATATCTGCGCCCCCGCGCAGGGCCATCATCTGCGGGTTGATGGATACGCCACCAAACACCGTGAGCACCTTGATCGGCTGCGGCAGGTAGCGACTGAAAGCGCGAAACGATTCGCCCACCTGGCTGGCGAGCTCGCGCGTCGGAACCAGAACCAGCCCGCCGACCCGCCGATCGTTCGCCGCTGGCCGACCCAGCAGTCGCTGCAACATCGGCAAGGCAAATGCGGCCGTCTTGCCGGATCCCGTCTGCGCGCGGGCGCGCACGTCCAGGCCTTGCAGGATTGCTGGAATGACCGCCACCTGGACCGGCGTTGGCGTTACGTAGTCCGCTTCGGCTGTGGCCTGAAGCAGCTCGGGGGACAATCCCAGTTCGGAAAACAGCATGCGGCATGATACTCGTTGCCTGCTAGAATCACGGGCCGTCCAGCAATGCGCCGCATGCGCAGAACGCGCGTGTTGCGGCCCGTCGTTGCGAGCTCGATCCCATGACATTCAGCGATCTGCAGCTCCCGACCGACCTGATCGCCGCCCTGGCGAAACAGCAGATCATCGATCCGACGCCGGTTCAAAGCGCGGCGATACCCGTGTTGATGGCCGGGAAGGATGCCTGTCTGAACGCGGAGACGGGCACCGGCAAGACCCTGGCGTATCTGCTGCCCCTCTTTACGCGTCTCGATCCCGCGCAACCGGTGACCCAGATCGTGATTGTCGCGCCCACGCACGAGCTGGCGATTCAGATCCATCGTCAATCCTGCGACCTTGCACAGAACGCCGGTCGGTCTATCCGCTCGGTGCTGCTGATCGGCGGGACGCCCACCGATCGACAGATCGAGAAGCTCAAGGCAAAGCCGCATGTCGTGGTGGGTTCGCCCGGGCGCATCGTGGAGCTGATCGAGCGCGGCAAGCTCAAGACCGCACACCTGCGCAGCATCGTCGTCGATGAGGCAGACCGTTTACTCGACGATGAAAGCCTGAACTGGATTCAGAAGATCGTCGGCGCGGCGCCGCCGGCCCGGCAGCTGATTTTCGCGTCCGCGACGATTGGGCCGCAGACCCGGCAGGTGATCGCCACCTTGTCTCCCGATGCGGAACGGGTTCGTCCGGGTGCGGTGGCGGTTAGCGACAACATCGAGCACCTTTATCTGGTCTGCGAGGAGCGCGACAAGCCGGACGTCCTGCGCAAGCTGCTCAACGCGTTCGATGTCCCCCGGTCGATCGTGTTTGTACATCGCAACGAGGTCGCGGAACGGGTTGCCGCCAGACTCGCCCATCACAAGCTGGCCGTTGCGGATCTGAGCGCCGAGCTCGACAAGATGACCCGCAAGCAGGCAATGGATGGGATTCGAAGTGGCGCCATCCGCATCATGATTGCAACCGACCTGGTCGCCCGTGGTCTCGACATCCCCGGGATAACCCACGTCTTCAATCTCGACGTGCCGACGCTGAGCAAGGGGTATCTGCACCGGGTGGGTCGCACCGGACGCGCCGGTGCGAGGGGCATGGCCCTCTCGCTGGTCACGGAAATCGAAGCTCGCCTCGTGCGCCGTTACGAGCGCGAGCTCGGGATCGTCATGCAGTGTGTGCGGGTTCGTGATGGGGTCATCTCGCCCACCAGGGACTTCGCATGATGCCGACGTTGTCGGTTGCGTGAGTGCCCGGGGTCAGGGCGCCGGCGCCGCTTCGGCTTCCGGGTCGAGCAGATCGTCGGCGGGCACATCACCGTCGCGAACCTGGTACTCGCGACGCTGCAGCCAGGAGTTGCGCACGAAGGCGTAACGATCGTAGGTTTCGTCCAGCACGCCCTCGGTGTCCAGCAGACCGGCACGAGCGTCCAGCCCGTTCAATACGATCAGCCCCCAGCGTACGTAATCGTCGTCGATGTAGTGGCGTACCGTGGTGTAGTCGTCCGGCACCAGTCCTGCGGTATCGCGTATCGTCGACGGGCCGAGCAGTGGCAGCATCAGATAGGGCCCGGACGGCACACCCCACTTGCCCAGCGTCTGGCCGAAGTCTTCGTCATTGGCCTCAAGACCCATGCGGGTGGCCGGGTCGAAGAACCCCAGTCCGGCCACGGTATTCACCACCAGACGACCGGTGTCGCGCGCTCCGTCACGCAGCTTGCCCTGCAGCACATCGTTGATGATGGTGCGGGGATAGGACAGGTTGTTGAGGAAATTGCCGATGCCGCGGCGCACCGGCGCCGGCACCGCCTTCACATAGCCACGTGCCATCGGCTTGATGACGGCGCGGTCGGCAGCGTCGTTGAACCGGTACACCGAACGGTTGAAGCGTTCGAAGCGATCGCGGGAATCGGGTTTGCCGTTCGGCAGCGACGCGCAGCCGGATTGGACCAGCACGAGAGCAAGCAGCAGACCGATTCTCGAATGGGGCATGGGTGATCTCGATCAGGGAGTGTTCAAGTTGGGTGGGGCGCCGCGCGGTCGTTCGCGCTGTTGCTCGCGCAGCCAGTCGCGCACATCTTCCTGGCGTGCGAGGAAACGCTGGCGTTGCACCGAGGTCAGGTCGGGTGCGGCCAGCGCCAGCTCCAGCTGCTGGTTGGCCAACGCCAGATCGCCGCCGGAGAGATGGTATTCCGACATGTAGTAGTACGCGTCGCCGGTATCGCCGGCGGCGCTGGCGGCCAGTGCCGTCAGCCGTATCTGCGCCGGCGTCGGCGGCACCGCATTGAACAGATCCAGCAGCAGCATGTGAGCCTGTCGTGCCTTCTTGTCCTGCATCAGTGCTTCGGCATAACGCACCGTCAGCGGCACATTGCGCGGAAACAGCTGCAAGCCACGTTCGAGAACCGTGCTGGCCTCGGCGCTGTTGCCGGCGGCCTGCAGGGCCACGCCCAATGCGCCGTACAGTGCCGTTACGTCCGGATGCGTGTCGGTCAGCTGGCGCAAGGTGGTGGCGGCGCGCGCCGGCTGGTTCTGGCGCAGCTGCGCCAGCGCTTCGCCATAGCGCTCCGGATCGGTCAGCGCCCGGGCGTCGCGCAGCCGCGAGTAGTAGCCGATCATGTTGGCTTCGCTGCTGGCGCTGATCACGCGCAGGCGTTCGCGCATCCACGGATATAACGGTGATTCGCTGACCGGCGCATTGCGGTATTGCGCGGCGCGGGTCCGCGTCTCGGCGATACGTTCGCGGTTGACCGGATGTGAGCGCAGCAGGTCCAGCGGGCCGTTATCCGAGATGCCCTCGCTGCGCGCCATTTTTTCGAAAAAGGCTGGCATGCCCGCGACGTTGAAACTGGCGTCGGCCAGCAGATTCACGCCGACCCGGTCGGCTTCGGACTCTTCGCTGCGCGTGAAATTCATCGTCTGTTGCAGGGCGATGCTCTGGCCTATGGCGAAGCCGCCCAGCATGGCGTCGCCGCCGCCGCCGGCGGCCCCGATCAGCAACGCGGCCAGCATGGCAGCCGTGGAGGTCAGCGATGCGCGCGATTGCGCCTGGATGGCGCGCGCAATATGCCGTTGCTGGACATGCGCGGTTTCATGCGCCAGTACGCCGGCCAGTTCCGACTCGTTGTCGGTCAGCAGTATCAGGCCGGAATTGACCCCGATGAAACCGCCCGGCAGTGCGAAGGCGTTGACGCCCGGATCGCGGACCACGAAGTAGCGGTAGTCGCTGTCGTCGGCGCGGGTCTGCGCCGCCAGGCGGCTGCCGAGATGCTGGATGTAGTCGCTGATCTCGGCATCTTCAAGCACCTGGTTCTGGTCGCGCAGGCCACGCATTACCATGCGGCCGATCTGGTATTCGTCGGCCTTGCTGATTGCCAGATCGGCCGGTGTGCCCATGTCGGGCAGCTGGCTGGCGACGCCGCGACTATCGGCCGCCGTGCCCGATGCGGCCAGCAGCGTCAACAGGCAACCGAGCGACAGGGCAGTGGCTGCCGGAATGAGCTTCATGCGTTGCTAGGACCACAGGAACCGTAACGGGTTCCGCCGCGCAGGTTCACAAGGCCTCGGAAGCATAGTCAGCCAGCCGCGAACGCTCGCCGCGCATCAGTGTGATGTGGCCGGCGTACGCCCAGCCGCGCAGGCGGTTGACCAGGTAGGTCAGGCCCGAAGTGGTCTCGGTCAGATAGGGCGTGTCGATCTGCGCGATGTTGCCCAGGCAGATCACCTTGCTGCCGGGACCGGCGCGCGTCACCAGCGCCTTCATCTGCTTCGGCGTCAGGTTCTGCGCCTCATCGAGAATGATGAAACGGTTCAGGAAGGTGCGCCCACGCATGAAATTCAGCGAACGGATCTTGATGCGATTGCGCAGCAGATCGTTGGTGGCGGCGCGACCCCAGTTGCCGCCTTCCTCGCTGCGCGTCAGCACTTCGAGGTTGTCCATCAGCGCGCCCATCCACGGCTCCATCTTCTCTTCTTCAGTGCCCGGCAGGAAGCCGATGTCCTCGCCCAGCGGGATGGTGACGCGGGTCATGATGATCTCGGCGAAGCGGTTGCGCTCCAGCGTCTGTGCCAGACCCGCCGCCAGCGCCAGCAGCGTCTTGCCGGTGCCGGCCGGCCCGAGAATGGTCACGCAGTCGATTTCCGGATCCATCAGCAGGTTCAGTGCCAGGTTCTGTTCGCGGTTGCGCGCGGTGATGCCCCACACGCTGTGCCGCTCGCTGCGGAAGTCGCGCGTCAGTTCCAGCGTTGCGGTGCTGCCTTCGATCTTGCGCACCATGGCTTCGATGCCGGACGGGCTGTCCTCATGCACGAATTCGTTGCACTGCCAATCGGCGATGGCCGGGCCGCTGAGCTGGTAGAAAGTGCGGTCGCCTTCCTTCCACGACTTCATGTCGCTGCTGTGGCTTTCCCAGAAATCCGCCGGCAGCTTCTGGACGCCGGAATACAGCACGTCGGCGTCTTCAATGGTCTTGTCGCTGTAGTAGTCCTCGGCATGCACGCCGGTGATGGCAGCCTTGATGCGCAGATTGATGTCCTTGGACACCAGCACCACGCGCGCATCGGGCTGCTGCTTCTGCAGCGACAGCGTCTGGCCGAGGATCAGGTTGTCGCCGCCGACGCCCGGCAGGCCCTCGGGCAGACCGCTGCCCAGATCGCGGGTCTGGAAGAACAGTCGGCCGGCGGCCGGCTTCTTGCCGTGGTTGCCTGACAGGCCGGACGGGATCTGCAGTCCGGCATCGATCTGCTCCTTGGTGACATTGCGCATCATGTCATCGAGAAAACGGCTGACCTGGCGGGCACTGCGCGCAACTTCCGACAGACCCTTCTTGTTGGCGTCCAGCTCCTCCAGCACCACCATCGGCAGAAAGATGTCGTGCTCCTCGAAGCGGAAAATCGAGGTGGGATCGTGCAGCAGCACATTGGTATCGAGCACGAACAGCCGGCGCTTGGGATTCTTCACAGTGATTTCACGGCCTCCAGCACTTCTGCAGCGTGCCCGTCCACCTTCACCTTACGCCATTCCTGTCGCAGCACGCCGCGCCCATCGATCAGGAAGGTGCTGCGCTCGATGCCCAGGTACTTGCGTCCATACAGGCTTTTCTCGCGGATGACGTCGAACAGCTGGCAGGCTTTCTCGTCGGCGTCCGTCAGCAGCTCGAAGCCGAAACCGAATTTGGCGCAGAACTTCTGGTGCGAAGCCAGGCTGTCGCGCGATACGCCGTAGATACGCGCGCCGGCACGTCGGAACGCGGCCAGACGCTGCTGGAACTGCTGGCCTTCCAGCGTGCAGCCGGAAGTGTTGTCGCGCGGGTAGAAATACAGCACCACTATGTCGCCACGCGCCTTGCCGAGCTGGAAGTTGTCGCCGCCGGAGGCGGGCAGGCTGAAGTCCGGCACCTTGCTGCCGACCGCAATGCCGCTCATGACTTCACCGGCTCGAGGATGGCATCGAGGTTCATCGAGTCGCAGTAATCCATGAACTCTTCGCGCAGCTGTGCCACATGGAGCTTGCTGGGCACCTGGATGATCATCTGCACGGCGAACATCGGCGCGCCGGTGTGCGCGGCGGCATAGCTGCGCGTGGCCACCTCACCGATGTCGATGTGCCGGTTGGCGAAGAATC
Organism: Gammaproteobacteria bacterium; assembly: GCA_020029535.1. Classification (GTDB taxonomy): domain Bacteria; phylum Pseudomonadota; class Gammaproteobacteria; order Steroidobacterales; family Steroidobacteraceae; genus FEN-1191. Next base: position 15,611 of record JAIBJM010000006.1, on the reverse strand, counting down.
CGGACAGCCCGGCGACGATGCCGGTCTGGTCCAGACTGACGATGTCCACCGAGTAGGGCAGCATGTCCTTGCGCGGCGGACGCGCGTCGGTGCGGCGCAGATGTACGGTCAGCGTGCCGGCCTCGGCCAGACGCCGGAGCTCGGATTCGATCCGCGCCAGCACATGCCAGTTGCCGCTGACCAGCAGCAGCATGGCGAACTCGGAGCCGAGGCTGGCCATGCGGCTCTCGGCGATATTGCCGCCGCAGTCGGTGATGGTGCGGGTCAGCTCGTGCACCATGCCGGTACGGTCGGCGCCTATGGCGGAAACCGCCAAGTGTTGTTTGTTCAGTCCGGATGATTCATTCACGATGAGCGCAGTTTAGCGGGTAAACGGCCGACGCGGGCGCGGGCTTGCTTCGGCCTTGTCCGGCCCCGTAACATCGCGCGCCCGTTGCGACAAATTGCCCAAAGCGGCATTCCCGAGGAGCTTGATGTTTTCCGGCAGCCTGGTTGCGATCGTTACGCCTATGCGTCCGGATGGCGCCGTGGACTACGCAGCCTGGGATGGCCTGCTCGATCTGCAGCTGCAGAATGGCACCAGCGGCATTGTCGTCGGCGGCACCACCGGCGAGTCATCAACCCTGAGCGAAGCCGAGCTGTTTGAACTGCTGCGGCGCGCGCGCACGCGCTGCGGCAACCGTCTGGCGCTGATCGCCGGCGCCGGCAGCAACAGCACCGCCCAGGCCGTGGAGCGCGTACAGAAGCTGGGCGCACTGCAGCTGGACGGACTGCTGGTGGTTACACCGGCCTACAACCGTCCGACGCAGGAAGGTCTGTACCGCCATTACGCCGCGATCGCGCAGGCCGCCACCGCGCCGGTCATTCTCTATAACGTGCCGGGGCGCACCTGCGTCGACCTGCTGCCGGCCACCGTCGAGCGGCTGATGAAACTACCCGGCATCCGCGCCCTCAAAGAGGCGCAGGGCACCGTAGAGCGCATCCGCGAGGTCGTGGCATTGGCCGGGCCGGATTTCGCTGTGCTGTCGGGCGACGACCTGACCGCGCGCGAAAGTGTGCTGGCCGGCGCACGCGGGGTGATCTCGGTAACCGCCAACGTGCTGCCGCAGGCCATGTCGACGCTGATGGCGTTGGCGGCACGTGGCGAGCGGACGCAGGCCGAGCGGCTCGATGCCCAACTGATGCCCCTGCATCGCGCCCTGTTTGTCGAGGCCAACCCGATCCCGGTCAAGTGGGCCCTGAAGGAGCTTGGTTTGATATCCGAAGGTATCCGTTTGCCGCTGATCTGGCTCAGTGAGTCACTGCAACCACAGGTGCGTGCCGCGCTGCGCGCCGCGCAGGCCAATACCACCGAGCAGGCGGGAGCGGCCTGATGCCAGTGGCACGCCTGGTCCTGATTGCGGCGCTGAGCCTGCTCAGCGCCTGCTCCATATTCAGCCGCCGCACTTCCTGCCGTGAACCGGTGGTAGCATCCGATCCGGTCAATCTGGCCCCGCTGAAGCCGGCCGCAGGCCTTGACGCGCCCGACACGCGCAACGCGGTGCGGATTCCGGATCTCAACGAACCCGAGCACGCGCGCAACAGCAAGGACGATTGTCTGTCGAATCCGCCTTCATACGGAAGTTCCTGAGATATAGTTTCTAACATGTTGAATGGAGAGGTGGCCGAGCGGTCGAAGGCGCTGGACTGGAATTCCAGTAACATCTTCACGGGTGTTCGTGGGTTCGAATCCCACCCTCTCCGCCATTCATCAATGGTGGTCCGCGCCGGTTCCTTCGCGACTCTGCGCCGCCAACCCCGTCAGGCCCGGAAGGGAGCAGCGGTAACGGTTGCAGCGTGCGCCGAAGTTCGGCCGGCGCGGATCCCCTCCCGATGAGCTACACGGCTCTGGCCCGCAAGTGGCGGCCGCACAGCTTCCAGGAAATGACGGGGCAGGAGCATGTGCTGCAGGCACTGGGCAATGCGCTGGACAGCGGCCGGTTGCACCATGCCTTCCTGTTCGCCGGTACGCGGGGTGTCGGCAAGACCACGGTGGCAAGGATTCTTGCCAAGTGCCTGAACTGCGAGCGCGGCGTCAGCCGCAATCCCTGCGGCGAATGTGGCAGCTGCCGTGAGATCGATAGCGGCCGCAGCGTCGACCTGATTGAAGTGGATGCCGCTTCACGCACCAAGGTCGATGACACGCGTGAGCTGCTGGACAATGTGCAGTACGCGCCGACGCGCAGCCGCTTCAAGATCTATCTGATCGACGAAGTGCACATGCTGTCGACGCACTCATTCAATGCGCTGCTGAAGACGCTGGAAGAGCCGCCGCCACACGTCAAGTTCCTGCTCGCCACCACCGATCCGCAGAAACTGCCGGTGACCGTGCTGTCGCGCTGTCTGCAGTTCAACCTGAAGCGGCTGCCGGTGGGATTGATCACCGCACGACTGAAACAGATTCTCGAGGCCGAGCAGATTGCCTTCGAGCCGCCAGCGCTGCAGCTGCTGGCACGCGCCGGCGACGGGAGCCTGCGCGATGCGTTGTCGTTGCTGGACCAGCTGCTGGCCTTTGGCAATGGCCGTGCTGACGAAGCCGCGGCGCGCGCCATGCTGGGCACCGTCGATCGCGATCAGGTTACGCAGATCGCCACCTTGCTGGCGGCTGGCGACACTGCTGCGCTGTTCGCCTATGTCGAGTCGCTGGAGCAGTGGTCGCCGGACTACGGCCAGATCCTCGAGCAGCTGACTTCGCTGCTGGAGCGCGTGGCGCTGCGCCAGGTGGTGCCGGACTATGCCGGCGATGAATTGCATGCGCCGGAGTTGCTGACCGAGCTGGCCGGCAGGCTGGCCGCGGAAGATGTGCAGCTGTACTACCAGATCGGCATTCTGGGTCGCCGCGACCTGCCGCTGGCGCCCGATCCGCAGGCCGGTTTCCGCATGACGCTGCTGCGCATGCTGGTGTTCAGGCCCGGCGCGACTCCGGCGCCGGCGCCACGACGTTCGGTGCCGGACAGCAGCGTCGCGCCCGCTGCACCAGGGCCGGCACCGTCTGCCGCGGATGCGGCCGACGTCAACTGGTCGGAGCTGGTGGCAAACCTGGATCTGCAGGGCGCAGCCCGACAGCTGGCCTCGCATTGCGTGTTGCTGGAGCGCACGGGCAATCTGGTGCGGTTGGCGCTGGATCCGCGCAGTTCGGTGGTGCGCACGCCGGCTCAGGAGGAGAAGCTGGCCCAGGCACTGTCGCGTCATTTTGGCAGTGCGCTGCGCGTGCAGATCGAAGTGCGGCAGGATATTGCCGAATCGCCGGCGCGCGAGAAGCAGCGGCTTGAGGAGCAGCGTCACAGCGACGCGCGCTCGGCATTCGCCGCCGACGCCGGCGTGCAGTCACTGCAGCGCCGTTTCAATGCCACCATCCACCCGGAATCGGTACGACCTGGCAAGGAGTAAGCATGCGCGGAGATATCGGCAATCTGATGAAGCAGGCCCAGGCGATGCAGGCCAACATGCAGAAGGCACAGGCCGAGATCGCGCTGCTGGAAGTCACCGGCGAATCCGGCGGCGGCATGGTCAAGGTGACGCTCACCGGCAAGCATCAGGTCAAGCGGGTGCAGATCGAGCCCGCGGTGATCGGCGAGGATCGCGAGATGCTCGAGGATCTGATCGCAGCCGCCTTCAACGACGCGGTACAGAAGGCTGACGCCGCATCGCAGGCCAAAATGGCTGACCTGATGGGTGGTATGCAGCTGCCGCCGGGCATGAAGCTGCCGTTCTAGGGCGATCCGATTGAAACACTCGCCGGCGCTGGCTGAACTGATCGAGGCGCTGCGCGCCCTGCCGGGTGTGGGTCCCAAGAGCGCGCAGCGCATGGCATTTCACCTGCTGCAGGACGCGCGCCCCGCGGCGCAGACCCTGGCTGGCGCACTGACCCGTTCACTGGAACGGGTAGGGCGGTGCACACGCTGTCGCATGCTGACCGAAGCGCCACTGTGCGCGATCTGCGCCAATGCGCAGCGCGATGCAAGCATCCTCTGCGTAGTGGAATCGCCGGCCGATGTGGTCGCCATCGAACAGTCAGGCGGCTATCGCGGCCGCTACTTCGTGCTGATGGGGCATCTGTCGCCGCTGGACGGCATCGGGCCCGAACAGCTGGGCAGCGAGCAATTCGAAGCGCTGCTCAGTGACAACAGCGTGCGCGAAGTCATTCTGGCCACCAATCCCACGGTGGAAGGCGAAGCCACGGCCCATCTTTTTTCGCAACTGGTCAGACAGCATGGCATCGCCGCCAGCCGCATCGCGCACGGAGTGCCGATGGGCGGCGAGCTGGAGTATGTGGACGGCGGCACGCTGGCGCATGCGCTCGCCGGACGGCAGGCATTGACCTGACCCCGTCGCGGCGCTCTCACGCGGCAGGACGCTAAGGCCCTTCAGTTGATCGCCGATGAGATGGTGCCAGCTGTCACCGAAGTCACACTCGCTCGCCGGTGCCCGGCCGGCATGATACGGTTGTAGTCGGTTGGCAGCGTCGGAGCGTTCATGGGTGCGGATCGTAGGCAGATCAAGCTCGTGATTTGGGACCTGGACGAGACGTTTTGGTCCGGGGTCCTTGGCGAAGGCACGGTGCGCTACGATCAGGCGAACCACGATCTCGTCGTCGAGCTGACCAACCGCGGCGTGATGAATTCCATCTGCTCGAAGAACGACTTCGAGAAGGTCAAAGCATTCATCGAGTCGACCGGTCTGTGGTCCTACTTCGTATTCCCCAAGATCGCCTGGTCGCCCAAAGGCGAACTCATCGCGAAGATCCTCGAGGAGATGCAGCTTCGGGCCGAGAACGTCCTGTTCGTGGACGACAACCATCAGAACCTGCAGGAAGCCCTCTTTTACAGCCCCAACCTGCAGCTTGCCGGGCCCGACCAGATCGCCGCGATGCGCACTTGGCCGGCGCTGGCCGGCAAGGACGACCGCAGCCACAGCCGACTGAAGCAATACAAAGTCCTTGAAGCGAAGGCCGTCGACCAGCGAGCGCTCGCGTCAAACAACGACGAGTTCCTGCGCCGCTCGGAGATCAAGGTCCGCATCGAGCGCGACTGTGCTGGCGAGCTCGAGCGCGCGCACGAGCTGATCGCTCGGACCAACCAGCTCAACTACACCAAGAACCGATGCTCGCTCGACGAGCTGCGAGCCCTCGTCGCCCGCCCGGGCGTCCAGAGCGGCTGCGTTTTCGTGTCAGACCGCTACGGCGACTATGGCAACTGCGGCTTCTTTGCCGTCGAGAACGGCGTGATGGTCCACTACACGCTGTCCTGTCGCATCATGAACATGGGTGTCGAGCACTGGGTCTACCACGCCAAGCTCGGGCAACCGAAGCTGACCGTGGTCGGGGAGGTCGTCACGCCCCTCGACCCCAACTTCGCGCCCGACTGGATCGAAGAGATCACCTCGGCGCCGGCGGCGACGCCGAGCGTCGGCGACGCGAAGACCAGGGCCGACCTGCGGATCCTGCTCAAGGGCGGCTGCGACCTCGAGCAGATCAAGGGCTACCTGGGTCAGGACAGCGTGTTCGACACGGAGTTCAACTTCATGTCTCCGACGGGTATGCCCGTTCATCGCGAGCACACCGAGATCCTGCTGCGCTCGAATCAGCCGCAGGTGATCGCGCAGTATGGCGCCATCCTCGATCGACTGCCGTTCATGACGCGCGGCGCCTTCGACTCGATGATGCTGGCCGGCGAGCACGACGTCTATATCTATAGCCTATTGATGGATTATACGCAGGGCCTGTATCGGCACCGCGGATCGGACTTTGTCATCCCATATGGCGATTTAAGCCAGGACATCACCGACGAAGACACTTGGAGGGAGGTTCTTGCCGACTGGGAGCGCTTCGGCTTGAATCGCGCCGTCCTCGCCGACTTCAAGGAGCGCTTCGAATTCCTTGGCGGCCTGAGTCCGGAACAGTTCCTGCAGAACCTGCGCGAGATCGCGCGGCGGATCCCGCAAGATCGTCTGCTCCTTCTGATGAACGGCGCGGAGATCAGCACCGGCTATCGATTCGAATCCGGACGCCTGGCGCGACACCGGGAGATGAACGCCATCGTCGATCGCGTCGTTGCCGAGACGCCCAACGTAAAATTGATCGACATCCGTCACTATGTGACTTTGGTCGACGATCTGACGGACTCGGTACGACACTATCGCCGGCGCAAATACTTCGACCTGGCTGGCGCGATCCATGCGGCCGTGCTCGCCGGAACCGCCGCCGATCGCGGCGTGGCATACCGAGCCTATCGCTTCGCGCGTACCTATGCGCGAAGCGTCGCGGGCACGCTGGTGCGGCGGGTCATGGCGATCGGGACGCGGAAAGCCTGGGGCCAATGAACGAACCAAACGGCTCGTTTCTCGGGCTGAAGCTCCCTCCCTTCCTCCGCCCGCTCATCCCTTACACGACGGTTACGATGGCGACTGGTTCCTGTTTGTGCGGTTCTTCCAGATCAAGCGCTCAGCGTTCACCGCCGCCATGCGGACTCCGCTGGTTCACGCATGCAGACCATGCCGGCGCAAGCGCAGGGGCTGGAAGAAGCGCCCAATGGGGCGGCGCGGGCCGGCGGGTTCTCGCTGCATGCCGGGGTGGACATTGCCGCCGGGCAGCGCGCGAAGCGGGAGCGGCTGTGCCGCTCGCCCGCCGGTGGCCACCGAGCGTCTGACGCTGCTGCCGTCCGGCTCGGTGCGCTACGCGCTGAAGACCCCGTACCGCGACGGCACCACGCATATTGTGCTCGAACCGCTGGACCTGATGGCCCGGCTGGCCGCACTGGTGCCGCCGCCGCGGATGCATCTGATCCGCTATCACGGCGTGTTCGCACCGCACAGCCAGCTGCGCGCGGCGGTGACGCCGGCGCATCGCGGTCCGGGGGCATCGAAGGAGTCGAGCTCATCGGATAAGCCGTCGTCGATTCCGCGGCATGTCGCGATGAACTGGGCACGCCGGCTCAAACGGGTATTCGGCATCGAGATCGAGGGCTGTGCCCGCTGCGGCGGGAAGCTGCGCATCATCGCCAGCATTAGCGTGCCGCCATGGATCAGGGTCAACCCGAGCTGCTGCCCGAAGCACGGGCGCCGCCTTTACAGCTCAGCCTGATTTGAACTTGATGACCGCAGCCCGCTGATTCACGTCGCGGGCAGGGCGGGGCTGCGTCCATGCGGGATTAAACGCTGCCGCTGGGAAGATTCGACAGGCCGCAGGCAATGCTGGCGGCTTCCAGTTGATCGTTGTCGCTCACCGACGCTACCCTGCGGCAGGACATAAGACTCGATCTGCGAAACTCCAAGTGGAGCAGACCGAGCGACGGTGGTTTGGACTTCCTATTCGCCTCACATGGCGCCATCAACAATATAGTCGGGCTTCCAGAGTTGCGTCTGCGCCGCCAGGTAATCGCGGGACGCGTAGACAAGCTTGCGTACTGCATCGATATCGACGCCGACCAGCCTGCCATTCCATTTCACCAGCCGGCCCGCGATGAAGACGTTACGAATGCTGCCGTTGTCGGCGCCAAGGACGACAGTGCCATAGGCATTGTTGAGCGGCATGTTCAAGATGTCGTCGGCTTCGACCATCAGAATGTCCGCTTCCTTGCCTGGCGCAAGCGAGCCGACCCTGCTTTCCAGCCCGTTGCACATCGCACCGCCCAAGGTCGCCATCTCGAGAATTTGGCGCGGTGACATCTCGACGGGCGCGTTCGTATCGCCCGCGGCAAAACGCTGGTTTGCCAGCATGCGCTGGGTATAAAACGTCTGCCGCATCTGCGAGAACATGTCAGGACTGAGGCTTACTTCAGCATCTACGCTCAGACCCATTGGAATGTTGAAATCGAGCCCCTTCTGGACAGGTGCGACGCTATCGCCCAAGCCTCGATAGTGCGCGTCCGACGTTGGAGCGAGCGCAAGCCGGACGCCGTGGTCCTTCATTGCCTGAAAGACACTGTCCGGAAGCGCCGTGCAGTGAATGAATGTTACATCTGGTCCGAGCACGCCCTGTCTGGCCAGGTCGAGTATCAGATTCACGTTTGTCGGAAAGTCAGAGGTGATCTTGACCCCTGCACTTCGGGCCAGGGCAAAATTTTCCGCGTCGAGTGGTGTCGCGAGGCGAAGCGAGACCAGCTGATCTTCCGACCGGAAGAATTTATTCTTCACGCGGACTATGTCCTGCGGCCATTGCCTGTCCCAGGTTCCGAAACTGGCAGGACCATAGGCAAAGACCGCCCTCAGACCGCTGTCGAGATGGGCTTTGATCGCGGCATCGACGTGAGCAGCAGTGCGCGAGTTGTGTGAAAAATCAAGCATCGACGTGATGCCGCAATGCATGGCACTCAGACCACTGATGAGACTTCCGGCGTAATGGTCCTGCGGGCGGCTGAACAGCCCTACACCTCTGTGCGTCAGCGCCGCATAGTCGCTCAGCAGTCTGGCGTTGGGAATAGCGCGCCGGAACGTGTTCTGCCAGCAGTGGCGGTGGGTCTCGACGAAGCCGGGAACGAGGATGGTTCCGTGAGCATCGATGACCGTGGCGCCACGGGAGCTCAGACCCGGACCGATGCCGGCGATTTTCTTGCCGTCAATCAGCAGATCGGCTTTGATGGCATTGCCGACGTCGGGGTCCATCGACAAAATCGTCCCTCCTCTGAGGAGGATGCGCCGCCCGTCGATTTTTCTGCCCTTGTCGTCGGCGAAGTCATTCGCCAGAGCTGTCCTGGCCAGCCCGGAGTTCGCCAGCGTTCCCGCTGCGAGCCCGGCAGCCGCTCCTTTCAGGAGCGTGCGCCGAACCAGAAGGGACCTTTTATGCCGCCGGACAGGAGCGTTATCGCCGTTGTGCTCGTCATCCATCGGCGTTCTCCCGGTTTCTCACCTGTCTGTCGGTCAGAAGTGGTAGCGCAATCCCGCTCCGCAGGTTCGCGGATCGCTGACCACCGTTGGAGTGAGCGTCGCAGTACCCGGCAACGCATAGCCGACATACCTCACGTCAGTGAGATTCTTGCCGTAGGCATAGAGTTCGAGGCCACTCTTCAGTGTCAGCGAAAGGCGACTGTCCAGGCGATCCCAACCGCTTGTACCGAGCACGCTTTGGTTGGCTGCCGTGAAATAGGAATTGCTCTCCCACGAATAGCTTGCGCTGAAGGTCAGCTGGTTTGTGCCGACCGGGACCAGGTAACTGGCGCTCACGGAACCTGACCATCTGGGCGCCAGGTTCAAACGGTTCCCCGAGCGGTCTGCCCTGGTGGGATCGGCGCATATTGGATCGTTGTTGAGCGGCGCGCCACCGGATATGGGTTCGCAGAAGTCACCATAAGCGGTATCGATATAGGCGCCCTGCCCGGACAAGGTCAGGTTTCGGGTAACAGCCGCGGTCAACGAGACTTCCGCGCCCTTGATGGTCGCCGATGCGGCGTTGTTGATATTCGTCTGTCCGGGGGCGGTTACGGTACGTACCTGCAGGTCCTTGTAGTCGTACCAGAAGGCGGCGGCGTTGAATGTGAGTCTGCGGTCCAGTAACTGGGACTTGATGCCCGCCTCATAGGCGTTGAGATACTCTGCGTCGAACGTATTCGGCAGGCCCGAGGCGGCACCGGGCTGGCCGTTGAATCCGGGGGCCTGATAGCTTCGGCCGAACTTGGCATAGAGCAGAAAGTCGGAAGAGAGCTTCCAGTTCGCGCCAGCCGACGGGATAAAAGTACTATCCTCGATGTTGCCTGATGTTCTGGCCCCGGCCGGAACGCTGCGCGAATAATCGACCACGAAGTCCCGGTCTTCTTTGTTGTAGCGCAGACCGCCCACCAGGGTAATCTTCGGAACGATCTCGTATTCGATCTGGGTGAAGGCCGCGTAGGCGTTCAGCTCAGACGTGTCGGCGGGCGCAGGAGCTGCCGGATCTCCGAGTCTGTAGGCTGCATCTTCGTTGAAATAGTTGACGCCGGCAGTCACATTCAGCCGATCGCTCGAAAAGACGCCGCGTAATTCCTGACTGAAGGTCTTGCTGGTGTTGTAGGACCGTGCAAGCAACGCGGGCGGAACCGCACTGCCATCGAGATCGTAGATGTCGGAAGCCGTGATTTTCCGGTCGGCGGTAATGGAGATCAGATCGAGGTGTTCGCTTGCCTTGTAGTTGAGTGTCAGCGACGTACCGTAGGACTTCGTGTAGGACTGTACCGGCGCGTCCAGGGAGACCTGGTCCGGATCCACGATCCCCACGTACACACCTCCCGCATAGACTGCCCGGAAAGCCTCCTGCCGGCTGTTCTTGCTGGAGTCGCCGCTCAACAGGGCAGAGAACGTCTCGCCGGAGTTGGCATAGCGAAAGCTTCCGCGCACGGTGTGGCTCTCGCGATCGCCAATATCCCTGCCGGTGACGGTATTCGTGAAGTAGCCGTCATGCCGATCGTAACTGGCGGAAATTCCGGCGGAGAGCCCTCCGGTCAGCGGCCCGCTCAGTGACCCGCGGGCGTTGACAGCGTCGAAGTTGCCATAGGAGACATCGAAGCCGCCCCTCAGCGTATCGCCAGGATTGCGGGTGATGATGTTGATCGCACCCGCCGTCGCGTTTCGGCCGTAGAGTGTGCCTTGCGGACCTCTCAGGACTTCCAGACGCTCGACATCGTCGAGCGAAAAGAACGCAGCATTCGGGCGTGGCAGGTACACGCCATCCAGATAGACTGCGGTTGCCTGACCAGCGCCGATGGGACTTGTGAGGCCTGGAACACCGCGGATCGAGACCAGGTTGCTGGAATTGATGCCCGCGGAATAGGAAATCGTGAGACCCGGCACAATGCCGCGCAATCCGGCCAGATCGGTGACCGAAGCCTTGGCAAGGTCCTCAGGACCCAGCGCGGAAATTGCGATTGGAACATCCTGCAACCGCTCCTCGCGCCGCTGCGCGGTGACCACCACTTCCTCCAGCTGCACCGTCTCCTGCGATTGATCGGTTTCCTGCGCCGGCGCTGTTCCGCTCACCAAAGCAGCCACTGCGCCCAGAAATCTGGCCAGCATTCCTCTGTGTCTCACGTTTGCCTCTCCCGTTGTTTCTTCGCGATCGTTGTCGGGAAGGTTGCCGGGAGCCTGATCAGGGGAATGCGGGGAAGGAGTGTCGTCGCCCGTTGCCCTCCTGAAGATCGCGATGGTCCGATCGTTCAGGAAGCTGAATTCCAGGCCGGTCCCCTGCAGCAGTTGCTGCATGGTCTCGGCTGGCGACAAACCGGAATTCGCACCCCCACTCTGGACTTCCTGCGCGAGGTCCGAGCGGTAGACAAGCTGCAGCCCATACTGCCGGGCAAATGCCTCAAGCGCTTCATCCAGTGGCGCTGACGGTATGGCCCCGCGCTGCGCCTGCGCCGTTACCGGCGCAGGCCACGCGACCGTGGCACCTGTCAGCATGACGCAAACGAATACCGACGCGCACCGCGGCAGCCCACACATCCCTTTCCAATCCCCCGGTCTTGCAGGCTCCTCGTTTCCCCCAGACCATTACCATGACAGGATGTCCGGGAATTTCGGGTACCTGTTGTTGAAGAAATGCCCGCTATCTGTCGTCTGTGATTCTCTCAAGATAATCGAAGCCATCGGTACCGCGACGAATATCGATTGCCTCAAAGCGCTGCAGGTAAGTCAGCAGCGACTCCGGGTCCTCGATGACAAAGACTCCACTTATGCGCAGGAACCTGATGTCCGGATCGCGCAGCCTGAGGGGACGAAGCCGGTAGCGGTTGAACTCGCCGACGACAGACTCCAGGGTTTCATTCCGGAACACCAGCTTCCGTTCCCGCCATGCGCTGACTGCCGCGAGGGGCTGTCCAGTGCCGACCAGTATCGCACCGTCGTCCACGACAGCACGATCGCCCGCCTGCAACTCCGCGGGCGCTGGAATATCGCCGGGCGCATCTGTTCCCGAGCCAGCAGATGGTTCGGTCGCACGAACCGCGACGTGGCCCTCGAGCACGGCGACCTGAACCTTTCCGGCATCGACGCGCACGTTGAAAACCGTCCCCAGTGCGCGCACTTCGGCGCCGCTGGTCCTGACGACAAAGGGCCGTGCCGAATCTCTTGCAACCTGGAAAAGGGCTTCGCCGCGCAGGAGGTTCATGTCCCGGCTGCGCGGCCGCAGCGCGACGCGGACACTCGAATCGGTATTGAGCGTGACAACCGATCCATCCGCAAGGACGACGCTGCGCTGCTCGCCGGGGGTCGTCGCGTAGACCGTGTCGCGCGCTGCGATGCGGACTCCCAGGATACCGGTGCCGATCAGCACCAGGAGGATGGCCGCATACCGCCAGATCCTGGACCAGGCAGCAGGCGCATCAGAGTACCTGAGCGCACCATGGGCCAGGGATTCGGACGCCCGTAATGGAACTACATTGCCGGCGGCAAGTTCGACCTTCGCGGCGGCCAGCAGCGCATCTTTATCGCCTGCAGTCGCGTCGTCACTGCCGGCCACGCTCCAGGCCAGGGACACGGCCAGGTATTCCTCCACGTGCAGCGGCGAAAGCAACAGCCATTCGGCAAGCGCATGCCGATCGGCAGCGCCGAATCCGGGTTCCTGCTGTCGAAAAAACCAGTCGACGGCCTCGTCCGCCGCCACTGCCCTGGATGCGTTCGGCTCAATCACGGTCATATCCGCCAAGGTCCTGCAATTTCTCGCGGCAGTGTTTAAGTCCCTGCGCGAGGTACTTCTTCACCATCGCACTCGAAATGCCCAGCACTGCGCCGATCTCGTCATATGTCATCTGCTCCCGCCGATGCAGCAACAGAACCGCGCGACACTTCGGCGACAATCCCTCCAGTGCGCGCGCCAGCCGGTCCCGCAGCTCTGCCATTTCCGGCCCGTTCTCTTCATACCCGGCACCGGCATCAGTCTCGGCGTCAGCAGCCAGCCGCGCCATTCCGCTGGCATCGGCCCTGCGTCTGAGCTCCGCTTCGTAAAGCAGGTTTGCCGCGATGCGATACAAGTAAGGACGCGGATCGCGGATAAGATCCTTGCGATCCAGCCTCAGCAGCCGGATGTAGGTCTCCTGTGCAATATCGCAGGCATCCGCAGAGGAGCGCATCCGCTTGGCAATGAACCGCACCAGATCATGGCCGTGTTCCGTGGCAAGGTTCATCACGAAGCTGGCTGACTTGATCTTCCCTGGATTCGTCAAGACAAGCGCCCCGTTAGCTCATCCCGGTATAGCATAGACACGATTCCGCGGAAAACCGGGTACCCCGATCATTGGCTCACGGAGCGCTCGCTTTGCTCCGGGTGAACGCCAGGCCGAACAGCAGACCCGCGACGCCGGCCAGTGCCGATCCCAGCAAGACGCCGGTCTTGGCGGCCACCAGCAGTGTCCCGTCGGCGAAGGCCAGATTGGCGATGAAGATGGCCATGGTGAAGCCGATGCCGCCGAGCAGGCCCATCAACAGCACGCCGGCCCAGGACACACCGGGCGGCAGCAGGCACCAGCCCACGCGCACCACCAGCCAGGTTACAGCGAAGATGCCCAGTGGCTTGCCGATCAGCAGCCCGAGCGTTGCGCCCAGCAATACGGCCAGGCTATCGGCACCGGCAAGACTGCCGCCGCCCAGCGTCACGCCGGCATTGGCCAATGCAAACAGCGGCATGATGCCGTAGGCAACCCAGCGATGCAGAGCCTGTTGTACGCGCACCACCGGCGCGGGCAGCGCGCGTAGCTCGCGGCTTCCCATGGCATGCACTGGCGTCATGAAGCCAAGCACCACGCCGGCCAGCGCGGGATGCACACCGGTCCGCAGCAATCCAAACCACAGCACGGCACCGGGCAGCACATAGAACCAGGCCGAGCCCACACCTATCCGCTGCAGACCCAGCACCATCACCACATCCAGGCCGCTCACCAGCAACTCGCTGACCATAGCCCGCTGATTCACGCCGCGGGCCGGGCGGGGCTGCGTCCATGCGGGATTAAACGCTGCTGCTGGGAGGATTCGATAGGTCGCAGGCAATGTTTCGCAACCTTCAATTGATCGGCGCCGCTCATCGACGATACCCTGCGGCCGGACATAAGGCTCGATCTGCGAAACTCCAAGTGGAGCAGACCGAGCGACGGTGGTTTGGACTTCCTATTCGCGCTCAGTCCGCTGAATCCGGGGTGTGCTGCCCACCTGCTCGTAGCGCAGGCCATCCGATGGACGATCGAGCGCCCGCAGATACATGATGTGGGGAACGTTGCGTCCCGGGTTTCCGGTTACACGGACGCGATCCCGCGCCCGGAAAGTCTGCCAGGCTCAGCGGCGCGAGCGCGGCTGTCGCCGCCGTTTTCTTCATCGCCTTGCTCCTCCTGTGGGCGACTTGCACAAGCTAAAGCAGGAACACTCGATGAGCGGCAAACGTCTCGCGTTGTGGCCACTGCGGGCACAGCTCCTGAATCACCTGCATCAGTTCGGCAAGGCGTTCATAAGGGTCGCGCTCGCTGTGATGCGGAGTGTCAGCGAATGCATCGCCCGCAATCGGCTGATTACTGGATTTCCTTGAGGAGTTCATCAAGCAAAGCCTCACGACCGAAAAGCCTGAAATATTCGCGTAGCTCATCCTGATCGAGCGAGTCCCGGTTCTCGCGCATCAGCGCCCGGATATCTTCCATATCCCGGGTACGCCGCGGGTTGTTGGCAATGGCCTGTAGTTTGAAACCGATCAGACCCTCCGTACTGACTATGCGAAGTTTGCCGAAGGAAGTGTAAGGATAGCGCGGGCGGGAGCGGGAAGGGGAAATGGACTTGCTAAACCGACCGCTGACCGAGATTTCCCGCAACAGCCTGCGCTGGGTCTGCGGCCGGGAGGAGGGGATTCGGCGGCGGCTCGACAACTCACAAGGCGACATCGGCCCTCTCACGTTGGTCGAGTGCGGTGCTGAAATACGCTGGGCATGGCCGCAGACCACGCGCCGCCATGAGCGCCACCCGGATCATTCACTCCGCGACAGGGCGAACATGCTAAGGCCGTGGCCGCAGATCGTTGTACAGCCGGCGCAGCCGCCGGTAGCTTTCATAGCGCCGCGCGCTGATCTGACTGTCCAGCGCGGCGCGTACTGCGCAACCCGGCTCCTGCAGATGGCCGCAATCGGTGAAGCGGCAATCGGCAGCCAGTCGCTCCACCTCGACAAAGCCCAGCGCACGCGGGTCCAGATGCTCAATCGCTGGCGCAAAGTCGCGCACACCGGGGGAGTCCAGCAGCGCGCCCCCTTGTGGCAACGGGTAGCAGCGCGTGGTCGTCGTGGTGTGGCGGCCGGTTTCGTCCCGCATCAGTTCACCCACCTGCGCTTCGCTCCCGGGCACCAGCCGGCGCAGCAGCGATGACTTGCCCACGCCCGACTGCCCGACCAGCATGGCCATATGATCCCGCACCAGTTGCTGCAGCGGCAGCAGGCCGGACGCGTCTTCGCGCGATGCCGGCAGGCATCGATAGCCCAGCCGTTGATATTCGGGCAATGCCTGCTGGAGCAAATCGGACAGACCGAGATCGCTTTTGTTGATCAGTAGCGCCGCCTCGATGCCGGCGCTGGCCGCCGCGGCCAGATAGCGATCGACCATGAACAGATCGGGTGCCGGTGCCGGTGCCACCACCACTACCAGCA
>JAIBJM010000049.1 GCA_020029535.1 Gammaproteobacteria bacterium | reverse complement strand
AGGTCCGGCCATGGCGCACCATTCCTTTTCCATGTTCGACATGAAGAAGGAACTGGTTCTGGATGCGGTGGTCACCGAATTCCAGTGGACCAATCCCCACATCTGGATCGAGATTGATGTGCCCGACGGCAAGGGCGGCTTCAAGCATTGGAGCGTCGAGGGCGGCGCCGTTGCGGGTCTGTCGCGGCAGGGCTGGAAGCGCAGCACCTTGAAGCCCGGGGACAAGATCAGGATTGCCATCCACCCGCTGCACAACGGCACGGCCGGCGGCAGTCTCATTGGCATTGAGCTGCCCGATGGCCGCAAGCTCGGCCAGCCGGTGGAAAAGCCTGCCGCTGATGCGGCCCGTTGAATCAACTGGTCAGGAGAAACCCATGAAAAAAGCATCGTCAATGCTCAGGCGCACAACTTCCATACTGGCTTTTGCCACGCTGTTTTTCAGCCTGGTTCCGTCGATCGGTGCGGCGCTGCCGGCCGACCACAAGCAGCTGGAGAAGAACAAGGACGTTGTCGAAAGGTTTTTCAAGATCGCCAACAGCGGCAAGGCCGCTGACCTCAACGCGATCGTGCGCGAGGACTACATCGAGCACGCCGACATACTCGACTTCCGCGACGGCCTGGCCAAGTCGATTGCCTCCAATGCGGATGCTCCCATCACGGCCACTTACGAGGAAGAGCGCCATCGTATCCGTGGCGATGTCGTACGCATGATTGCCGAGCGCGATCACGTGTGGACCTACTCGGCCGTGATAGGTGCCAAGTCCAGGGTCGCGCGTATCGACATGTTTCGCCTGAGCGGCGGCCAGATCGCCGAGCATTGGGCGGTGGTCGACGAGATTCCGGCCAAACTGCCGCACAACAACGACGCGTTTGCGCTGGGTCGGGGCCCGCAGGATTACAAGACGCAGCCGAAGCGGATTGCCCGGGTCACGACTGAAAAAGAGGCGGACTGGAATCGCAAGATCGGACGCGAGTTCTATCAGTACTTTCACGGCCGCGACGTCAATGGCATGAACACCATCATTGACGACGGCTATATCCAGCACCACTTCACGATGCCGGACGGCGGCTGGCCCCAGTTCCGTCAACTGCTGACCATGGTATTCACCGGCATGAATAAGGCAGAGGAGCAGGACAAGGCCGCCGGCAAGCAGCCGACCCTGAAGCTGCCCTATGGGCCGGTACGAATCCTGACCGAGGGCAACCTGGTCTGGGTCTGGGTCGAAAACGGACAGGAGCCGTCGCAGTTCAATCAGTACACGGTGGTGAATGGCAAGCTCGCAGAGCATACCGGTGTCTATGAGACCTTCCCTCTGCAGCGGCTGAACAACAACAACTACTTCGGCTATGGCCGTGGTCCGGCCGCTGACTACTCCGACTACTGATCGCTACTGATCGTCCGGCTTCGGCCGGGACGCTGCGTGGGGCGCGTGCTGGATGCGAAACAACCGGCCGCGCTCTGCGTAGAGTACGCACAGCAGGGCGAAGCAGCCGCAGAGCGTATAGCCGACGGTAAGCGGCACGGTGCTGTTGTTGAATTGCTGGCCGATATAGAACCCCATCAGTGAGCCGCCCAGCGCGCTCAGCGTGCCCTGCAGCGAGGCCGCCGCGCCGGCCACATGCCCCAGCGGCTCCATGGCCATGGCGCCGAAGTTGCCCGACATCTGACCGAAGGCGAACATGGCTGCGGCCTGCAGCAGGCAGAAGGTGACGATGGTCTCGTGGCCGGCGATCGCGATGGCCGCGTGCAGGCCGCTGATGCAGATGAAAGCAATCGCAGCCCGGTGCGCCAGCGGGCGCATACCCATCCGCCCGACCAGCCAGGCATTGGTCAGCGACGACAGCGAAATGGCGCCCGCCATCAGGGCAAAGGCGAGCGGGAACACGGCCTGCGCGCTGAACACATCCTGGAATATCTGCTGCACGCTGTTCAGGAAGCCGAACTGGGCGCCGAACATGAAGGTCAGGGCACCGGCGTAGCCCATGCCCTGCCGGCTGCGCAGAACGACGGCAAAGTTGTGGCTCATGCGGGAGAGCACGATCGGTGTGCGATTTTCCTTGTGGAGGGTTTCCGGCAGCTTCAGCACCACCCAGATCCCCACCGCTGCGCCGAACAGGGTCAGCACGCCGAATACCCAGCGCCAGGAGGCGAACAAGGCGATCGCGGCGCCGAGACTGGGCGCCAGCATGGGCACGATCATGAAGATCATGATGCTGAGCGACATCACCCTGGCCATCTGCCGGCCCGCGTAGCAGTCGCGGATGATGGAATTGGGCAGGACCCGGGCGGCCGCGGCACCCATGCCCTGCAGTGCTCGCGCCGCGACCAGCAGCGCGAAGCTCGGTGCGAAGGCGGCGAGGGCGCTGAAGACGACGTAGATGCAGCAGCCGAACAGCAGGACGGACTTGCGGCCAAACCGGTCGGAGAGCGGGCCGTAGACAATGTGGCCGGCACCGAAACCGATCAGATAGGTGGTGATCACCAGCTGGCGCTGGTTGTCGTGCGTCAGATTGAAGGTATCGCCGATCGCCGGCAGGTTCGGCAGCATGGAATCAACGCCCAGGGCGGCCATTGCCTGCAGGCTGGCGATCATCAGCACGAAGCTGGTGAAGCTCAGGCCGGGATGTGGAGGGGAGGCGCTGGAGGGCGAAGACACGGTGCTACCTTAGCAGTCGAAAGTCGCTTCATGCAGGCTTTTGACACACGTGGAGCAATCGGGTGCAATGCAATCATCGCTTCGATTTTCGACATAGAACCCTCGTGGAGTTCCCATGTTCCTGAGAAACGTCTGGTACGTCGCGGCCTGGAGTCACGAGGTTGCAGCGGCGGGCATCCTGGCGCGCAAGCTGCTGAGCGAGAGCGTGATCCTGTGGCGCAAGACTGACGGGAAGGTCATCGCCATGGCCGATCGCTGCCCGCATCGGTGGGCGCCCTTGTCGCTGGGCCGCCGCGAGGGCGCTGCGCTGCGCTGCATGTACCATGGGCTTCTGTTTGACGGAGCCGGCAGCTGCATCGAAGTGCCGGGCTCCGAGCGCATCCCTTCCGGCTTGACGGTCCGAACTTACCCCGTGGTCGAACGCGACAACTACGTGTGGATCTGGATGGGAGAGGCGGCCCGGGCAGACGCCTCGCTGATACCGGCTCTGTCGGAACAATCCGACCCCAACTGGCACTACAAGCCGGGTTATATCCGCTACGACAAGGCGGGCTACCAGCTCATCATGGACAACCTGCTGGACTTCTCACACCTGGGATTCGTCCATGAGAAAACCTTCGGTGGCGGACGCTTCATTGCGGAGGTGCGCTCCCAGATCGAACGACTGGATGGGGGTCTTCGCATCACGCGCAAGTACCCGTCGGTGCCATTGGCTCCATTCATCAAGAACGTCGCGAAGTTCGAGGCGCCCGCAGATCGCTGGCAGATTTATGATTGGCGCATCGCGGGCAATCAGCTGGTGATGAACTCGGGCTTTGCGCCTGCCGGCACCGGCGCTCTGGAAGGACACTATGTTCCCGAGGCCTGCCTGTTCCACTCCGTGCAGAGTCTGACGCCCGAGACCGAGACCAGCACGCATTACTTCTGGATGGTCGCACACCGCTTCGACCGCGACGTCGAGGCCATCAACGCCGAACTGGAACGCCAGACCGTGATTGCCTTCGACGAGGACAAGACCATGATCGAGGCGCAGCAGGCCGTGCTGATGGCCAATCCGGCGGCCAAGATGCGCGCAATCCCCGCCGACGCCGCCGTGTATCAGGGTCGATCGCTGCTCCAGAAGATGCTGGAGCAGGAAGCGCAGGGCGTCGCAGCCTGACATCGTTGCCGGTCACCACTTGCGCCAGACGCGGGATCAGACTGCTGCCTGCAGGTGATAGAGCGTGAGCGTGCCGCTGCTCTTGGCCAGCGGCAACTGCCCCACATGCCGCATGACGATCTCGCGTGGACTCTTGGCCGCCACTACCGCCGCGAAGGCGCTGCTGGCATAAACCTGTCCCGGCGGCGTGATGGGTTCGATGCGGGCCGCGCGACTGGTGTGCGGCCCGGTAAAGAGCGGCGTATCGGTGATGGGATCCAGCCCGCAGTACACCGGCCCGCAATGCAGCGCGATGCGCAGGTTGAAATTCGCCGGCAGTCCCTGCGCCGTCCAATCCGTTGCACCGATCAGGGTGCTCAGTTCAAGCGCATAGTGTGCAGCGTCCACTGCCTCCGCGAACACCATGTAGAGACCGTCGCCCGCGGTCTCCACATGCTCGCATCGATATCGCGTGCGGCGGTTGAGTGCGGCGACAGCTCCAAGGAAGCCGGTGACATACGCCGGGATCTGGTCCTCGCTCAACTTGCTGTAACCGACTGCGTCTGCAAACAGCAGCGCCTTGATGTCGTGGTGGGGCTTGCGGCGCTCGGCGTCGAGGTCCACACCTGATGCGCTGTCCTGCGGCGGTGTTTCTACACGCGGTGTTCCCTTCCCGCCGGGCAGGTACACGTGATCGACCGCGATGCCGGTCCGTTCCCACACCGCCACCATCGAAGCGGAGCCACCGGCACCGCCGCGACCGGCGCCATCCCAGATGCCAAGCCCACGCAGGGAAGTATCGAGCAGGTGCGCGCGCAGCTGGCCGAGCCCCGTCATCACGAGGTTCGAATACTCGAACGGCGCGTTGCTGCCGCTGGCCCGGTGATCGCTGGTAATGGTGACGCTGTTGGCGGTGGCGAGCAGACGATCGAAGCGCGGTCCCCAATTGCCGGGCGCCACATCCACGCTGACCTTGCGGAATTCCTCGGGGGGGAAGGGCAGGACCACGTGAATCTCGATACCCTGTTCCTGCATGACCTCGAGGCAAAGGATGTCGGCACCACACGCCGCCGAACCATACGCTGCGATGGGCTGGATGGCCTGGACGGTGGCATTGATGGCCTGGCGGACCGCCGACTCGTAATGTGGTGGAAACCGCGGCTCCTGCCGGCCTTCCGCATCCACCATGTGCCCGGTGAACACCAGCACGGGTGGAATCCGCAGCACGTCGGCGATCCAGCTGTCGTCCACCGGCAGGTGGGCTGCGAGCAGCCGGGCCTGCCGGCGCGTCGAACTGAAATCCCCGAAGCGGCCGGGAGCGAGCGCAATGGCCGCTAGGTAATACTTCGCAGCAGTCGACGTGTCGCCGAGGATCAGCGCCGCTTCGCCCAGCGTCGCCTGGCGCCAGTATTCGGCACCCGCATCCGGCGCCGCAGCCTGCGCCGATTCGCAGATCGTAATGACCTCGGCGGCGATGAGCCGGGCCTTTTCGACGTCGCCGCGCAGCGCCGCCAGCGTCGCGGCATTGATGCCGGTGTAGTAAGCCGCGCTGGCCGGCCCGCCTGTGCGCGCTTCGGCGTAGGCCTGCTCATACAGTCGATAAGATGCTTCAAGGTGGGCAAGTCGTCGCGTCGGATCCGTGGCGGCGAGTCCCAGGTCCTTGTGGGTGCGGGCCAGTCCGCCCAGCGTCTCGGAGTCGCGGATCCCCTGTGCGGCCAGTCCCTCAAGGATCGTGTTCGCCCGCTGCGTATCGCCACTGCGCGCCAGGGCGAGGGCCAGCAGCTGGTGCAGCCTTATGTGGCCTGGCCACTGCTGCAGGCCGGTTTCGGCCATGTTATAGGCAAGGAGAGGTTCGCCCTGCCGCAGCAGGCGTTCCGCTTCGGCAATGGTCGCGGCCTCCGGAGCTGCCGGGTCTGCGGTGTCATTTAACATGACTGCAGCAATCCCCGGGCGATGATGGGTTCCGATGTCTTCACTCCATGTCCTGCAAATCACCGACCCCCATCTTTACAGCGATGGCGGGTGCCGGTTGTACGGCGTCACGACGGCCGAGGCCCTGCGTCTTGTCCTGGCCGAGGCGCTGCTGTCCGGGCCGCGACCCGATGCGATCGTGGTCACCGGCGATATCGGCGACGACCTGAGTGCCGGCGCGTACCTGCGCTTTCGGGAACTGCTGACGGTAGCCAGCTGCCCCGTCTTCTGCCTGCCCGGCAATCACGATGATCCCGCCCTGATGGCACGTCTGCTCGACGAATCGCCGTTCCAGTACTGCGGACAGGTGCGATTGCGCGGATGGGGCATGGTATTTCTCGATACCCATGTGCCCGGCGAAGCCTTCGGCCGCCTGAGGGATGCGGAACTGGTTCGACTGGAAGGCGCGCTGCATGAGATGTCCGATGCTCCCGTCCTGGTCGCGTTGCACCACCCTCCGGTGCCGGTCGGCAGCGCGTGGCTGGATGCCGTCGGCCTCGTGAATGCGCAAGCATTTTTCGAGATTCTCGATCGCCATCCTAACGTGCGCGCGGTCATTGCGGGGCACGTGCATCAGGACTTCGAACTGCGGCACGGTTCAGTGCCGGTCTTCGCCAGCCCGGCGACCTGTGCCCAGTTTCTGCCGCGCACCGTGGGGTGCGTAATGGATTCCCGTCCGCCGGGGTACCGCTGGCTGGAATTGACGGACCAGGGAGGCCTTGCTACCCGGGTGAGCTGGCTTGCCGGCAGCCTGCCGGCGACAGGACAATCGACGGCGGCTATCGGTCGTGGCGGCGCACGCGATCCGTGATGATCCGCATCATCTGCAGCGCAAACATCGGTACCTGTTCCACCAGCCTCAGGAAGCGCTTCTCGCTGATGACGGCTACGCGGCTTGCGGTCTCCGCGACCGCAGAGGCGCTGCGCGGTTGATGGTCGATGAGTCCCATTTCTCCGAATACGCCGCCCTCACCGACGTGCTCGACCGACTCTCCACGCAGCTTGATGGCAACCCTGCCCTCGACGACGGCATACATGGAATCGCCGGTGTCTCCTTCATTGAAGATGACCTCGCCCGGCTGGTAGGTGCGGACGTCGGGTTCGCGGCGGAGCAGTTCGAGAGTGGCCATGACTTTGCTTTCCTGGTGTGCAATCGTCATACACTACCGGCGCCGTTTGACGGATTTGTGACGGGGCGGACGGCGGCCGTATGAACTGACCGTACCGCGATTGTGCAGGCATGGCGACTTACGCACCATCGCCACCCAGAATCGACGCCCTCGACCAGACGCATTCGTTTTGAAATGCGGCAATTTCTTCGACAAAACCGGGCTTTCGCGGCCAGTGAACTTCACTGGTTTTGCGTGGCATAGGTCTTGCTTTATTCACGGCAACATCCGACATCAACGACGGTGTCGAATTTATTCCGGACAACGGCGTCCTCAGGCATTGCCTGCACGGCAGTGCATAGGGTGCCGTTTTGTTTTTTTGGGGCCGCAAATGTCCGCTGTGATCGCGCCATCCATCAGTACCGCTGCCGCCCGTGCGCCCGTCCTGGTCGTCGGCAGCGGTCCGGTGGGCGTGCGAGTGGTGCAGGAACTGCGTCGCCATCAACCATTACAGCCGATCGTGCTGTGCGGTGCCGAAGCGCACGAGCCATACAACCGCGTGCGACTGTCGTCGTTCCTGATGGGCGAATTAGGTCTGGCGGAACTCAACTTTGATGCGCTGCTACCCGACGACCCGGCCTTTGAGTTGCGGCTGGGCTGCGCCATAGACAGCATAGAACGCGATGTCCAGTGCGCGATCGATTCGCGCGGCCGCGTACAACATTACTCCAGGCTGGTGTTGGCCATTGGCTCGTCGCCGCATGTGCCGAATATCCCTGGTATTGCGTTGCCCGGCGTATTCACCTTTCGAGATTTTTCCGATGCGCAAAAGCTGTTTGCCCGGCGCATGCGCAGCCGGCGTTGCGTCGTGTTGGGCGGCGGACTGTTGGGGCTGGAAGCGGCGCGCGCCATGCGTCGCTTTCACACCGAAGTGTTGGTGGTCGAACACAACACTCGATTGATGCCGCGTCAACTGGATACTCGTGCGGCACAGGCGACACAGAAACATATTGAAAGCATGGGCATCAGCGTGACGCTGGGCGACGGCGTTCGCGAGATTCTCGGCGATGGTCGCGTGGCGGGTGTCCTGCTGCAAAGCGGACGGCGTCTTGATTGCGACACCGTCATCGTTGCCACGGGAATACGGCCCAACGTCAACCTGGCGCGCAACGCGGGGTTGCACGTGGGTCGTGGCATACGCATCGACGATCGGGCGTGTACTTCCGACCCGAATATTTTTGCCGTGGGCGAATGTGCCGAACACCGCGATGTCGTGTACGGATTGGCGGCCCCCGGCTTCGAACAAGCCAGTGTGGCAGCAGCGAACATTGCCGGATTGAACGCTCGCTACCAGGGATCGATTGCCGCCACCAAATTGAAAGTCGTCGGCACGCCGGTGTTCAGCATGGGCAGTGTCGCGGACGAAGACGTAAGTACACACGCGCAACACTACTATCACGAGGAGCCGAACGGGCAGCACACTACGTTGATCGTCCAGCGCGGTCGCATGATCGGCGCCGCCGCCATTGGCGCCAATGCCGAAGTGAATCGACTGCAGGAAGTCATCAAGCAACGTGGCAGAGTCTGGTTCTGGCAATTGCAGCGCTTTCAGTCCAGTGGCCGCTTATGGCCCGACGTACCAGGCGACGACGTTGTGCTGTGGCCGGCAGGCGCCACGGTATGTAATTGCACCGGCGTGACACGCGGCCAGTTGAGCGGGGCAATCTCCCTCCAATGTGCCACGGTCGAAGCATTGAGTGCATGCACCGGCGCAGGCAAGATCTGCGGCACTTGTCGACCGTTGCTGCAACAACTGCTGGGCAGCGCCGGGAAGTTGCAACCCTCGCGCGGCGCAACACCAGTGCTGACGCTGAGCATCGTGGCCGCGTGTTGCGCGCTGTTGCTGTCGTTGCCATGGAATGTGCTCGACACCACGTCGGTGCAGGTCGAACCTGCCTTCAGCCACTGGTGGCGCGACGCCTTTTTGAAACAGGTCAGTGGCTACACACTGCTGGGGCTCAGCGCGATTACCTTGCTGGTGTCCCTGCGCAAGCGTATTACCGGCTTCAAGTGGGGCGAATTCGCCTTGTGGCGCGTCGCACATGTCGCCATCGGCGTACTCACAACCGTCGTCTTGCTCGCTCATACCGGCGGCAGACTCGGCGCCAATCTCAATCTCGTGCTGTCGAGCAGCTTCTGCGGACTGATCGCGGTGGGCGGTGTGTCGGGCGCGTTAATCGCCAACGAACATCGTCTGGGTGCACGCGCCGTACGCCTGCGGCGTATCTGGGTAAGGACCCACATCCTGCTGTTCTGGCCGCTGCCGGTGTTGTTGGGGTTTCACGTTCTTCAGGCGTATTTCTTTTGAGCATGGCTGCATGAGGCAGGCGAAGAAGGGGCAGCGCACATGGTGGTTATGGTGGGGTGCGATAACGGTGGTGATGGCGCTGGTGCTGGCCGGAAGCCTGTTCATGACCAAGCGCGCTGCTGATCACCCGACGCTGGCGCAGGTGCGCGCGCAGTTCCTGCCGGGCAAGACCACGGCCGGCCACTATCAAATCGAACTGGCCTGCGAGTCGTGCCACACCAAATCGTTCAGCGATAGGGAATCGATTCAGGCCGCCTGTGTCGGTTGCCACGGCGCCGAACTGAAGGAAGCCGAGGACAAACATCCGCTGGCGAAATTCACCGATCCACGCAACGCGGCGTTGCTCGACAACATCGATGCGCGCTGGTGCGTAACCTGTCACGTCGAACATCGACCGGAGATCACGCTGACCATGGGCGTTACCCAGCCGGCGGACTACTGTTTTCACTGTCATCAGGACATCGCCCAGGATCGTCCCAGCCACAAGGGTATGGCGTTCAACACCTGTACCGACGCCGGCTGCCATAACTTTCACGACGATCGCGCGTTGTACGAAGATTTCCTGCTCGCGCACGCCGATGAAGCACCCAACTCGGGCACCCTGCAACTCAGCATGACCAATTTCCGCGAACTGGCTGCGCTACTGCCCGATTACCCCAGCGACCGTTACCCGCTGCAAAAACTGGATATGGGCGCCGCCGACGCGCCGCGTGCGGCAACCGCCGATGCCGGACTGATGAACGACTGGCTGGCTTCTGCGCACGCATCGGCGGGCGTGAACTGCAACGCGTGTCATTCCGGAGCAGATCCCGAAAAGTCAGTCTGGATCGACAAGCCAGACTCGAACATGTGCGCGAGCTGCCACCAGTTGCAGCAACAGGGCTTCCAGTCCGGCAAGCATGGCATGCGCCTGGCGCAAGGACTGCCGCCGATGACGCCGGCACAGGCGCGCTCGCCCATGAAAGCCGGTGCGGCACATCGCGAATTGAATTGTCTCAGTTGTCATGGCCCACACCGCTTCGACGTCAAACGCGCCGCCGTCGATGCCTGTCTGGGGTGCCACAATGATGTTCATTCGCAGGCATATTCGCGCAGCAAGCACGCGCAGCTGTGGCGCGCCGAAGTCGCCGGATCGGGCGCCGCGGGCAGCGGCGTGAGCTGCGCCAGCTGTCATCTGCCGCGTGTCGATCATCGCCATGAGGAATACGACTTCAAGCAGGTGTTTGCGCAGCACAACCAGAACGACACGCTGCGCCCCAACGAAAAAATGATCCGGCCGGTATGCATGAACTGTCACGGCTACTCGTTCGCCGTCGATGCGCTGGCAGACCGCAAACTGATCGACGCCAATTTTGCTGGCCAGCCAGCCAGACATGTTCCTGGTGTCGACATGGCTGTGGCGCGGGATGGAGCAATCCGGCGCGAGCGTCAGGCGGGTTCCGCGCAATGACTTCAGAGAGTTCGATGTGATTTGAAACTGATAACCAACGGAGACTAACGATGAGTAACTTAAGGATGATGACTGTAGCGGGTAGCCTGGTGTTGCTGACTTGTACGGTTGGTCAGATCGCCCGCGCTGCAGAGGGTGTGAGCTATCAACAAATGGCCGATGGCCTGCACGCTGTGATGGAAGCCGATCGCACGGTCTACACACGCATGGTGGTCAACCGCCTGCAGAACGAAGAGAAGGTCATCAAGGCCAGCGAACACTTCAAGGACGACAAGGCGCTGCCGCTGCCGGCGCAAATGTTCCGCTTCGGATCGGAAATGGTGGCGGAAAAGAATCCCGGCTTCTCGTACTCCTTGTTGTCGCTGTGGGCAGTCAACAAGCAAAACATGGCCAAGACTGCGGTGGAAACCGAGGGCTTGAAAGCGGTGGCGGCCAACCCCAAGACCGCGTTCTACAGGGAAGAGCTGCTGGGCGGAAAAAAATATTTCACTGCCGTGTATCCGGACCGCGCCATCTCGCAAGCCTGCATAACTTGTCACAACGATCACAAGGACAGCCCCAGGACCGATTTCAAACTCGGCGATGTGATGGGCGGCGTCGTGCTGCGCATTCCCATGAACTAGGAGCGTGTTATGGATACGAGCGCTTTGCGTAACGGGCCTATACCTGTGCCACTGATTGCAGCGGTGGCATTGGTGTGGTTGGGCTGCGCTGCACCCACACTGGCGGTGAACGCCAACACCTATCCCGAGCTGCCCGGACCGACGTTGAAGCTGGGTCGCGAAGTCTGGCTGGGTACCTGCGCCGTGTGTCACACGGACGATTTCAGCGGCGCGCCGCAGGTCACCGATCTTCATGCCTGGCAGCCACGCATCGATAAGGGCAAGGAAATCTTGTACACGCAGGCGCTCAAGGGTTTTTTCGGGCCCAAGGGTACACAAATGCCGGCGCGCGGCGACAACCCCAAACTGTCGGACCAGGAAGTCAAAGCCGCGGTCGATTACATGGTGGCCCTGGTTGTCGCGCTCAATTCCAAAGCCGAATGACTGTCAAATTTTCATGCAACCGACCCACGAGGAATAGACCATGACCCCTGAAGAAATCGCGATGGTGCAAGGCACCTGGCAGAAAGTCGTCCCCATCAAGGAAACCGCCGCAGAATTGTTTTACGGAAAATTGTTCGAGCTCGACCCCACACTGCGTCCGCTGTTCAAGGGTGATGTGAAAGAGCAGGGCCGCAAGCTGATGACCATGATTGGCACCGCAGTGGGCGGATTGACGCAGCTGGATAAGCTGGTTCCTGCAGTGCAGGACCTTGGCCGTCGCCATGTCGGCTACGGTGTGACCGATGCGCACTACGGCACCGTTGCCACCGCGCTGGTGTGGACACTCGGACAAGGCTTGGGTTCTGCGTTCACACCGGATGTCGAAGCGGCGTGGGTAAAGACCTACACCACGCTGGCCAAAGTCATGCAGGATGCGGCGGCTACCGCAACGGCGTAACGATCGCCGTCGGGGACTCATCTTGCGCAGGCTTGCCAATATTGGCCGCATCAACGGCTAGATTCTTCATCAGCGCTCGGGTGAGGGGTGGGGACGATCTCTACAAGTCCCTCCCAACCCGGCCGCTCTCGATACTGCGAGAAGCGTGGCCCCGATGATGGACTGGACCGACGATCACTAAATCGTTTTGAGCATCAATAACTTGGTGATAACGGAAAGGGCTTGTCTCCTTTACGTCTCCTCAAGTCAGGCGGAAACGAATCCGGCAAGTTTCAGCGCTTTGGCATCGAACGTCGCCGTGGCGTCGCAGCCGAGCTGGCGATTGCGGGCTTCGATCAGGCAGTCGGCAAAGTCGGCTGCCGAGTCCCTCCAGGAATAGAGGGCGTGTTCGACGGAAGGCTCGTCCTCGAATGCCAGATCCGCAACGTCCAGCAGCGTGGAAAATGCCGAGAGGATCTCCGCCTTCGACAGTTCGTACCTGCTTCGCAGCACCCACTCCGTTTCCAGTAGTACCAACAGATTGACGAGGACAGGCTCGCCCTTGTCGGATTCGCGCTTGATCAGCCGTCGCGCTTTCTCGAACTGCAGCTGATCGTCTCGAACCAGATACCGAACCAGAACGTTGGTGTCTAACCCGAGCACTACCGCGACAACATTTCAACGGGTACGGGTTTCCTGCCCTTCTTGTGCAGCAGTCCGGCGAGTTCGGAGACGCGCTTGTTCTTTACCCGCATGATCACGACGCCGTCCGGCATCAGCGTGAAGGTCATCCGGTCGCCGGTCTTCATGTGCAGGCTGTCGCGAATTGCCTTCGGGATTGTGGTCTGGCCCTTGCTGGTCAGGGTTGCGTCAGTGCTCATTGCCAACTCCTCCGTCCTTACCGAATGCATATTAGTAAGGAATACCGCGCGGCGCAAGAATATTAGCGCGATGCAGCGCCGATTTGACCGCCCGCCGAATTCTCCGCGAAACCGCCTGTACAAAAGTGTTACGTGCTGGCGCAGTGTTGGCGTCATTGCGAGAGCTCCGCAGGTCAACGTCATGAACAGCACACTCTTCGGACTGCTGGCAGAATTTGGCGAAGCCAACATTCCGCACAGTCGCTGTGCCCAGCGTTCCGACTGGGCGGGCAGAACTCGCCGTGGCTGGTCAGTGCCACAGATCTCGCTGAATTGATTGATGCGCGTCGCCAGAAGGCGGGTTAGCGGCATGGGATGACTTGCTGGGCATGGTGGTTTTTTGAGGGGACAAGAGGTCTGGAAACCATTCTTGTCCCCTTTATGTCCCTTCAGCAACCAGTAAACTCCCCGAAATTCGCAGGAATCCCGCAGAAACACCGCAAGTGGAAAACGCTACAAAACAAGGCATTTCCGTCGAGAAATCGAGCAAATCCCTCGACCGGAGAATCTCGGTCGCCCCCATGATGGACTGGACCGACCGGCACTGCCGCTACTTCCTGCGCGGCTTTTCGCCGGATGTGCTGCTGTACACCGAGATGATCAATGCCGAGGCCATCCTGCGCGGTTCGGCCGGGCGGCTGTTGCGCTTCGACAATGAAGAACACCCGGTGGCGCTGCAGCTGGGTGGCAGCGAGCCGGCACGACTGGCGGCAGCGGCGAAGGTCGGCGCCGAAGCCGGCTACGATGAAATCAATCTGAACTGTGGCTGCCCCAGCGACCGCGTGCACGCCGGTGCCTTCGGTGCCTGCCTGATGGCGGAGCCCGCGCGCGTCGCCGATTGCGTCAGGGCGATGCGCGCAGTGGTTTCGGTGCCGGTGACGGTGAAGATGCGCATCGGCATCGTGCAGGGGCGCGGCGCGGAGGCGACGCGGCGGGGTGCCGGTTTCGATGAGGCTGACTACTCGGCGCTGACGGAGTTCACCGCAGCCATTGTGGCCGCGGGCTGCGAGGCCATCATCGTGCATGCGCGCAAGGCGGTGTTGGGTGGTCTGTCGCCACACGAGAATCGCACCGTGCCACCGCTCCGCTATGACATCGTGCAGCGGTTGCGACGGGATTTCTCCGGGGTGCCGCTGGTGGTGAATGGCGGCTTGCGCACGGCGGCGGAGGTCGGGCAGGTTTCGGGCTGGTGCGACGGCGTGATGCTGGGTCGCGAGGCCTATCACCGCCCGCTGGTGCTGGCCGAGATCCGGCAGCAGCTGCATGGTGGCAGCGTGCCGGATGAAGCTGCGCTGCTGGTGCGCATGGCCAACTATGCGGCCAGGGAGCTGGCGGCCGGGGAGTCGCTGTCCTCGATCGTCCGTCACATGCTGGGTCTGTACGCCGGCCGTCCCGGCGCGCGCGAGTTCAGGCGGCTGTTGTCGGAGGGCGCGCGCGCGCCTGGTGCAGGCCCGGAGCTGCTATATGAAGCGGCCCGGCGTGCCGGTACACTGGCCCCGCCAAAGCAATCACTTGCGGTGGGGAGTTGATCAGCTTGCTCAGAATGACGGCCGGCTCGCGTATAATGCCGGGCCCTCGTTATGTGAAGTCGAACCTGCATGGTCAAGGACATCGAACTAGCGATCCTGTTCTCCGATGTAGTGGGGTCCACGCGGCTGTTTGAGGCGCTCGGCGATCAGCGCGCCCGCGAGCTGATCGCCATCTGCATCGATCTGATGCGTACCGCCACCGAGCAGCATCACGGCACCGTCATCAAGACCATTGGTGACGAGGTCATGGCTACCTTCCCGACGCCCGACGATGCGCTGAATGCCGCAGGCCAGATGCAGAAGCAGATCGGCGCACACAGCGAGTTGAAGCCGGACGGCCAGACCATCGCCATCCGCATCGGCTGTCATTATGGACCGGTGGTGCTGGAGAACCGCGATGTGTTCGGCGCCAGCGTGCATGTGGCCAACCGCATGACCAGCCAGGCCAAGGCCGGACAGATCATCACCACCGCGGCCACGGTCGAGCGGTTGTCACCGGAGTGGCGCGCTTCGGTGCGGCAGATCGACGTGGCGGCCATTCGTGGCCAGGGCGGCGAGATCGCGCTGTACGAGGTGCTGTGGCAGACCGAGGATGTCACCAGCATGTTGCCGGCCATTGCGCTGACGAACCATGACAAGCGGCGCCATCTGCGGCTGCGCCTGCGTGTGGACGATCGCGACTATGTGGTGGACGAACAGCGGCCGCAGGCGGTGATCGGCCGCGCTGACGAGAGCGACATCGTGGTGCGCGGCAATCTGATTTCGCGCCAGCATGCGCGCATCGAGTTCAGTCGCAACCGTTTTACGCTGACCGATCAGAGCACCAATGGCACCTTCCTGCAGATCGACGGCCAGGAAGAAGCCTTCGTCAGGCGCGACAGCGTGCCGATCAAGGGCGAGGGCAGCATAGGACTGGGTCGCGTGCCGGATCGGGACTCACCGCAGACGATCCGCTTCGTCTGCGAGGAATACTGAAGCTCCTCAGGCTTTCAGGCGCCGCTCGACTTCAGCCAGCTCGTCATACAGCTGCTTCGGCGTATGGCTGCCGAATTCCTGCAGATACCCGCGGAAATCACCCACTTCGCGCAGCCAGCCGGCCTTGTCGACAGTGGTCAGTTCGGTCACGGCCTGCGCGCTGACATCTGCGCCCTGCAGGTTCAGATCGCCGGGGCGCGGCAGGAAGCCGATGGCGGTATCCTGCGCTTCGGCACGGTTTGCGCACCGCTCCAGCATCCACGACAGTACCCGCAGGTTGTCGCCAAAGCCCGGCCACAGGAATTTGCCGTCCGCGGACTGGCGGAACCAGTTGACGTGGAACATGCGCGGCGGACGCTTGAGCTTTGCGCCCACATTCAGCCAGTGAGCGAAGTAGTCGCCGTAGTTGTAGCCGGCAAAGGGCTTCATGGCCATGGGATCGCGGCGCACCACGCCCACTTCGCCCACGGCAGCAGCGGTGGTCTCGGAAGCCACCGACGCGCCTACCAGCACGCCATGTGCCCAGCTGCGGGCTTCGTATACCAGCGGTGCCAGTTCGCGGCGCCGCCCGCCGAAAATCAATGCTGAAATTGGCACGCCGCGCGGTTCGGCGGCCGCTTGCGTGTAGGCCGGGTTCTGCGTGGCGGCCACGGTGAAGCGTGAATTGGGATGCGCCGCCGGTCCGTTGCTCGGATCGTAGGGACGGCCCAGCCAGTCGGTGACCGGCTGCGAATCCTTGCGGCCCTCCCACCAGGGCTCGTTGTCCGCGGTGAGCGCCACGTTGGTGAACAAGGTGTCGTGGCGGATCATGTCGTAGGCATTCTTGTTGGTCTTCGGGTTGGTGCCCGGCACCACGCCGAAATAACCCGACTCGGGATTGATGGCCCACAGCCGGCCATCCGGGCCGGGATGCAGCCAGGCGATGTCATCGCCCACAGTGAATACCTTCCAGCCCGGCAGCGCGTCCGGCGGAATCAGCATGGCCAGATTGGTCTTGCCACAGGCCGACGGGAAAGCGGCTGCCACATAGTGCGTTTCGCCGCGCGGGCTCTGCAGACCGACAATCAGCATGTGCTCGGCGAGCCAGCCTTCGCTGCGCGCTTGCCAGCTGGCGATGCGCAGCGCATGGCATTTCTTGCCCAGCAGCGCGTTGCCGCCGTAACCCGAGCCAATGCTCTGGATGCCGAGCTCTTCAGGGAAATGCATGATGAAGCGGCGCGCCGGATTCAGGTCGCCGGTCGAGTGCAGGCCCTTGACGAAGGTGCCTTCCGCCGCGATGCGTTCCAGTGCACGGCGGCCGATGCGGGTCATGATCGCCATGTTCAGCACCACATAGGCGCTGTCGGTGATCTCCACGCCGCAGCGGGCATAAGGCGAATCGATCGGGCCCATGCAGTACGGAACCACATACAGCGTGCGGCCCTTCATGCAGCCGGCGAACAGTCCCCGCATCTTGGCCTTGGCTTCGTCCGGCGCCATCCAGTTGTTGTTCGGACCGGCGTCGTCCTTCGATTGGGTGCAGACAAAGGTCAGGTGCTCGACGCGTGCCACATCGGTGGGGTCGGAACGGTACAGGTGGCAGTTCGGGAAAGTTTCCTTGTTGAGTTCCTTGAGCTCGCCCCGCGCCACCAGTTCGCCGCGGATACGCTGGAACTCGCTCTGCGAGCCATCGCACCAGTACACCTTGGCCGGCTGGGTCAGCTCCCGTACTTGCTCGACCCATTCCGAGACACCTGGCGACAGTTCGGGCATGGAAACGAGGGTGTGGGGAGCTGTGGCCATGTCAAATCCTTTACAGATTGCCTGGGGAATGCAGATGCCCGTTCGGGGTGCGAATGATGCACCATGGAGCTCCGCCGTGGCCAAGTATAGCCACCGATCCCGTGAAACGGAGCCCCGGTTGCGGTTTTTTGGTAGTGGATGCATTGCGTAAAATCGTGGATCTCAAGGAAATATTCCGGGGTGGAGGCGCGCTGGCGATGGCGCTGGAGGGATACCGCCCGCGCAGCAGCCAGCTGCGCATTGCCGAGCGCATCGCCGAGGCTTTACAACTGCGCGAGTCGTTGCTGATCGAGGCGGGCACCGGCACCGGCAAGACCTTTGCCTATCTGGTGCCGGCATTGAGCTCCGGGCTGCGGGTGCTGGTATCCACCGGTACCCGGACGCTGCAGGATCAGTTGTTCAACCGCGATCTGCCGCTGCTGGCGGCCGCCATCGGCCGTCCGGTCAGGGTGGCGCTGCTGAAGGGACGCGCCAACTATCTCTGTCGGCTGCGCGCAGCGCCGTCGCAGGCCTCGCTGCTGTCGCCCGAGCTGCCGTTGCTGGCGCGCATTGGCGAGTGGTCGCAACGCACGCGTACCGGGGATCTGGCAGAGGTGTCTGAACTGGGAGAGTCGCACCCATTGCGTGCACAGCTCACCAGCACCCGCGAGAACTGTCTGGCCGGCCGCTGCAGCGAGTTTGCACGCTGTCATGTTTTCGCGGCGCGTCGCAACGCGCTGGAAGCCGATCTGGTGGTGGTCAATCACCATCTGCTGATGGCCGATCTGGCACTGAAGGAAGACGGCTTCGGCGATCTGCTGCCCAGCGCGGATGCACTGATTCTCGACGAAGCGCATCAGCTGCCTGATCTGGCTGCCGAATTCTTCGGTCAGCAATGCAGCAGCCGTCAGCTGGACTCACTGCTGCAGGATGTCCGCCGCTTGCTGGCCAGTCATGCGGTGCCGGCCGCGCGCGCGGCGGAAATGCGTCAGCCACTCGAGTCGGCCCTGGTGGCGTTGCAGGCTGCGGCGGGCGGCGTCGAACGCCGCATCGCCTGGCAGGATCTGCCGGTTGCCGCGCGTGGCTGCTGCGAGCAACTGCGGGTGGCGTGCGCCGCGCTGGCCGATGGCATCGAAGCACTGGAGCCGGATGCGGAGCTGCAGCAGTGCGGGTTGCGCGCCCGCCATCTCGGCGCCGCGCTGGCGCAGATCGTTGATGAGGCTGTGGAGGGCGCGCGCGGCCTGCAGGTACAGCCGCGTGGCTTCGTGCTCAGTCTGCTGCCCTTCGATGTGTCGGAGCGTTTCCGGGCGCTGCTGGGCCAGCAACGCTGCGCGTGGATATTCACTTCGGCCACGCTGGCGCTGGCCGGTGATTTCAGTCACTTCGCCAACCGGCTGGGGCTGGGCGAACTGCCGACGCTGTGCGTCGACAGTCCCTTCGACTATGAGAGCCAGGCTCTGCTGTACCTGCCCACCGGCATGCCGGACCCGGCCAACCCTTCCTATATCGACGCCGTGCTGAAGCTGGCGCTGCCGCTGCTGTCGGCCGCCGATGGCGGCGCCTTCCTGCTCTTCACCAGCCATCGCGCGCTGAACGCCGCGGCGCGGACACTGCGGGCGCTGCCGGACATGCCGGCGCTGCTGGTGCAGGGTGAGGCACCGCGTGAACTGCTGCTGCGCCGTTTCCGCGCTTCGGGGCACGCCGTGCTGCTGGGTACCGCCAGCTTCTGGGAAGGCGTGGATGTGCAGGGTCCCGCGCTGCGTCTGGTCATCATCGACAAGTTGCCGTTCGCGCACCTCGACGATCCCCAGGTGCGCGCGCGCGTCGAATATCTGAATGCGCAGGGCGGCAATCCGTTTCGTGATTACCAACTGCCCGAAGCGGCGCTGGCGCTGAAGCAGGGCGTGGGTCGCCTGATCCGCAGCGAGAGCGACCGTGGCGTGGTGGTGATCTGCGACCCGCGCCTGACCGGACGCGGCTATGGACGATTGCTGCGCGCGGCGCTGCCGCCGATGCGCATCACCCAATCGGCCGATGAGGCCATCGACATGTTGCGCGATTGCGCGCGCGATCTGGCCGATGCACCGCAGCTTGCGGAGGCGGCGTCATGAAGTTGCTGGCCATCGATACCGCCACCGAATACTGCTCGGCCGCGCTGTGGCTGGACGGTCCGGGGTCGCAGCGGACTGCGCCCGTGGTGCGTGGCAATGGCGAACTGATCCTGCAGCTGTGCGATCAGCTGCTGGGGGAGGCCGGATTGTCGCTGTCGCAGCTGGATGCCATCGCCTTCGGGCGCGGACCCGGCGCTTTCACCGGCGTACGTCTGGCGGCCAGCACCGCGCAGGGCCTGGCGTTTGCCAGCGGCCTGCCGGTGATCGGCATCTCGAACCTGCAGGCGCTGGCCTGGCAGCTGCTGATGCAGCCGGATGCGCCGCAGCGCGCACTGATCTGCCAGGACGCCCGCATGGGTGAGGTGTACTGGGCCGGCTTCCAGCGGCAGGCCAATGCCGTGAAGGTCGAAGGAGGCGAGCAGGTGTCACCGCCGGTCGATGTGCTGGCGGCCGGGGAGTGGTGGCGCGGCGACTGCTGGGGCGGTGGCTCGGGCTTTGCGGCCTGTCCGGAGCTGGCCGAACGCGCGACCACGCTGGGCAGGGTGATGCCGGAGCTGGCCTCGCGGGCGCTGGATGTTGCCGCGCTGGCGGCCCAGCGGGGACTGGCGGCGGCGCTGCCGCCCGAATCGGCGCAGCCGGTCTATCTGCGCGACCGGGTGGCGACTCTGCCATCGGTGTGACACATGCCGGGCGCCTTGTCACGGGATGGCAACATAAATGTCACTATCATGCGGTCAGCAAACGGAGGTCGCTGCGCATGGGCGCCAGACAGATTCTGATCGTTGAAGATGAGCGTCCGATACGCGAGATGATCGCCTTCGGCCTGCGACGGGCCGGCTTCGAGGTGCGCGAGGCTGAGGACAGCCGCACCGCACGCAACGCCGTGGCCGACCAGCGCCCCGACCTGCTGCTGGTGGACTGGATGCTGCCCGATATCAGTGGCCTGGAACTGACGCGCGCGCTGAAGCGCGATGCCGCCACCCGCGATCTGCCCATCATCATGTTGACTGCCCGTGTTGAAGAGGCCGACAAGGTGGCCGGTCTGGACGGCGGCGCCGATGACTACATCACCAAGCCCTTTTCTCCGCGCGAGCTGCTGGCGCGTGTCAATGCGCTGCTGCGGCGCAGTTCGGGCAGCGACGATGCCGAGATCCTGCAATGTGGCAAGCTGGCGCTGGATCGCGGCAGTCACCGCGTCTCGGCCGGCGACGATGCGATCACGGTCGGTCCCACCGAATACCGCATGCTGGAGTTCTTCATGCTGCATCAGGACCGGGTCTACAGCCGCGAACAGCTGCTGGATCGCATCTGGGGCGGCAATGTGTATGTCGAGGAACGGACCATCGACGTGCACATCCGGCGACTGCGCAAGGCGCTGGAAAGCGGCGGTTGCGATCAGTACGTGCAGACCGTGCGCGGCGCCGGCTATCGTTTCTCTGCCCAGGAAACGGGCTGACCCTAATGTCCTGGCGGCTGGCATCGATGCTGGCGTTGCGGCTGATGCTGGCTGCGGTCGGCGGCTGGCTGGTGGGTTTGATGCTGGGCCGACCCTGGCTGGGCGTGGCGCTGATGCTGACGCTGATGCTGGCCCTGGAACTGGTGCGGCTGGCGCGGTTGGTGGCCTGGCTGCGGCGCAACACCGAGGAGCAGGCGCCGGAATCGGGTGGACAGTGGGGCGATGCTGTGGCGCTGGTGCTGCGCCTGTATCGTCGCAAGCGCTATCACAAGCAAAGGCTGCTGCGCGTACTGCGCGAACTGCGCCAGTCCACCGCGGCCATGCCGGACGGCGTGGTGGTGCTCAATCCCCAGGCCGAGATGCTGTGGTTCAATCGCACCGCCGCTCGTCTGCTGAACCTGCGCGGCCGCGGCGACGTCGGACTGCGCGTCGAGAACCTGGTGCGCTATCCCGAATTCCTGCACTACCTGCGTTCGGGCGACTACGGCAATCCGGTGGTGGTGCGCACCACCGTCGGCGCCGATCTGCATATCTCGATGCAGCTGGTGCCCTACGGTGCCGGTCAGTTGCTGCTGCTGGTACGCGATGTGACGCGGCAGGCGCGGCTGGAAGCCATGCGCAAGGACTTCGTTGCCAATGCCTCGCACGAGTTGCGCTCACCGCTGACGGTAATCTCCGGTTACATCGAAACGCTGGCCCAGGACAGCGCACTGGACCCGGCGCTTGCCGGGCCGTTGCAAGAGATGCAGCGTCAGGCGCAGCGCATGAACGCCATCCTCAGCGACTTGCTGGAGCTGTCGAAGCTGGAGGCCA
>JAIBJM010000048.1 GCA_020029535.1 Gammaproteobacteria bacterium | reverse complement strand
GCGGCGGCAAGGTGGTGCAGGAGACCCGCCTGTACGATCCGGACAAGGGCGAGACCCGTTCGATGCGGTCCAAGGAAGAGGCCAACGACTACCGCTACTTCCCGGATCCGGACCTGCTGCCGGTGCTGCTCGACGATGCCTATATAAAGAACGTCGCTGCATTGCTACCTGAGCTGCCGGACCAGAAGGCGGCGCGTTTTGCCAGCCAGCACGGACTGTCGGCCTATGACGCCGGCGTGCTGACCGCCAGCACCGAGATCGCCGCGTTCTATGAAGCAGTGGTGAAGGAACTGGGCGGCGAGCCCAAGCTGGCCGCCAACTGGGTGGCCGGCGACCTGTCGGCCATGCTGAACCGCGACGGACTGGAGATCGCCGGCAGCCGCGTCGATGCGGTGGCATTGGCGCAGCTGCTCAGACGCATTGTCGACAACACCATCTCGGGCAAAATCGCCAAGGAAGTGTTCGAGTCGATGTGGGAGTCGCAGCAGGACGCCGATGTCATCATCGAGGCCAAGGGCCTGCGGCAGATCACCGACGAATCGGCAATCGAGAAGGCCATCGAAGCGGTGATGGCGGCGAACCCCGGCCAGCTGGCCGACTATCGTTCGGGCAAGGACAAGCTGTTCGGCTTCTTCGTCGGGCAGGTGATGAAGGCCACGCAGGGCAAGGCCAATCCGGCGCGGCTCAACGAGCTGCTCAAGAAAAAACTCGGTGGCTGAGCGCAACCGGTTGCCCGACGAACTGCGGCGCTTCATTCTCGAAGCGCATCCGGTGCGCGGTCACTGGGTGCGGCTGACCGACGCCTGGCATGAACTGCGCGGCACGCGCCAGTATCCGCCGCTGGTTGAAGCACTGTTGGGGGAGGCTGCCACCGCCGCGGTACTGCTGGCGGCGACGCTGAAGTTCGACGGCAAACTGACGTTGCAGCTGGCTGGCAATGGACTGGTGTCGCTGTTGGTGGCCCAGTGCACGCATGACTTCCGCATCCGTGCCACGGCGCAGCACACCGCACAGGTGCCGGCCGATGCCGGCTTTGCCGCATTGATCGGCGATGGCCGCATGGTAGTCACCATCGAGGCCGGGCAGCGCGGCCAGCGCTATCAGGGCATTGTGCCGCTGGAGGGTGCCAGCATGGCTGCCTGCCTGGAAAACTACTTCGCCACCTCCGAACAGCTGCCGACACGGTTGATGCTGGCCGGTGACCGGCTGCAGACCGTGGGACTGCTGGTGCAGAAGCTGCCGGCCGCCAGCCGCGGCGAAGCCAGTGGCGCTGCCACGCACGATGTCTGGGAAGAAGTGCAGGCCGGTCTGACCAGCCTGAACCCTGCGCAACTGCTGTCCAATGACATCGAAACCTTGCTGCCCATGGTGTGCGGCGCGCATGACTGCCGGCTGTTCGGCGCCACCGCGGTCGGCTTCGAATGCAGTTGCAGCCGGCAGCGTGTCAGTGAGCTGCTACGCTCGCTGGGTGAAGCCGAGGCGCGCGATGTGCTGGCCGAGCAGGGCGCCGTCACCA
The DNA here is from genome assembly GCA_020029535.1 of Gammaproteobacteria bacterium. Classification (GTDB taxonomy): domain Bacteria; phylum Pseudomonadota; class Gammaproteobacteria; order Steroidobacterales; family Steroidobacteraceae; genus FEN-1191. The sequence goes on along the minus strand of JAIBJM010000048.1, from coordinate 20,247 downwards.
TCGATTGTGAATTCTGCGGCCGCAGCTACCGCTTCGATGCGGTGGATGTCGAACAGCTGTTCGCGGCCAGTCCCACGCGCGATGAGACGCAGCGGCTGAATTGAGGTTCGCGCACGCGCCGCCGGATGGGGCGCCGGGAGTTTCTGTCGGCCGCGCTTCGTCATTCGCCGCGCAGGAACGCGGCGAATGACGGCGTTCCCTCGCCCTCGCGGGCGCGGCTGCACATCTGAACTGCGCTACACCTTTGCGATGGAGCGGCGCCTCGCTCGCTCGTTCTCGGCGGCCTCCAACGAAACTCACGGCGCCCTGTCCGGCAGCGCAGGCTCGATTCGTTGCACTTGGTGGTTTCTCTCGATGTTCGCCGGGCACAGGATAGTATCTTGTACGTACAATCTGTTTCCGGGCATTCAGTGACTTCGGTGCGCCGTATTGGCTCGATAGGCCAAGATCAACAGCAGCTTCCAAGGGTAGACATCTGACGTTCGGGCAGGTGCGCTGTATCCTGAACACGCAGTGCTGCGATGGTGGCGCTACACCGGTATCTGGGAAGCCGGCACTCGAAAAATTCTGCCGTACTGCCGGATGGCGATCGGTGGTCGACGGCTAATCGTCACATCTGGTGCTCGGATGCAACGCAGGATCGACACGAGAACGTTCAACGCCGCGCGCGAGCAGCCGGTTGCGAACTTTGTCGCGGTAGGTATACGCCTCGGAATGGGTAAGATTGTTTACTTTGTAGCTATCTCGCAGAAAACACATAACAGTCGCACCAATCTTATTTCTGGCTTCGTAGTTTGCACCGTGTTCTAGCAACCAGTAGACAGCACGCCAATCTTCTTGGATACCAAACCTAATGAGCGCGGTTTCACCTCGATCCATATTCACATCTATATTGGCCCCGCGCTTGAGCAGCGTTTCAGCGCGATCAAAACGTCTCTCGCCGAGATTCCTTCTCTCCTGCAACGCTATAGTCAGTGCTGTTTCACGCTGCCCGATAAAGACCTTGTTGGGATCTGCCTTATATTGAATCAACAGCAATTCAAACAACTTTTCGTTCTTGGATGCAGATGCCAACATGAGCGACGTCATGCCGCGACCGGTTGACTTATTGGGGTCGGCGCCTGCCTTTAGAAGCTCTTCGGTTCCCTTGAAACTGTCATTTAGCACAGCCCATGTCAGCAATGTCATGGTGTCTGCACCCCAATCCCCTCTGGTCTCCTTCCCTTCGTGGTTAAGGTCGATCCCCTGAGAAATTAGTTTCTTGAGCGTCGCCACATCTCCCTGTTCCGCCGCTTTAGCAGCTTCTACGTACGGCGACTTTTCGAATATGAGCTCTTCCGTGGACATGCCATTCGCCAGGCCCATACACCCGGTCGAAAACACCAACGCCAATATTCCCGTAACTGCGCGCATGATCAGGGCTGACGCTAGACCGATATTTTGGAAGCTGGCACTCGAACAATTTTGCCATTTCGCCAGATGACGATCGGCATGCCCTCGGCCTTGTGAGCCTTGATCGCTTTACGCGCAGCTCTGCGTGCGGCCGCCAGAATCCGTTTATGTTGAGAAACATTGGAATCAGTCCGGCGTGAAGACGTCTTTTGCATAAAGACCCAAAATTCCGACCAGAAGCCCGATTTCACAATCTGCAATGGTCCGCCGACATTCCGCCAATCAATGGCTTTGGGCTGGGCGCCACCCGGATTGTCCAGCTGCGGGTGAATTGACGCAAATACCAGCAATAACGCGCTCGCCAGCGTGCTGGTCGGGCCGCAGGCTGGAGCCCTTGACGGGAATGTACCGTATAAAGTACTTTAACGGTGGCGCGATTGATGGAGATCAAGAAACTCCCGGCCATGTTCTACTGCACGGCGTCCGGCAACGAGCCGGTGCGGGAGTGGTTGAAAACGCTGGATGTCATCGACCGCAAGATCGTCGGCCAGGACATCGCTACTGCCGAGTTTGGTTGGCCTGTAGGCATGCCCGTCTGTCGTTCGCTCGGCAACGGTCTTTATGAAATTCGCAGCGATCTCGCCAGCCATCGCATCGCACGCGTGATCTTCTGCATCGCCGGGCAGAGCATGGTGCTGCTGCATGGTTTCATCAAGAAGACGCAGAAAACATCAAGGTCCGAATTGGACCTGGCGCTGAAGCGAAAGAAGGAGATGGCATTATGACCAAAAAGAAAAAAGCCGGCCGCGTCGGTTCTTCCTTCTCGGACTATCTCAAGGACGAAGGCTCCTATGAGGAAACCAGCGCAGTCGCAGTCAAAAAGGTCCTCGCTTGGCAATTGGAACAGGCCATGCGGAAGGAGGGCTTGAACAAGAATGAGATGGCCAGGCGCATGCGTACCAGCCGCAGCCAGCTGGATCGCATCCTCGATCCCGGCAACGCCAAGATACAGCTGGATACTGTCTTGAAAGCCGCGCATGTTCTCGGGCGCGGCGTGAAGCTGGAATTGGTGTAATCAGCTGGAAATATTTGGCTTATTGCCGCAGATAGGGACTTGTGAGAAGGCTTGAGAAACCCAATGATTATCCCAATACTAAGTCAGGACTGATATTCCAGAGGTGGCAGCCATGGTTGAATTCGCGCGCAAGCTGAGCGACCTTCTGCAGGGGACGCGAAGACATACTGCCGATGGTGTGGAGATCGTCACCACTGCCAATGGCACCACCCAGGTCTCTTCAGGTGGTGGCAAACTCGCTTTGCAGCATCTGGAGAAACTGCACAATGTAGTGCCTGATGGTGCTTCGGACGCCGGCAAGACAAGAAATCCCTAGTTTCTTGCGGTGTCGCTGGCGGCCATATTTGTCCTGACCCTGCTTGGCGGGTACAACTTCGCCGACAAGTGGGCAGTTTCACGAGCCACGACCCGACGCCATGACGGTCAGCATGTGTACATGCGGGCTGGTCTTTATGGCGCAATCCTGTTCATCGTGGCGTATCTGATCGAAGCGGCCCTTCGCACACATTGCGATTCCTATGGACCGTGGGAGACCAGAACGGAAATATTCCTGGCTAGCCTGCTCACTTCCTCAGCAACACAGGCAACTCCAGAACCAGGCGTTCCAGCGCATGTTTTTCTGACGGCGATCTTCTCGTTGATGCTCGGAATCCTTACGCCGCAGTTGCTCAATGCGTTGATGGGTTTGCCAGGGATCAAGGAATTCTTTGAATGGAGCTTATTTCGCAGACGATTCTCAAGTACGGCCAGCGAGCTCGATTTGCTGCTTCGGAATGCCCAGGACCGAATGATGCCCGTGTCGGTGACGCTCAAGAACGGCAAGGTCTATGTGGGCGTAGTCCAAAAAATTACGGATCCGGAGCGATCGCCTGCGGCCTTCCGTCTCTTGCCGATGTTGAGCGGCCAACGAGATGAAAGCGGCAGAACGGTTTTTGTCACGGACTACAGCAACGTATATGAGCAGCTTGAGAACATGCGCGAAACTGAGCGCAAAACGATCTTCGGTCTGTCCGGAGATTGGGAGCAGTACTTTGAGGTCGTGATTCGCGCTGATGAATGGGTCAGCGCTACGTTGTTCTCCGCCGAGGTTTATGCCCGGTTCAATCCTGGATGGAAGGAAGCTTTGAGCCAGCCAGCCAAGTCCTAGGCTCGGAAGGCCGACCGCTGCGTTCGAGGTGCGGTGTCGGTAGCGGCTGGAAATTTCGTTGGAGGCCGCCGCAGCCCGAGTGGGAGCGCGGCGCTGCTCCACGAGGCAATGTAGCGCAGTTCAGATGTGCAGCCGCGCCCCCGAGGGCAAGGTTCGCCGCTGTCCGGCGCAGTCTTGCGACGGACAGCGAAGCGCGGCCGACAGAAATTGTCCAGCCGCTACCGACACCGCGCCTCGGGCGCCGTGCGCTCAGGTCTTCAGCGAGAACGGCGTGAAGTCGGTGCCGCGGTCGTAGTAGTCCTCGTTCTCGACGCGCTTCAGCGCTGCCACGACGCGATAGGTGATCGGGGTGATGATGATTTCCCACGAGGTCTTCAGCACGTACTGTGTCAGCATTACAGTGAACAGCAGCTGGTAGCTCCAGCTGCCCAGGAACGCGATGCTGTAGAACAGTGCCGAGTCCACCGCCTCGCCGCATAGTGTGGAGCCGATGGTGCGCGTCCACAGCCAGCGCCCCTGGCTCCACAGTTTCATCTTCGCCAGCACATAGCTGTTGACGAAGCTGCCGCACCAGAAGGCAATGATGGAGGCAGCGATGATGCGTGGCGTGTTGCCGAAGATGGCCTCGACGGCCGGCTGCTTGTCCAGCCACTCGGCGGCCGGTGGCAGCGTGACGATGACCCAGGCCATCAGCGAGGCGAAGGCCAGTGCGCCGAAGCCGGCCCACACGCAGCGCCGGTCGCGGGCATAGCCGTACACTTCGGTGAGGATGTCGCCAAAGATGTAGGACAGCGGAAAGAACAGCACGCCGGCCATGAAGGTGACATCGCCCACCACCGGCAGCGTGATCGTGGAGACCTTGGCAGGGCCGATCAGGTTCGAACAGAGCAGGATGCAGACATAAGCACCCAGGATCAGGTCGTAGTAGCGATACTGCCGCTGTGACGGCACGGGCGGCTGCCCGGCCTGCTGTGCCGAATAATCCCTCAAAGACATGCTCCTGGCGCAGTTGAGCGCCGACTATAGAGCAGCGCACAATGCAGCCAGCATATCACCGGAGGGGGTCTGGTCATGACTGCATACATTGTCCGCCCTTTGCTACGACTGCTGCCCTGGACTGCATTGGCGTTGCTGGTTGCCGGCCCATCGGCCATGGCGCAGCAGCCTTCCGAAGCGGAAGTCACGCTCGATGAAGTGGTGGTCACCGCGCAGAAGCGCGAGGAATCGTTGCAGGACGTACCGCTGTCGGTGGAAGCGGTGTCCGGCGCCAAACTGGCCGATGCCGGCATCGTCAGGCTCGATGACCTGAAAGCCTATGTGCCGAACCTGCAGATGACCGAGACCGGCATTGCCAACAACATCTACATCCGCGGCATCGGCTCGGGCCTCAACCATGGTTTCGAGCAGTCGGTCAGCACCTATGCCGACGGTGTGTATCGTGGCCGCGGCCACCAGTCGCGAATGCCCTTCCTCGATCTGGCGCGCGTCGAAGTGCTGCGCGGTCCGCAGCCCATACTGTTCGGCAAGAATGCCGTTGCCGGCGCCGTAAGCCTGGTCAGCGCGCTGCCCGGAGACGAGTTCGAGGGCAGCATGCGGGTGTCGCGCGATGTGGAAAATGACGAAAGCATCGCCAGCGCCGTGCTGTCCGGCCCGCTGGGCGACAGTTTCGGTGCTCGCGGCGCGCTGCATTACCGCAAGTCCGATGGCTACGTCGAGAATCTGACGCTGGGTCGCGATGAACCGCAGCGCGACGAATTTGCCGGCCGGCTGACCTTCGCATTCAGTCCATCGGAGCGCTTCGATGCCACGCTGAAAGTCGAAGGCGGCAGTTTCGATGTGACGGGTCGCCAGGTGGAGATTTTCGGCGAGACGCCGATCACCGCCGCCGGGCCTTTCACCGGGCTGACCTATTCGCAGATCGTTGCCGGCGCGCCGCTGCCACTGCTGGGCTATCCCGCCGGCCTGCCACAGGGCACGCATGCCAGCGCGCAGAACAATGTCGTCGATTACCGCCGTTCGTCGAGCGGCGATTCCAGCAATCTGGATTCGCGCGAAGCGGTGCTGACGCTGAACTGGAGTTTCGGCAACGGACTGACACTGACATCGGTCAGCGGCTACAGCAGCTACGATCTGGACGAACTGTGCGACTGCGACTTCGTCGGCGCCACCGTGTTCAACGCCGGCATCACTGAGGACTACGATCAGGTCAGCCAGGAATTGCGGCTGGCTTCCCCGGTGGACCGGCGCCTGTCGTGGATCGGCGGTCTGTTCTACCAGGACTACAGCCTGGAGGAAACCGACTACCTGTATGTGCCGCCGAACAGCCTGGCTGCGGCGCTGGTGAGTGCCTTGGCCAATGCCGCCAATCCGCGCGTATTCACGCAGGACAGCGAACTGTGGTCGGCGTTCGCGCAGGCCACCTGGCGCGCCACCGAACGCTTCCGCCTGTCGGCTGGTGGCCGCTACAGCAAGGAAGACAAGAGCGGCAGCCGCGTGACCAGGCTGACCAACGGCCTGGGCGGACCGGACCTGCCTTCATCGGCATTGCCGCTGTTCGCGGTGGCACTGGGCATCGTGCCGCACAGCGTCAGCGGCGAACGTTCCGAGAATAATTTCTCGCCGCTGGTGAATCTGCAGTACGACCTGGACGAACGGACGCTGGGCTACCTGTCCTGGGCGCGGGGCTACAAGTCCGGCGGCTTTGACGCGCGCTCCAACAAGCCACCCTCGGCGGGCGGCACCTTCGAGTTCGGTGACGAGCGCGCCACCACCTACGAAGTCGGCCTCAAGACGGCGACCGATACGGCGCAGGTCAATGTGGCGTTGTTCTACACCGACTACCAGGATCTGCAGACCTCGGCCTTCGATGGCGCCATCGGCTTCAACGTCGGCAACGGTAGCGCCGAGGTCAAGGGCCTGGAGATCGAAGGACGCTGGCAGGCCACGTCGCGACTGCGTGTGTCGGGTTCGGTGGCCGTGCTGGACTTCGAATGGACCCGTTACTTCGGCCAGTGCTACTACGGCCTGACACCCATCGTCAGCGGGCCCAACGCCGGCAACTGCGATTACCAAGGCTATGGCAACCAGCTGGCACCGCGCTTCACCGGCGTCGTAAGCCTGGACTACCACTGGCCGCTCAGCGCCACGCTGCAAATGCGCAGCGGCGTTGATGTGCTGCACAGCTCGGACTATCTGACCTCGCTGACGCTGGATCCGGCCAGCACGCAGAGCCAGTACACCAAGCTCAATGCGCGCCTGGCGCTGGGCGATGCCGACCGCCGCTGGGAGGTGGCGCTGGTGGGCCGCAATCTGACCGACAAGACCGTGGTCAGTTATTCGGGCGACACGCCACTGTCGCAGCGGCTGTTCGGCGCCCGCAGTTACTACGGCTTTGTCGACCCGCCGCGTTCGCTGGCCATCGAGGCGTCATTGCGGTTCTGAGGCCAGCCGGTCCAGATAGCTGGAGCCGCCGAGACCGGACATCTGCCGCAGGATCCAGTCGCGGCGCGACAGCAGGTAACGCGAGGGTGCCTCGACGCGCAGCCGCAACGGATTGGGCAGTGCCGCCGCCAGCAACGCGCTCTGTTCGCGGTTCAGCCGTCGCGCCGGCTGTCGGTAAAAGCGTTGCGCGGCGGCTTCCACGCCATAGATGCCGCGGCCGAACTGCGCGATGTTCAGGTACACCTCGAGAATGCGTTCCTTGGGCCACATCACTTCAATCATCAACGTGAAGCCCGCCTCCAGTCCCTTGCGGAACCAGCTGCGGCCTGACCACAGGAACAGATTCTTGGCCACCTGCTGCGAGATCGTGCTGGCGCCGCGCACCCGCCGGCCGCGGGCGTTGCTGCGTACCGCTTCGCGGATGGATTTGAAGTCGAAGCCCATGTGGAACGGGAACTGCTGATCTTCGGCGGCAATGACTGCGATCGCGACCTGCGGCGAAATGCTTTCCAGGTCCACCCAGCGGAAGTCGGTGCGATAAGGGCGGCTGTCCTGGAAGGCGGCGATGCGCGCCGCAATCATGAAGGCGCTGGTGGGCGGATTGACCCAGCGCAGCGCCAGAACGGTGGCCACCGCGGTCAGCAGCAGCAGCGACAGAACCAGCAGCAGACCGCGCAGCAGACGTTGCAGCAGGTTGAGTCTTTTCACACGGCGGATCAGCCAGCTCAGCCCGCGCTATCGACGCGTCGTGCCGAGTTGATGATCACATCTTCCATCGGTGCGTCGGTGAAACCCTGTCGTCGGCCGGTGCGCACCGCGGCGATACGGTCGATGACATCCAGTCCGTCGGTGATGCGGCCGAATACCGCGTAGCCATGATTGCCGGGCCGGTAATCGAGGAAATCGTTGTCGGTCAGGTTGACGAAGAACTGCGAGGTGGCGCTGTGCGGCGCATCGGTGCGCGCCATCGACAGCATGCCGCGGGTGTTCTGCAAGCCGTTATTGGCTTCGTTGCGCACCGGCGCGCGTGTCTTCTTCTGCTCGAACTCCGGCGTCAGTCCGCCGCCCTGGATCACGAAGTTGGGCACGATGCGATGGAAGATGGTGCCGCCGAAGAAGCCATCGTCGACATACTGCAGGAAATTGACCACCGTCAGCGGCGCTTCCCTTTCAAACAGTTCAATCGTGAAATCGCCGTGCGAGGTTTCGAAACGTACCATCGTGTCGCCTCTTGTGGTTCGAATGCCCCGGTCACGTCCACTGCGCTTCGGTGACGCGATCGAGGCCCGCCAGGTCAGAGTGGCAGCGTACGTGAGCGTAGCCATGCGAGACAAGCAGCGCGGCCAGCGCCGCCGCCTGCGTGGCGCCATGCTCCAGCACCAGCCAGCCGCCGGGCTGCAGGTGTCCTCGCGCCTGGCTGCAGATCTGGCGCAATGCCTCCAGCCCGTCGCTGCCGCTGCCCAGCGCCACGGCCGGTTCGAAGCGCAGACTGGCCAGCGCCGGATCGTCGGCGCTCACATAGGGCGGATTGCTCAGCAGCAGCTGGAAGCGGCGCTGGCCCAGCGGCTCGAACCATGAGCCCTGCACGAACTGCACATGGTCCAGTTGCAACCAGCGCGCGTTGGCGCTCGCAACTTCAAGCGCCGCCGCGGAAATGTCGGTGGCCGTGATATGCCAGTCCGGCCGTTCGCTGGCGCAGGCCAGTGCGATGGCACCCGAGCCGGTGCCCAGATCCGCCACTTCGGCCACCGGCTCCGGCCACAGTTCAAGCGCGCGCTGCACCAGCAGTTCGGTTTCAGGTCGTGGCACCAGCACCGCCGGCGTGACCTGCAGCGGCAGCGACCAGAATTCACGCTGACCGGTGATGTAGGCCAGCGGTTCGCCGCCCGCGCGCCGCGCCAGCCATGCCTGATAGCGCTGCGCCAGCGCGGGAGGGAGTGGTGTTTCGCCAAAGGCGATCAGATGAGCACGGGGCTTTTGCAGCAGCGTCGCCAGCAGCACTTCGGCATCCAGCTGTGCGCTGTCGCTGCGGTCCTGCAACTGGCGAACGGCAAAGTGCAGCCATCCGGCCAGGGAATCTTCTTGTCGCGGTGGATGCACGTTGGCTCTGGTAGATTGGCGCCAGTTTCCCGAAGGCATTGTCTCATGGCCGAACCCTCGCAGCTGCCATCCTCCCGCTCCGGTGTCAGTGATCTGCTGGAAATTGCCGCGCGACTGTTCCGCGCCACGTTGTTGAAGTGTCTGCCACTGGCCATGCTGGCGATGCTGCTCGCCATGCTGCCGACGCTGTATCTGCAGGTGACGGGGCATCCGGCGGATGGCACGTTGCCGGAAGATCCACGCTACTGGTTGCTGTACGTGCTGGGGATGTGCGGGTCGGTGCTGTTCAGTTCGGCGCTGATGTTGCGGCTGCAGGCACTGCGCGCCGGGTCGGTCACGCGGCTGGCCGACGATCTGCGAGGTGCGCTGCCGCGCTGGCCGACGGTACTGATCGCCTCGCTCCTCGGCGCGACACTGGTGATGGTGGGGTTGCTGGCGCTGCTGCTGCCCGGCATCTATGTGGCGGTGTGCCTCACCCCGCTGACGGCGGTGGCGCTGCTGGAGCCGGTCAATGCCATCGACGCCCTGCGCCGCAGCTTCGCACTGGTGCGCACCATGTGGGTGAAGACCTTCGCTTGCATCGTCATCGGCGGGCTGGTGGTGGCGGTGTGCGTATTCACCGCGCTGCTGGTGCTGAGCCTGCTGGCCGGCATGCTCGGCGGCAGTGACGATGCGGCGGTGCGCGCCTTGATGACCGGCGGCATGCTGGTGGCACTGGCCGGTGCCACGGCGTTTTTCTCGGCGCTGTGCCTGACGATTTATTCCGCGGCCAGTTCCTCGGCCTGATATTCCTGCTGCAGGGCGTCCAGCAGTTCGTCCAGTTTGCCGTCCATCACATCGGCCAGTTTGTACAGCGTCAGGTTGATGCGATGGTCGGTGATGCGTCCCTGCGGAAAGTTGTAGGTACGGATGCGCTCGGAGCGGTCGCCGCTGCCGATCTGCAGTTTGCGGCTGCGCGCCTGCGCTGAAGCCTGCTTCTCCTGCTCGGCGGCCAGCAGCTTGGCTTGCAACAGCGACATGGCGCGGGCGCGGTTCTTGTGTTGCGAACGCTCATCCTGACACTCGACCACGATGCCGCTGGGCAGGTGCGTGATGCGTACCGCCGAATCGGTCTTGTTGACATGCTGTCCACCGGCGCCGGAGGAGCGGTAGGTATCGGTGCGCAGGTCGGCAGGGTTGATGTCCACTGCCTCGATCTCGTCCAGTTCCGGCAGGATGGCCACCGTGCAGGCCGAAGTATGGATGCGGCCCTGCGCTTCGGTGGCCGGCACCCGCTGTACGCGGTGCGTGCCCGACTCGAACTTGAGCCGCGAGAACACACCGCGGCCCACTACGCGGCAGATCACTTCGCGATAGCCGCCATGCTCGCCGGGATTTTCGTTCAGCGTTTCCACCTGCCAGCGCTGCGTCTCGGCATAGCGGCCGTACATGCGCAGCAGATCGCCGGCAAAGATCGCGGCTTCATCGCCGCCGGTGCCGGCGCGGATTTCCAGGTAGATGTTGCGTTCGTCGTGCGGATCCTTCGGCAGCAGCAGCTTCTGCAGCAGCAGCTCGCGCTCGGCCAGCGCGCCGCTCAGGCACGCCGCTTCCTCTTCGCCGAGCGCGCGCAGGCCGGCGTCGGCGTCATTGCGCAATTCCTGCGCGTGAAGCAGCTCGGACTCCAGCGATCTGTAGGAATCGAAGGAAGTCACTGTAGGCTGCAGGCGCGCATATTCCATCGACAGCTCGCGGAATTTATCGGTGCCACCGGCGATTTCCGGATCGGCCAGCAGGCGGCCCACCTCCTCAAACCGGTCGCGCGCCTTCTCGAGTTTTTGGCGAATCGATGACTTCATCTTCGGCTATAGTCGCTGATCATGTCGTCGGCCCACAATTGCAAGGCGCACATTATGCTGGCAGCACTGCTGCTGGCGTCGGCTGCATCGACCGCTGCGCCGCCACCCGGCGACACCAATGCCGCGCTGCTGGGCGCGGAGATCGCACTGGAACGTGGCGATTGCCGCAACGCCAGCCAGGCTTATGTCGATGCCATCCGGCAGAGCAGCGATCTGCGCGTGGTGGCGCGCGCCGCCGAGGTCACGCTGGATTGCGCACAGTTCGCGCTGGCCGACCAGGTGGTGACACGCTGGCGCGCATTGGCGCCCGACGATACCTCGGCAATACTGGCTGGCGTGCTTGCGCAGCTGGGCCGCTACCGTATCGTCGCTGCCCGCGCGCCATTTCAGCAATGGCTGCGCGCCGTCGATGACAACGAGGCCATAGTCGATGGCATCGATCAACTGGTCGACCGTTCCGGCGTGGATGTAACGCTGGCGCTGCTGCGCGGGCTGCACGATACGCGCCTGGCCACGCAGCCGGTGCTGACGCGGCTGGCCGATCTGGCGGTCGACGGCTGGGATCTCAGGCTGGCTCTGCAATATGCCGCGCGTGCACGTCAGGCTGGCGCCGTGCCGTTGGCAGTGGCCGCCACCGAGGCGCGCGCAAATGCCGGTCTGGGGCAGGAAGAGGCCGCGCTTGCTGCTGCGCGCCTGGCCGCCACCGGCAAGGATCAGCCGTTGGCGGTGCCTGAAGCATTGCTGATACTGGGCCGCGATGCCGAAGCCGAGGCTGAACTGCAGCGGCTCGGCCAGCAGCCGCAACTGGGCACGATGGTGGAACGCCGGCTGGGTCTGCTGGCCTTCGCGCGCAGCGATTACCGCGCGGCCGATCGGCATTTCCGCCGCCTGCTGACCGACGAGAATTCGGTTGCCGTCGCGGTGTACTACCTGGCGATGATGGCCGAGCGGGGCGGTGACGATGAATCCGCGTTGCGCGGCTACGAGCTGCTGGTCGAGACCACTCTGGAGGGCGTAGCGCGTCGTCGTGTGGCCGCCATCTATTACCGCGACGGTGAACAGCGCCAGGCGCTGCGTTTGCTGGCGGCTGGCGATCAGGCCTCGATCAGCGAACGGGTGATGGCCGAACTGTCGGTGGCCGGTCTGTTGGCGGACGAGGGCAGTGTCGCCGAAGGTGTGGCGCGGCTGGAGGCGGCGTTGCAGAACTATCCCGCGCATCCGGAGCTGGCCTATCAGCGAGCGGTGCTGCTGGAGCGCGGCGACGGCGCGGCGGCCATTGCGGCGCTGGAGATGCTGGCCCGCGAGCGTGGCGATGACATGTCCATCGCCAACGCGCTGGGTTTTACGCTGGCCGATCACGGCAAGGACCTGCCGCGGGCCGAGCGTCTGATCCGCAGCGCGCTGCAGGCGCAACCGGACAATCCGGCGGTGCTCGACAGCATGGGCTGGGTACTGTACCGGCGCGGACAGGCGCGCGAAGCGTTGCCCTATCTGCAGCGCGCCTTCCGGCTGTTCCGCGACGGGGAGATCGGTTCGCATCTGGGCGAGGTGCTGTGGCAGTCGGGTCGTCGCGATGAGGCGCGTGCCGTGTGGCAGCAGGCCCTGGCGGCCGATCCCGACAACAAGCATCTGCTCGAGGTGGCGCGCCGTTTCGTGCCGGAGTTGAGTCCGCCGCGGCCGCCGCAATTCAACCCGGCCAACGACACCGCTGTCTGAGCGCGCATGCAGGCGCGGCTGTTTGTGCTCTTGCTGCTGCTGGCCGGTTGCCAGACTCTGACCACGCCGCAGATCCAGGACTGGCCGCAACGCCGCGCCGCCTTGCAGGCATTGGCGCAGTACCAGTTCAGCGGCCGGCTGGCGGTGGCCAGCGGCGGTGAAGGCTTCAGTGCCGGACTGCAGTGGCAGCAACAGCTGCAACGCAGCGAAGTGCGGCTGCAGGCGCCGCTGGGATTCAGCGCCGCGCAGATCGACTTCGACGGCAGCCGCCTGCGCATCACCGGCAGCGATGGCGCGGTGCTGGAAGGAGAACCCGCGCAACGCGGTCTCGGCGAAGCGCTGGGGTTCACGCCACCCTTGTCCAGCCTGCGCTACTGGCTGGTGGGCAGCAGCGATCCTGCCGATGCCACCGCAGTCGAAGTCCTCGACGATCAGCAGCGGTTGCAGCGATTGACGCAGTCGGGCTGGCTGATCGAGTACGGTGAGTACCAGCGCGTAGCTGGGGAGTGGATGCCCCGTCGCCTGACGCTGAACCGCGAGGCGGTGCGCGTGCGCCTGGTGATCAATCGCTGGCAACTGTCATGACGCCGCGCTGGTGGCCCGCGCCGGCCAAGCTGAATCTGTTCCTGCATGTCACCGGGCGTCGCGCCGATGGCTATCACGACCTGCAGACCGTCTTTCAGCTGCTGGAGTACGGCGATCAGCTGGCCTTCGAGGTTACTGCCGATCCGGCCATTGAGCGCGTTGAAGGGCCGGCGTCGATTCCGCCCGATCAGGATCTGTGCGTGCGTGCCGCACGACTGCTGCAGCAGGCGGCGTCGGTGCGTCAGGGCGCGCGCATCCGGCTGCGCAAGGTCATTCCGGCCGGCGGCGGGCTGGGTGGGGGCAGCTCCGACGCGGCCACCGTGCTGCAGGTGCTGAACCGCCTGTGGAATGTGGGCCTGCCGGTCCAGGAACTGGCCGCGCTGGGGCTGCAACTGGGCGCAGATGTGCCGGTTTTTGTACACGGTTCATCGGCTTGGGCCGAGGGGCGGGGTGAGCGCCTGCAGCCTCTGGCGTTGCCGGAGTGCTGGTATCTGGTGATCGATCCGGGGGTGGTCGTCAGCACCGCCGCGATATTCCAGGCCCCTGAATTGACACGAAATTCTCCCCTCATCACAATACGCGCCGTTTCGCCGGCCGAGACCCGTAACGATTGCGAGCCCGTGGTGCGCATGCGGTACCCCGAGGTGGATGCAGCGCTCGATTGGCTGGCGCGCTTTGCGCCCGCCCGTCTGACCGGTACCGGGGCGTGCGTGTTCGCTGGCTTCGAGCGCGCCATCGACGCGGAGCGCGTCGCCGCGCAGGTGCCGGACATATGGCGCAGCTTCGTCGCGCGCGGTGTGGCAGTGTCGCCGCTGCAGCAGGCGTTGAGCAGCCAGGGCTGAGACGTCAGCGATTTTGGGGTGTCGCCAAGTGGTAAGGCAGCGGGTTTTGATCCCGCCATTCGGAGGTTCGAATCCTTCCACCCCAGCCAGGATTTGAGGGAGCCATAGTGGATTCGCAGTCGATAGCGTTGTTTACCGGCAATGCCAACACCGGGCTGGCGCACGATATTGCGCGGCACCTGCATCTGCCGGTGGGGCGTTCTGCAGTCACGCGTTTCAGCGACGGCGAAGTCAACGTCGAGCTGATGGAAAACGTGCGCGGTCGCGACGTGTTCCTGGTGCAGTCGACCTGTCCGCCGGCCAACGACCATCTGATGGAACTGCTGGTGATGGCCGATGCCTGCCGGCGCGCCTCGGCGGGGCGCATCACCGCGGTGGTGCCGTACTACGGCTACGCGCGGCAGGATCGCCGCCCGCGCGCCACGCGCTCGGCGATCACCGCCAAGCTGGTGGCCGACATGATTGTCGCGGCCGGCATTCAGCGTCTGCTGACGCTGGATCTGCACGCTGACCAGATTCAGGGATTCTTCGACATTCCGGTCGACAATGTGTACGGCTCGCCGGTGCTGCTGGGCGATGTATGGCGGCAGGCTTATCCGAACCTGATCGTGGTGTCGCCCGATGTGGGCGGGGTGGTGCGCGCGCGCGCCTTCGCCAAACGGCTCGACGATGCCGACCTGGCCATCATCGACAAGCGCCGCCCGCGACCCAACGAATCGAAGGTGATGAACATCATCGGCGAGGTTCGCGGCAAGACCTGCGTGCTGATCGACGACATGGTCGACACTGCCGGCACGTTGTGTCTGGCGGCGCAGGCACTGAAGGATGAGGGCGCCACGCGCGTGGTGGCCTACATCACGCACCCCGTGCTGTCGGGCAACGCGGTGGCCAAGATCAGCGCCTCGGCGCTGGATGAACTGGTGGTCACCGACACGATTCCGTTGTCGGATGAGGCGCGCGGCTGTGGTCGCATCCGGCAGCTGTCGGTGGCGGCGCTGCTGGCCGAGACCATCCGCCGCATCCGTGACGAAGAGTCGGTCAGTTCACTGTATATCGACTGAAGTTTTCTGGTGGGCACGCACTGGTCGCGGTGCGGGCCCGGTTTGCAACGTAGCAGGAGTGTTGAAATGCGTATTTCATTCGAACTGAGCGCGGAACCGCGCGGAGACCAGGGCAAGGGTGCGAGCCGCCGCCTGCGTCACGCGGGCAAGGTGCCGGCAATCCTTTACGGCGGGCATGCCGATGCCCGCAATCTCTCGCTGGAACATACCCGGCTGCTGGGATTGATCGACAACGAGAAGTTCTACAGCTCCATCATCAGCATCAACGTGGGCGCCGAGAAGCAGGCCGCCATCGTCAAGGACGTGCAGATGCATCCGGCGCGCAATGCCGTGCTGCATGTGGATCTGCAGCGCGTCAGCGAGAGCGAGACGATCCGCCTGCACCTGCCGATCCACTTCAAGGGCGAGGCCATTTCTCCGGGTGTGAAGACCCAGGGTGGCGTGGTGTCGCATCTGATGCAGGACGTCGAAGTGGTGTGCCTGCCGAAGGATCTGCCGGAATTCCTGGAACTGGACCTGTCCGGCATGAACCTCAATGACACGCTGTTCCTCGCCGACATCAAGCTGCCGGACGGTGTAACCGTCAGCGCACTGGCGCACGGCCGCAACGCAGCGGTGGTTTCGATCCACGCGCCGCGCGCTGCCGAACCAGAGCCCACTGCCGACGAGACCGCAGCGGCGGCACCGGCTGCGGGCGCTGTGGCGGCACCGGCCGCCGGCGCGGCACCGGTCGCGGGCGCCGATGCCAAGAAGGAAGGCGGCAAGAAGTAACGGCAAGCTGTGCCGCCGCAATCACAGGCCGCCCGTGTGGCGGCCTGTGTTTTTGCGCCGCATGAAGGCTCTGATGCATGACCGAAGCGGCTTTCAGACTGATCGTCGGGCTGGGCAATCCGGGTGCGGAATACCAGCGCACGCGCCACAACGCAGGCTTCTGGTTCGTCGATCGGCTGGCCCACGATGCCGGCGCTGCCTGGCGGCGCGAGACGCGCTATCAGTGCGAGCTGGCGAAGGTGCGCGTGGCCGATCAGGAACTGTGGCTGCTGAAGCCGCAGACCTTCATGAACCGCAGCGGCGCGGCAGTGCAGTCGGTGGCGGCATTTCAGCGCATTCTTCCGCAGCAGATCCTGGTGGTGCATGACGAAATCGATCTGCCGCCCGGCGTGGCGCGCCTCAAACAGGGCGGCGGACACGGTGGGCATAATGGCGTGCGCGACGTGATCGCCTGCCTGGGCGCCGACTTCTGGCGGTTGCGGCTGGGCGTGGGTCATCCGGGCAGCAAGGATCAGGTGATCGATTCCGTACTGGGACGGGCCAGCGCCACCGAGCAATCATTGATCGACGCATCGCTGCAATGCGCGCTGGAGGTCATGCCGCTGCTGGTGCGCGGCGAGACGCAAAAGGCCATGCACCAGTTGCATACCAACGACGCCGCACCCGCGGCGGACTGAGAGAAACATGGGCATTAAATGCGGAATCGTCGGGCTGCCGAATGTAGGCAAGTCGACGCTGTTCAATGCGCTGACGCGCGCGCAGATCGCGGCGGAGAACTATCCGTTCTGCACCATCGATCCCAATGTCGGCGTGGTGCCGGTGCCCGATCTGCGGCTGGCTGCGTTGTCGGAGATCGTCACGCCGGAACGCATCGTTCCCACCACGGTGGAGTTCGTCGATATCGCCGGCATCGTCAAGGGCGCTGCCCAGGGCGAAGGACTGGGCAACAAGTTCCTGGCGCACATCCGCGAGGTAGATGCCATCGCGCATGTGGTGCGCTGCTTTGAAGATGACGACATCGTGCACGTCGCCGGTCGAATCAGTCCGCTGGATGACATCGAGGTCATCAACACCGAGCTGGCGCTGGCCGATCTGGAGTCGGTGGACAAGGCGCTGGCGCGGGCGGAGAAGGCCGCCAAGGCCCAGGACAAGGACGCCGTGAAGTTGCGCGATGTGCTGGCTCGCGTGCGCACGCTGCTGGATCAGGGCCGTCCCGCGCGCGCGCTGGCGCTGGAAGAGGCCGATCGGCTGCTGTTGCGCGACCTGCACCTGCTGACGATGAAGCCGGTGCTGTATGTGGCCAATGTGGCCGAAGGTGGTTTCAGCGGCAATCCGCTGCTGGCCGCAGTGGAGAAACTGGCCGCCAGCGAGAATGCGCAGGTGGTGGCCGTATGCGCCGCCATTGAGGCCGAGATCGCGCAGCTGGAAGACGCCGATCGCGCCGAGTTTCTGGCCTCGCTGGGGCTCAGCGAACCGGGCCTGGCTCGCGTGATCCGCGCCGCCTATGCCTTGTTGGGCCTGCAGACCTATTTCACCGCCGGCGTGAAGGAGGTGCGGGCCTGGACCGTACGTGCCAGCGCCACCGCACCGCAGGCCGCAGGGGTCATCCACACCGACTTCGAACGCGGTTTCATCCGCGCCGAAGTCATCGCCTACGACGACTTCATTCGCTGCCGCGGCGAGGCTGGCGCGCGCGATGCCGGCAAATTGCGGCTGGAGGGCAAGGAATATATTGTCCGCGAGGGCGATGTCATGCACTTCCGCTTCAACGTCTGAGGCGACGCTTCAATCAGCCTGCACTCTTTCGAGCAGCTCCCGGCGCCGATCGATCACCTGTCGCTTCAGTTGCGCCAGGTCCGGGCGGGGCGCATCGTCCGGCGACTGGGGGCCAATCACGGTGTTGCAATAGCTGTGGAAATACTTGCTGTATAGATCTACGTATTGCTGGAGTGCGAGCTGGAATGTTTCCCAGCTGTAAAAGCTGTTGACGATGTGCTCAACGCAGTAAAGGCTCGAGCTGCTGCGCAGGTAGTTGCCGTGCTCGCGGGCCATGGAATGCACATACCCGCCGCCATGAAAATGCATCACCAGCCGATGGCGCAGTGCGCCGCGCAATCCCCTGACACACAGATAGTCGAACAAGGCTCGTCGATGGACCAGCGAGCAGGCCGTGGACGCCAGTGCCCGCAACTGCAGGCCCGGACGCCGCAAGGCCGTGATGCGATGGATCAGACGGCCGTGCTCGCGTTCCCAATCCTGATAGTCGCGCGGATTGTCCAGAATACGTCTGACGACTGTGCGTTCGCTGCCAGAACCGTGCTGCTGCAGTCGCTCGAGGTACCGCGTCGATGCCTCCATCAGCTTGCGCTCGTTGAGCTCCGCTTTGCGCCGCTCGTCCACATCCAATCGCAACAGGCGCGTAAAGGTATCGGAGATCTCCGCCAGATTGGTTGAGCTGGGCATCTGCGTCTTCCCTGAGCAGTCGTGAGTGTGTTTCAAACTCCCTGAGCGTCAGTATCCTGCCGTCCGGCCCGTATCTTCAACCTCACATCTACCTCATAATTTTCCTGGCTGGTACTGCCTGGCAGCCGGCGGCGACCTGGAAACATGGCGTTCTCGGGTCATCTGCCGGGCCGATGCGCGCGCCTTGACTACCCGGTGGCCGGTCCGGACAATCGCGGCCCCTGTCGATCCGATTTGGCTAGGTAGCTCAGCTGGTTAGAGCGTGGCACTCATAATGCCGAGGTCGTGGGTTCGAGTCCCACCCTAGCCACCAATCTCTTCGTGCCCTGCGCTTGGTCAGCGCCGGAATCCGGACCTGGCAAAGCTGGTCAGCCCGAAAATGCTCAATGTTGCCGCCAGCAGACCGCTCAGCGTCAGCAAAAGTTTGTAGGGCAGGAAGTCAAGGCGCCCGGTGTGCAGCGGATACACGGTGTTATACATCCGCTCCGGAATGCGCTGTATCCGCATGTCCATGCGAACATCCATCTGGCCGCCCGTCGCGTCAATGTAGATCTTGCTGAGACCTTGCGGGTTCCATTCACCTTCCTGCTGCAGTCCGATTACGCGATACGGTGAATACGCATTCGCCACCTGTGCGGAGCGAATGCGTGAACCGGGCATGGAGCGCAGCGCCCGCTGCATGGCCGGCAGCCAGTTGCCGGTACCGGGTCCGGAAATACCGTCGAGATGTTCGGAAAAGTCCATGCTGTAGGAATCGTCACGAAACGGTTCGAGCAGCAATTGCTGTGACTGCTGCGGGAATGCCAGGGTCGCGCCGGTGGTCAACGACAGCAACAGCAACAAGGCCTCGACCACACCGATGTTCCGGTGTGCGCGCAGCAGTTGACCCCGCACGAAACTCTTCGGCCAGAATCCCTGCCGCAGGCCCTGTCTCATGGGCCAATAAGTCACGAGGCCGGCGACGACCAGGACGATCACGATCAGCGCCGCCAGGCCCGCCAATGTCAGTCCCAGGTTGCCGAGTAACAGGCGATGGTGCAGGTCATACAACCATTCCTCCCAGCGATCGTTCAACACCCACTCGGTCACTGTACTTCCGCGTGCATCGACGTAGGCGTATCGGTCGTCCGATAGCGTTACCCTCGTCAGCGCAAAACTGGCAGTCGCAAAGTCGATCTGGAGGATGTCGTCGGGGCCAAATCGTTCCTCGATTGCACTTGCGATGAGCGCCAGTGCTTCCGGTGTTGGCTCGAAGGTCTCCCGGGCCTCCGGAATGCTGGCTCGAAGATAGTCCTGCTTCCACACCAGCAGAGTACCGCTGACACTGACCAGCAGTACCCACAGGCCCAGGATGGCACTGCCCCAGGCGTGCACAGTGCGCAGGAACATCGCGTTCGTCAGATGAGCTGATTCTCAGGCACTCAAACCGACTTTGATACGCGGTATGGGCGCGTATCCCGGCAGTGCCTCGATGCGGGCCAACCAGGCACGAATGTTGGGATAGTCATCGAGCGATACGTTGCCTTCGGGTGCAGTCGCCGTGTACGAATAAATCGCCAGATCGGCAATGGTCGCGTTTTCGCCGGTGAGAAAAGGAGTTTTGCCCAGTGTCGCTTCAATGCCCTTGAACAGGTTATGAGCCTGCGTGATGAGCGCGCCGTCGAGCGGTTGCTTGAACACGTTTGCCCGCCGTGCGGCCGCCGGATAGAAGGCCAGCGGTCCGGCAGCGACTGATAGCCAGCGCTGAATGGCTGCCTTGCCCGCCGGGTCCCGTGCATACCAGCTTTCGGGCGCATGGCGTTCCGCGAGATAGACCAGA
>JAIBJM010000100.1 GCA_020029535.1 Gammaproteobacteria bacterium | reverse complement strand
CAACCGTGCCGAACTCAAGAAGGCCTACAGCGCCACGCAGGAAGAACTGCTGCAACTGAAGGACCGCATCAAGCAGCAGGAAGGCGCGACAGCCCGTGTGCAGGAGATGTTGCAGGCACTGGAGCTGCGGCTGACCAGCCCGGCTACCGGCTACACCGCCATGGTGTTCTACCAGCTGCGCGATCTGTGGAGCGCCGGCCGAAAGCTGCTGGATGAGTTCATCCGCGAACTGGCAGTACAACGCGAAGATCATGAGCGGCGCCAGTTTCTCGCCGATCACAATCGTCGCCAGTTCGCACGCCGGCAGGGTGTCGAAGCCACCTTGCGGGAGGTCAGCGCGACTGCCGAAACGGCGCGCGATCGGGCCGGCCTGCTGCGCGAGCGGCTCGGACAACTCGGCCGTTGGTGGCACTATTTCAAGCGCCGTGCGCTGCGCCACGAACTGCAGGCGGCAAACATGCAGTCATTGCTGGCAGATCAGGAACTGGCTGCCGCAACGGCAGCGCACGAGGCCGTGCTGGCCGAACCGGAGCCTGCATTCCCGGGGCTGTCGGTGGCCGCGCGACGTGCCATCAACCTGGCGGCGGTGGCCTATGCGCAGCTGCTGTGTGAACGGTTGGCCCGTAACCGCCTGCTGGAACCGGCGCGCGAGGCCAGTGCGCGGCGCGAACCGGCTGCCGACGGGTACGGCGAGCGGGCGCGTTGCGAAAGGATGATGGCGGACATCGAACGAGCGCGAGCGTCATTGCAGCAGCGCTCCAGCCTGCAAACGGAAATCCGCGCTACCGTTGAGCAACTCAAGCCACGCGCGCGATATCGCAGTGATGGCGATACCTTGCCGGCGGCGGAATCGCTGGCGCCGGAGCCCGGTACCGGAGGCACTTCAGTGCTGATCGATGATTCCTGGGAGCTTCACCGGCTGCTGCTGCGCTAGCGCTGGGGCTGCAGCGCCATTCGCGCCGCCTGACGCGCCACCAGATCGGCCGCAATGCCGGCGGTCTGCGCCAGAATGACGTCGGGCTGGTCGTCGGGTTTGATTTCTTCCAGCGACTTCAGTGCGGGCAGGCCGGCCACCTTGCGGCGCGTATTCTCGCGATCGAGTCGCGCGCGATCCTGCTCGGTGCGCTGCTGCTGCCGATCCTTCAGATTCAATGACAGCGCTTTGTCCTCGCGGGTTGCACCGAGCGCCTTGAGGCTGTCGAGCAGCCAGGTGTAATCAGCGTCATTGCTGGCGCGGCTGATCTGATCACGCGCCAGATCGCCGGTCTGCATCAACATCGGCAGCGGAGTAAAGCGGGCCGGCTGGATGCGATCCCAGGGCAGCGGATGATCCAGCGCGCTCTCGCCCACATCGGTGATATCGACGGCGGAGGGCAACTGGATGTCGGGTTCGACGCCACGCAGCTGCGTGCTTTCGCCGGTGACGCGATAGAACTTGCCGATGGTGACGTTGATCTGGCCATCGGTGGAAGAAGCCCAGCGATCCAGCTTGATCTGGTTCTGCACCGTGCCCTTGCCGAAGGTGGTCTGACCGACAATGAGGCCGCGGCGATAGTCCTGGATCGCGCCGGCAAAAATTTCCGAGGCGGAAGCGCTGGTGCGATCCACCAGTACGGTCAGCGGACCGCCATAGACCACGCCGGGTTGCGGATCATCCAGCACCTCGACATTGCCCATGGTGTCCTTGATCTGCACGATGGGACCGCGATCGATGAACAGCCCGGTCAAAGCCGTGGCCTCGGGCAGGAAGCCACCGCCATCGCCGCGCAGATCCAGTACCAGCGAATCGATGGCGCCTTCAGCCTGCAGTTCGGCAATCAGCCGTCGCACATCGCGGGTGGTGCTACGGTAGTTCTCGTCGCCGGCGTTGCGGGCGGCCAGATCCTGATAGAAACCAGGCACCGTAATGATGCCCACCCGCACATCGCGGTCGCCGGACCTGAGGACCTTGAGCTGTTTTTTGGCCGCCTGGCTTTCCAGCGTCACCTTGCCGCGCGCCAGCTCCACGATCTTTTCATTGCCGCCGGGAGCGACGCCCGCCGGCAGGATCTGCAACCGCACCAGGGTACCGTTACGTCCGCGAATCAACTGCACCACGTCTTCAAGGCGCCAGCCGATCACTTCGGTCATCGCCCCGCTGCGTCCCTGGCCGACTGCCAGAATGCGATCGTTGGTCTGCAGCGTGCCCGCCGCCGCCGCCGGACCGCCGGCAATCAAGTTGCTGATGGTGACGTAGTCGTCGACCAGCTGCAGCGAGGCGCCGATGCCGTCGTAGCTCAGGCTCATCTGGATGCGATTCTCTTCGGTGTTGACCGGCGAGAAGTAGTTGGTGTGCGGATCGTAAACGACTGCATAGGCATTCATCAGCGCTTCGAACACTTCATCGGCCTTGATCTGGTCGATGCGCGTCAACACGCGCTCGTAGCGCTTGGTCAGCGTGTCGACGGCTTCGGGCCAGGTCTTGCCAGCGAGCCGCAATGACAGGGCATCGCCCTTCACGCGCTGTCGCCATATCTCGTCCAGCTCGGCACTATCCTTTGCCCACGGTGCCTTGGAGCGATCAAAGCGGAACTCTTCCTTGAGGGTCCAGTCCGGTTCACGAGCCAGCAGCGACACGGCGTACTCCAGGCGTTGCCGGTTGCGCTGCTGAAAAGAAGCAAAAATCTGGAAGCCCGGCGCCACATCCCCTGAATGGATCATGTCGTCGAAGCTGTTGCGCCAGCGGGCGAAGCTGGCAATGTCGGCGGCAGTGAAGTAGCTGCGCTGCGGATCCAGCGAATCCAGATAGCGATCGAACACCTGCGCCGACAACGCATCATCCATGCGCTTGCGGCTGAAATGCGCCTGCTCGAGCAGCGTCGCAATGCGGGGCGCCAGCAGGCGTTGCCGGATTGTCGGTCGCAGCGCTCCCTCGGGCAGCGCGCTGGTTGCCGCCGGCGCGTCGCTGGACCCTGTCGCGGCCAGCAGCAACACGCACACGCCCGCCACAGCCATCGCATTGCAGAAGCGACGCCAGTTGCCCGCCAGATTCACCATCGTGCTCCATCCCGGAGGATTAAACTGCCGCAGCAAGTGTGACATCTTTGCCGCCGCCATGGCAGTTGCAGTACGCAGCTGCGTCAAACAGGCGCCCGTCGCGCTGCTCTGGAGTGTGCTTTGCGTCCCTTGACGGTTTTGCTGGGCATAATCATGGGCTCATCGGTCGCGCTGGCGGTGGGCTTGGCCATGACCGCCATCGTGTTTCTTTTTCTTGGCGACTACGCGGCGCGTCTCGAATCCGAACGGCTGCCCTTGCTCAAGGGCCTGCTGTGGTCATGGTCGCTGGCCGCGGTAGCCGTGGCCGCATTCATCGGCGAATTGCGTTTGCGTCGCTGGCGGCTATGGCCAGCATTGCTGCTGGTTGCGATGCTGACCGCGCTGGGTCTGATTTACTGGCCGCGTACGTAGGGACCCATGCGGCGCACCAGCCGCCAGCACCACACCAGTGCGTAAGGACCGGCAGCCACCAACCAGAAGGCCGACGAGCCATGCGCGAGAGCCAGGAAATAGTCTGCCAGCAGCGCGCCCCAGCCACCGTTGGCATACTGACCCAGCACCAGACGTCCGACCAGCCAGATCGCGCTGGGAATCAGCAGCAATCCAAGCAGCAGACACAACCCCAGCGTCATCAACTCGTGCTGCATGCCGCTCGAACGACGATAGCGCCGCCAGTGACGAATCCATTTCGACGTCATTGAGTTCTCCGCCAGAACGCGTTCGTCGCATTCCGCATGCGGGCATAATAGCGCCCATGAAGCAGTTGCGGGCGGCAGTCATCGGGGTGGGTTATCTCGGGCGGTTTCACGCGCAGAAATACGCACGCCGTGCTGATGCTGAATTACTGGCGGTGGTGGACGCGCGCGTCGATGCCGCCGCAGCTGTGGCCACCGAGATCGGCACGCGCAGCCTTGGCGATTACCGGGAATTGTTTGGCAAGGTGGATGTGGTGAGCGTGGTTACGCCTACGCCAAGCCACTTCGCCATCGCCGCTGATTTCCTGCGCGCGGGCACACATGTGCTGGTCGAGAAGCCGGTCACGGAAACCGTGGAGCAGGCGGCGGAACTGATCGAGATCGCGGCGCGCAGCGGACGCGTGCTGCAGGTGGGACATCTGGAGCGGTTCAATCCGGCGATCACCGCCGTCGAGTCGCTGCTGCGGCAACCGCGCTTCATCGAATGCCAGCGGCTGGCGCCATTCCGGCAGCGGGGCACCGACGTCAATGTGGTACTGGATCTGATGATCCACGACATCGATGTAATACAGAGCATTGTCGGCAGTGAGATCGTGGCGCTGGATGCAATAGGCGCCCCGGTGTTCTCATCCGAAATCGATATCGCCAACGCACGGTTGCGCTTTGCCAATGGCTGCGTGGCCAATACCACGGCGAGCCGCGTCAGCATGAAGACCGAACGCCGCATGCGCGTGTTTCTGGACGACACCTATCTCTCGCTCGATCTGCAGCAGAAAGTGGTGACGACCATCAGCAAACGCGATGCGGCAGCCGGTGATGCGCTGCCGGTGACCATCGACGAGCAATCGTTCGAGCAGGGCGATGCGCTGGCGGACGAAATCGCAGCCTTTCTGGCAGCCTGTCGCGGTGAACGCGCCGTGGCCGTCAGCGGTGAAGATGGTCTGCGCGCGCTGCAGACTGCAATCCGCATTACTCGCCTGGTGACGGAGGGGCATCGGCCGTGAACGCCGGACGGCAGGTAACGGTGGCTGCCACGCAGTTTGCCTGCAGCTGGGACCTGTCCGGCAATGTTGCGCGTGCCGAGCTGCTGGTGCGCGAAGCCGCTGCGCGCGGCGCGCAGCTGGTATTGCTGCAGGAGCTGTTTGCGACGCCATATTTCTGCATCGAACAGGATCCCGGCTATTTCGATCTGGCCGAACCGGCCGATCGCAGTCCGCTGCTGCAGCGTTTCCAGGCGCTGGCGGCGGAACTGGGCGTGGTGTTGCCCATCAGTTTTTTCGAGCGCAGCGGCAATGCCTATTTCAATTCGCTGGCGGTGTTCGACGCTGATGGCCGGCGACTCGGCATCTATCGCAAATCGCATATTCCCGATGGCCCGGGCTATCAGGAAAAGTTCTATTTCAGTCCCGGCGATACCGGCTTCAGGGTCTGGCAGACGCGAGTGGGTTGCATCGGCGTCGGCATCTGCTGGGATCAGTGGTTTCCCGAATGCGCGCGCGCCATGGCCCTGCAGGGCGCTGAACTGCTGCTGTATCCGACTGCCATCGGCAGCGAGCCGCCACCAGCGCCGCCGGTGGACTCACGTGGCCACTGGCAGCGCACCCAGCAGGGCCATGCGGCGGCCAATCTGATCCCGCTGATTGCTTCAAACCGCATCGGGGTGGAACAGTCGCGCAGCAATCCGGACCGGCTGCAGATCCGTTTTTATGGCAACTCCTTCATGGCCGACGGCACCGGCGCCATAGTGGCCGAGGCCACTACCGACCAGCAGCAGGTGATTCTGACCCGTTTCGATCTTGACGCGCTGCAGATGCGACGCAGGGGCTGGTTCGTATTCCGCGACCGGCGCCCCGACCTCTACGCGCCGCTGACCAGGCTGGACGGAGGCCTCTGAACGGGGCAGCCAGCACCCTGACAGTAATAACAGCAATTATTTGCACTACGAACAATAAAAAAAATATACTGTTCTGATCGACACAGTTGCGGCCGGACCGACCGGCTCGGGGGACCGATATGGCAGCAATGGCGAGCGGCGACCAGCACCGGAGCGGGGCAGTGCGTACGCGTACCCGTGGCAAGCCAAAGCAGCAGGCAACGGTGGAAGCCGAACGCGAGCAGGGCGCCAAGGTCGATTTAGGCTGCCTGCCGCGACTGCT
>JAIBJM010000047.1 GCA_020029535.1 Gammaproteobacteria bacterium | reverse complement strand
ACGGTGCCGGTGACCATGGACCAGATGGTCTATCACAGCAAGGCGGTGTCGCGTGGACTGCAGCGCGCCTTCCTGATGACCGACCTGCCATTCATGAGCTACGCCTCGAAGGAGCAGGCGCTGACCAATTCGGTGCGGCTGATGCAGGAAGGCGGCGCCCGCATGGTCAAGCTGGAGAGCGGTGGCTCACAGATCGAGATCGTCGAGTTCCTGGCGCGGCACGACATTGCGGTCTGCGCGCATCTGGGATTGAAGCCGCAGTCGGTGCACAAGACCGGCGGGTTTCGCGTGCAGGGCCGCGACCAGCAGGCGGCCGAACGCATGGTGGCCGATGCGCGCGCGCTGGAAGCGGCGGGCGCCGACCTGCTGCTGCTGGAGTGCATTCCATCCTCGCTGGGTCGCGAGATCCGCGATGCGGTGCACGTGCCGGTGATCGGCATCGGTGCGGGCCCGCATGTCGACGGGCAGATTCTGGTGCTGTACGACGTGCTCGACATCACCAGCGGCCGCAAGCCGCGTTTCGTGCGCAATTTCATGCAGGGCGCCAGCAGTTGCGCCGATGCGGTGATGCGCTATGTGGATGCGGTGCGCAGCGGCGCCTATCCGGCTCCCGAACACGAATTCGGCGCGCCGGTCACGCTGCCGCAGACCGCCTCGCGCTGAGCACATGAAAACCGTTACCACCGTCGCGGCGGTGCGCGAGCAGGTGCGCGCCTGGCGGGCGCAGGGCCTGCGCATTGCCTTTGTGCCCACCATGGGCAATCTGCATGCCGGACACATCAGTCTGCTGGCCGCCGCGCGCCATCGCGGCGATCGTGTCATCGCCAGCATCTTCGTCAATCCGCTGCAGTTCGGTCCCGGCGAGGACTTCGGCCGTTATCCGCGCACGCTGGAAGCCGACCGGAAGCTGCTGGAAGACGCGCACTGCGATCTGCTGTTCGCGCCGACGGTCGAGGAGCTGTACGGCGACAATGGCAGCCAGCGCACGCTGGTCAGTGTGCGCGGCCTGTCGGAGATCCTCTGCGGCGAGTTCCGTCCCGGCCATTTCGACGGCGTGGCCACCGTGGTGGCCAAATTGTTTGGCATCGTGGCGCCCGATGTGGCGGTGTTTGGCGAAAAGGATTTCCAGCAGTTCATGGTGATCCGGCTGATGGTGCGGGACCTCGCCATGCCGGTGGAGGTGGTGGGCGCGCCCACGGTGCGCGCGCCCGATGGCCTGGCGCTCAGTTCGCGCAATGGCTATCTCAGCGCTGCCGAGCGCGCACGTGCACCGGCCATGCATCAGGCGCTGCTCGCCGCGGTGCAGAAGTTGGCCGATGGTGAACGCGACTATGCCGCCATCCAGCGCGAGGGCTGGCAGGCGCTGGAGCGCGCCGGCATGAAGCCGGATTACTTCGCCATCCGTTCGGCGCTGGATCTGTCAGCAGCCGATACGCACAGCCATGAACTGGTGGTGCTGACCGCGGCGCGCCTGGGCGGTGCGCGGCTGATCGACAATCTGCGCGTCAGCGTGCCGCGCTGAGCGCCCATTCGCAGTAGCGGATCGAGGGCTGTCGGATCGCTCATGGCCAGCGCGCGAAGCTGGAGCGATTATGCCGCTACGTCAGTCGCCCGCCGGTGGCTACCGAGCGCCTGGCACTGACCGCCTCGGGGCAGGTGCGCTATACATTGAAGACTCCGTATCGCGATGGCACCACGCACATCGTGCTGGAACCGCTGGACCTGATGGCCCGGCTGGCGGCGCTGGTGCCGCCACCACGGATGCACCTGACGCGCTACCACGGCGTGTTCGCACCGCACAGCCGGCTGCGGGCACAAGTCACCCCGGCGCATCGGGGCGTGGGTGCGTCAAAGGCGTTGAGTCTGTGGGATGAGCCGCCACAGCCCGCGACGCCGCCTCATGTGGCGATGAACTGGGCGCGGCGGCTCAGGCGGATGTTCGGCATCGAGATCCAGGGCTGTATGCGCTGCGGCGGGAAGCTGCGCATTCTGGCCAGCATCGAAGAGCCGGCACTCATCGCCCGCATCCTGTCGCATCTGGAGCGCGCGGCCTTGGCCTTGTATCAGGCTCAGCCTGAATGGCCGCCTGAAGCACGGGCACCGCCTTTACAGCTCAGCCTGATTTGAACTCGATGAGCATAGCCCGCTGATTCATGCGGCGGGCAGGGCAGGGTTGTGCCCATGCGGGATTAAACGCGCATGCGGGGAGGATTCGATAGGCCGCGGGCCATGTTCGCGACCTTCAGTTGATCGCCACCGCTCACTGAAGCTACCCTGCGGCCGGACATAAGGTCCGATCTGAGAAGTACCGGAGTGGAGCAGGCTGAGCAACGGTGGTTTGAACTTACTATCCGCACGATCCCGATGCTTTGTTCGGCCAGGGCGTGAATCTCGCTATCGTCGGTCAACTGGATCGAGCGCTGGCCATGTGCCGCCGTGCGCTGGAGCTGGAGCCATTTGTCCCGGCGATGGATCTAACAACTTCCCACGTGGCATGGCTGAACGGAGACACGGATGCTGCGATGAAGCTGATGCAAGATGTGCCGTCGAGCGTCACCGACCCGCAATACTCGCCCAAATTCTGGCGTCACAAGGCCGTTTCTGCGAAGCCGCCGATGCGCTGCACGAGCTTCCCGCGACGACGTTCCTTCCTGGCATATTGGTCGAAGCCGAACGGCTGCTGCGCGCCGCGCCCGCATCGGCACCTTCGTCACGGCGTCTTCCAAAGCTGGGTATGCTGAGCTTTGTCTACTCGTACGTCGGCGCCCCGGATGGCGTGCTGGATTTCGTTGAGGATTCTTACGACGCCGGAGCTGTGTTTACCCCCCGAGTATTTGGGCTCTGGTATCCCTCCTACGCACCGGTGCGCAAGACCGAGCGCTTACAAGGCGCTGATGGGCAGGATGGGCATGGTCGATTACTGGCGCGCCCGCGGCTGGCCGAAGTTCTGCCAACCGGTCGGCGCCGATGACTTCACCTGCAGCTGACCTGTCTGCCTGCGAGTAGTTGATGTCCCTGCCATCGATGCCACGTGCCCAGGCGTTGCTGTTCACGCTGCTCGCCATGCTGGCGTTTGCGGCCAATTCGCTGTTGTGTCGCTTTGCGCTCCGTGAAACCTCCATCGATGCGGCAACTTTCACTTCGATCCGCATCGGCTCCGGCGCGCTGGTGCTGTGGGGCATCGCAAGCTGGCGTAGCGGCCCGGCGCAGGGTTCAGGTAGCTGGCTTTCCGCGATTGCGCTGTTCGGCTACGCCGCCGGGTTTTCCTTCGCCTATCTCAGTCTGACCGCGGGCACCGGTGCATTGCTGTTGTTCGGTGCCGTGCAGGTCACCATGACGGGGTACGGTGTGTGGCAGGGCGAGCGTCTGCGCTTGCCGCAGATTGCGGGCCTGTCGATTGCGCTCAGCGGTCTGGTCATTCTGCTGTTTCCCGGCATCGCCGCGCCGTCGCCGATGGGCGCCGCGCTGATGATTCTTGCCGGTGTTGCCTGGGGCGTGTATTCGCTGCGTGGTCGGCGAGCCGACGACGCCACGCGTACCACCGCCGGCAACTTCCTGCGCGCCGTGCCACTATCGACTGCGCTCAGCCTGCTCATGGTTGCCAGGTTGCGCGCCGACGTGCCGGGCATTCTCTGTGCCGTCGCGTCCGGTGCGCTCGCTTCCGGTCTGGGTTACACAGTCTGGTATGCCGCCTTGCGCGGACTCAAGGCCACCCATGCGGCAACGGTGCAGCTCAGCGTACCGGTGCTCGCGGCGGCGGGTGGTGTGATCGTTCTCGGCGAGCGGCCCGGGTTTCGTCTGGCATTCGCTGCCGTTGCAATACTGGGTGGCATTGCCCTGGTCATCGGCGAGCGGCGTCGTTTGTAATTTCGCTCGCTGACGGTAGCCACTCATCGGCGATAACCTGCGGCCGGACATAAGGTCTGTTCTGCGAAACAAACCGGATGGAGCAGGCTGAGCAACGGTGGTTTGAATCTATCTTCCGGCGCTGACATCCAGAGCCCACTGCACATGTTCGCGCACCAGCTCTGAAGGATGACTGGCGCGCGCCTGCAGCGCCGCCTGCTGCGCTTCGCTGCGTGGCGCATTGCCCAGCGCCACCGCCAGATTGCGCAGCCAGCGCAGCCAGCCGATGCGACGTATCGCCGAACCCGCCATGCGCGTTTCGAACTCCGCTTCGCTCCACAGGAACAGCTGCTCCAGCCGCGCCGAGTCCAGCCCATGCCGCACGCGGAAATCCGGATGCGCCGCGGTGCGCGCGAATTTGTTCCAGGGGCAGACCAGCTGACAGTCATCGCAACCGTAGATGCGGTTGCCGATGGCCGGACGGAATTCCACCGGGATCGAGCCCTGCAGCTCGATGGTCAGGTATGAAATGCAGCGGCGCGCGTCCAGCTGCCAGGGCGCCACGATGGCGCCGGTGGGGCAGGCCGGCATGCACGCCGTGCAGCTGCCGCAGTGCGCGCTGGCAGGCGTATCCACCGGCAGCGGCAGATCGGTGTAGATCTCGCCGAGAAAGAAATACGAGCCGGCCTCGCGCGCGATCAGATTGGTGTGCTTGCCAATCCAGCCCAGCCCGGCATTGCGCGCCAGCGGTTTCTCCAGCACCGGCGCACTGTCGACGCAGACCCTGAACTGGTGCTGCGCCAGTTCGCGGATGTGCTCGCCCAGCTTCTGTAGTGCGCCGCGCAGCACCTTGTGATAGTCGCGGCCCAGCGCATAGCGCGAGATATAGGCGGCGCCGGCATCGGCCAGCACGGCATCGGCGGGCTGTGCATCGGCAGGCCAGTAATCCATGCGCGCCGAGAGCACGCGCAGCGTGCCCGGCACCAGCTCGGCCGGCCGGCTGCGCCGGGTGCCGTGCTTATGCATGTACTGCATTTCGCCGTGGCGGCCGGCGGCCAGCCATTGGTCCAGCCGCTGCTCGTCCTCGGGCAGTGCAATGCCGCTGACGCCGATGGCGGCAAAACCCAGTTCGCGGGCGCGCGCTTCAATGCGTTCACGCAGCGCTGAAAAATCCGGGCTGGAAGGGGAATGATGCGGCACGGGTCCTCCGGGGCGGTCAGTATAATCAGACCATGTCCCTACCCATCGCGGCCTGGTCGGTGGCGCAGCTGCGCCGTTTCGAGGCGCATGCCATCGGGGCGCAGGGTATTTCCGGCTATGTATTGATGGAACGCGCGGCGGAGGGCGCGCTGCGCGTGCTGCGCGCACGCTGGCCACAAGCGCAGCGCATCGTCGTCGTCGCGGGTGGCGGCAACAACGGCGGCGATGGCTTCGCTCTGGCCCGGCTGGCACGCGCTGGTGGCCTGGATGTACGCGTGCTGACGCTGGCAGGCGCTGCGGGTCTGCGCGGCGAGGCGCGTCGGGCCTGCGATGACTTCATTGCCTCCGGGGCCCAGCCAGAGCCGTTCGCGGCTGCGGCCCTGCAGGACGCCGATCTGGTGGTCGATGCCATGCTGGGTATCGGCATGCGTGCGCCGCTCCGTCAACCCTATGGAGATGCGATCCGCGCCGTAAATGCCGCCGCGCGGCCAGTGCTGGCGCTGGACCTGCCTTCGGGCCTGGACGCCGATCGTGGCACTGTGGCCGATGTGGCGGTGAAGGCCGATGCCACCGTTACCTTCATCGCATTGAAGAGCGGACTGTTGCTGGGCGAAGGGCCGGCGTTGTGCGGCGTGCTGAGCTGCGAGGATCTGCAGTTGAACCTGTCCGTTGCGCCGGATGAGTCGCCGGTGCTGACGCGGCTGGTCGATGCCGACATCGCGGCGGCACTTCCGGCGCGAGCCCTCGGCAGCCACAAGGGGAGCCATGGCCGCGCGCTGCTGATCGGCGGTGGACCCGCCATGTCGGGCGCCATCCAGCTGGCCGGCACCGCCTGTCTGCGCGCCGGCGCAGGGCTGGTGAGGATTGCGACGCGACCCGAACATGCCGCTGTCATTGCCGCCGCGCGGCCCGAGCTGATCTGCCACGGCGTGGCGGATCACCAGCAGCTGGAAGATCTGCTGCGGCAGAGTGATGTGGTGGGCATTGGACCGGGTCTGGGACGCGATGCCTGGGCACGGCGACTGCTGGCTGCGGCGCTGGAATGCGGCAAGCCGCTGCTGCTGGACGCCGATGCACTGAACCTGCTGGCCGAGTCGCCACACCGGTTGCCGGTGGGCACCATCCTGACGCCGCATCCGGGCGAGGCTGCGCGCCTGCTGCATACCGATACGGCTGCGGTGCAGGGGGATCGGCTGGCTGCGCTGCAGGCGCTGGTGAGCGGCACCCACGCAGTGGTGGCGCTCAAGGGCGCCGGCACCCTGGTGGGCGCGCCGGGACAGGTACCGGCCATCTGCCAGCGTGGCAATCCCGGCATGGCCACGGCCGGCATGGGCGATGTGCTGGCCGGCGCTGCGCTCGGCATCCTGGCGCAGTGTCGTGATCCGTGGCGCGCATTGCGTGCCGCGGTGCTGGCGCATGCGCAGGCCGGCGATGAATGCGCGGCCCAGCTGGGCGCACGCGGCCTGCTGGCCGGCGATGTGGCGGCGGTGCTGCCTCGCTGCATCAATCGCCGCGCATGAGCCGGTTGCTGCTGCCGGAGCTGGTCGATACCGAGCGGCTGGCGTTGAGTCTGGCGCAGCAGCGCCCGCCGGATCCGAAGGACGCATTGGTGGTCTTCCTGCAGGGCGATCTCGGTACTGGCAAGACCACGCTGGCGCGCACACTGCTGCTTGCGCTGGGCGCACCGGCGCCCATCCGCAGTCCGACCTACACGCTGGTGGAGCACTATCCATTGCCAGAAGGCCGTGGCGTGCATGTCGATCTCTATCGTCTGCGCGGCGCTGACGAACTGGAACAGCTGGGCCTGCGCGACGAGCTGCAGGCCGGCGTGCTGCTGCTGGTGGAGTGGCCGGAACGCGCCGCTGCGTTGTTGCCCCGGCCCGATCTGCACATCAATTTGCACATCGCCGGCCATGGCCGGGTGGCGGAACTGCATGCCGGCAGCGCCGTGGGCGGTGTCTGGCTGCGCACAGCCATCGCGGACTTCGGTGAGCAGATCTAGGTCGAGCTTGTTGGCCTAGGCATATGAAAGATATTGAAATTATGTTCAGTGCTGTTTACAGTCCCGGCCGTGCAGAGCAGTCCTTCCAAGCAGGGTCGCCTGATGCGCCTGGCGCTGGCCGGGCTGCTGCTGTCGCTGGCGCCGCTGGCGATGGCCGCCGCTGCTGCAAAGCTGCAAGCCGTCAGCGTGCAGTCGGGGTCCGGCGCGGTCACCGTGCAATTGACGCTGTCTGCGGCGGTCCGCCAGCGTTCGTTCACTCTCGATAATCCTTCCCGCCTGGTCATTGACCTGTCGGCCACGCGCGCTGCTGCGAATCTGCGGCTGCCCGCGGTCGTGGCGCCATTGAAGAAGCTGCGCAGCGCGGCGCAGCCCGATGGCGGTCTGCGAGTGGTGCTGGAACTTGAACCGGGTACGCCCACCGTTGTCACGCAACTGGCTGCCGGTGGCAGTTACGGCATCCAGGTGCTGGCCGGCAATGTACCGCAGCCATCCGCGGTCGCGGCCAACCCGCCCACGCTCCCGGCGCCGGTGGCGGCACCTGTCGCAATCCGTCCGGCGCATGCGCCGGGCAGTGCTGATCGCGACATCGTCGTGGCCATCGATGCCGGACACGGCGGCACGGATCCGGGCGCCAGCGGTCGCGGCGGTACGCGGGAAAAGGATGTCACGCTGGCCATCGCGCGCGCACTGGCTGCCCGCATCGAGCGCCAACCGGGCATGCGCGCCATATTGACCCGTGATCGCGATGTCTTCGTGCCGCTGCGCGAGCGTACCCAACGTGCGCGCAATGCCGGCGTGCATCTGTTCGTATCGATCCACGCCGATGCCGTGCGCGATCGCGACGTTGACGGCGCATCGGTGTACGTGCTGTCGGATCGCGGCGCCTCCAGCGAAGCGGCGCGCATGCTGGCCGACCGTGAAAACGCTGCCGATCTGCATGGCGTATCGCTGGCCGACAAGAATGCCAACCTGGCTTCGGTGCTGCTGGATCTGTCGCAATCCGCCAGTCTGGGCACCAGCGCCGAGGCGGCTGGCCAGGTGCTGACGGCATTGGACCAGGTGGGTGTGGTGCGCAAGCGCCAAGTGCAGCACGCCGCGTTTGTGGTGCTCAAATCGCCGGCGGTGCCGTCGATGCTGATCGAAACCGCCTACATCTCGAATCCCGCCGAAGAGCGCAAGTTGCGCGATCCGGGCTATCAGCGTCGCCTTGCCGACGCGATTTACGACGGTATCCAGGGCTATTTCCACGATCACCCGCCCGACGGCACATTGTTCGCGCGCCAGCGCCGCGATGGTGGCGGGGCGGGCGCTACGCTGGCGCGCAGCGGTCCCTGAGCGGCGTGTAAACTCGCGGCCATCTTTCCAGGATGGCCGTGCATGCCGATCCGCGTTCTTCCCTCCAATCTGATCGATCAGATCGCTGCCGGCGAGGTCATCGAACGGCCGGCCTCGGTGGTCAAGGAGTTGATCGAGAATGCGCTGGATGCCGGCGCACGGCGCATCGAGATCGAGATCGAGAATGGCGGTCTGAGCCTGATCCGGCTGCGTGACGATGGCTGCGGCATGGCGGCCGACGAACTGCCACTGGCCGTGCTGCGTCATGCCACCAGCAAGATTGCGTCCGCCGAAGATCTCGAGGCAGTGGCCAGTCTGGGTTTCCGCGGTGAGGCGCTGCCATCCATCGGTTCCGTGGCGCGGTTGCGGCTGGTGAGCCGCACCGCCGCGGCCACCGCCGCCACCGAACTGCGCGTGGAGGGGGGCGAGATGGACACCCCACGTCCAGCCGCGCATCCGGTGGGCACCACGGTCGAGGTGCGCGAGCTGTTCTTCAATGTGCCGGCGCGCCGCAAGTTCGTGCGCACCGAGGTTACCGAGTTCGGTCACATTCTGCGTTGTGTGGAGCGGCTGGCACTGTCGGCGCCAACGGTGGCCATCCGGCTGCGGCACAACGGTCGTACTACGCTGGATCTGCCGCCGGCTCACGATGCCGGCGCGCAGGCCGCACGTGTCGCGCAGGTGGCCGGCGATGACTTCCTGCCGCGTGCGCTGCCGGTGCACAGTGAGGGCGCGCTGCAGTTGCAAGGATGGCTGGGGTTGCCCACGGCGGCACGCGCCAACACTGAACTGCAGTACTGGTTCGTCAATGGGCGTGCTGTGCGCGACCGTTTGCTGGGCAATGCCGTGCGGCTGGGTTATCGCGATGTGCTGTACGGCGGCCGGCATCCAGCCTACATACTGGATCTGCGCATCGACCCGCGGCTGGTGGATGTGAATGCGCACCCGGCCAAATGGGAGCTGCGCTTCCGCGACAGCCGCGCAGTGCACGACTATGTGTTCCGCGCCGTCGAGCGCACGCTGGCGCAGACCCGGCCGCAGGAATCACAGCCCGCGGCCGCGGTGATGACACGGATCACCACCCCGCCACGCAGTGAATCAACGGCCGAACTGCCATTCGCGGCGCCACGTCATATGACGTGGCCTGCGGCACCGGCACTCTCTGCCGCGCCGTGGACCGATTCGCGAATGGCGGATGCGGCCAGCGCCGTGTCCGAACCGGATGCCGGTGCGCAGCCGCTCGGCACACCGTTGGCGCAGTTGCACGGCCTGTACATCCTGGCGCAGAACGCGCAGGGACTGATCGTGGTGGACATGCATGCCGCCCACGAGCGCGTGTTGTATGAGGCCATGAAGGCGCAGCACGCCACTGGCCAGCCCGCCGTGCAGCAGTTGCTGACGCCGCTGGTGGTCAGTTGCGCCGATCATCAGATCGACGCCTTGCTGGCCGATGCAGAGGATCTGGTGCGCGTGGGTTTTGGCATCGAAAGGCTGGCGCCGGGCCAGCTGGCGGTGCGTTCGGTGCCGGCGATGCTGGCGGGCACCGATGTCGCCGCGCTGCTGCGCGATCTGATGCAGCAGCCGGATGAGCAGCGCAGCGCGCATCACCTGGACGGGGCGGCGCATCGCATGCTGGGTACGCTGGCCTGTCGCAGCGCCATTCATGCCCGCCGCAGACTGACGTTGCCCGAGATGGACGCGCTGCTGCGGCAGATGGAGCGTACCGAACGCGCCAGCCAGTGCAATCACGGCCGGCCGACCTGGACGCGTGTGACGCTGGCCGAACTCGATCAGCTGTTCCTGCGCGGACGATGAACAGCGCTCTGGCGCGGCAGCCGCTGCCGCTGGTGCTGGTACTGACCGGGCCTACTGGCACCGGCAAAACCGAGCTGGCGCTGCAGCTGGCGGCGCGCTTTCCGCTGGAAATCATCAGTGTGGATTCGGCGCAGGTGTTCCGCGGCATGGACATCGGCACCGCCAAGCCCACGCCGGCGCAGCGCGCGCAGGTGGCGCACCATCTGATCGACATCCGCGATCCGGCCCAGAGCTACTCGGCCGGTGAATTCGTGCGCGATGCACGCGCTGCCATTGCCGACATCCATGACCGTGGCCGGCTGCCGCTGCTGGCTGGCGGCACCATGCTGTATCTGCGCGCACTGCTGCGAGGTATGGCGCAGTTGCCGGTTGCTTCGCCCACCCTGCGTGCCGGACTGGAGCAACGCGCGGCACGGCTGGGCTGGCCAGCCCTGCACGCCGAGCTGGCTGCAGTGGATCCGGTGGCGGCGGCACGCATCCATCCGAATGATCCGCAGCGCATCCAGCGGGCGCTGGAAGTTCATGGGCTGACCGGCCAGCCGATCAGTGAGTGGCAGCGCAAGACCGTGGGTGCCGCCGGCGATTTTCGCTGGCTGCGCGTTGGGCTGATCCCTGCCGATCGGGCTGCACATCGCCAGCGTCTGGCGCATCGTTTCGCGGTCATGCTGCAGGCGGGCTTTGCTGACGAGGTGCTGCGGTTGTATCGGCGCGGCGATCTGTCCGGGCAAATGCCGTCGATGCGGGCCGTGGGTTACCGGCAGCTGTGGGAGTGGTGCGCCGGTCGCATGGAGCTGGCCGCCGCGAGCGCTGCGGTGGTCACGGCCACCGCACAGTTGGCCAAGCGGCAGCTGACCTGGCTGCGCAGTGACCGGGAACTGCTGCAGGTTGATGCGGTCGAACCGTCGACGGCGACGCAAGTGGCTGAAATATTGGGGAAAGCCATCGACTCCGGATGAGTATGGCGGCAGCTCCATGTTAGACTGGCGTCACCACACCCCCTTCGTTGACACGAGCTCGTGGCAGCGAAAAATAAGGAGAAAGCCATGGCCAAAGGTCAATCATTGCAGGATCCATTTCTCAACGCTCTGCGCAAGGAGCATGTCCCGGTCTCGATCTATCTCGTCAATGGCATCAAGTTGCAGGGCCAGATCGACTCGTTCGACCAGTTCGTCGTGCTGCTGAAGAACACCGTCAGCCAGATGGTCTACAAGCATGCTATTTCCACTGTGGTGCCAGCACGCGCGGTGCATCTGGCCAGCGATGAAGGTACGGATGACACGGCCAGCTGATGTTTGAGCGCCCGCAGGCGGGCGAGCGAGCCGTGCTGGTTCGGCTGGGACTGGGCGAACCGGTCCGGCCCGAAGATCTGCAGGAGTTCGAGCAGTTGGCACTGTCGGCGGGCGTCACGCCGGTCGCTTCGGTGACCGGCCGGCGCGAGCGGCCGGATCCCCGTTACTTCATGGGCAGTGGCAAGGCTGCCGAAGTCGGCGAGGTGGCAGCAGCCAACCAGGCCGATGTGATCCTGGTCGATCATCCGCTGTCGCCCAGCCAGGAACGCAATCTCGAGAAGCTGACTGGCCGGCGCGTGCTGGATCGCAGCGGTCTGATCCTCGATATCTTTGCGCAGCGCGCGCGCAGCTTTGAAGGCAAGCTGGAAGTGGAGCTGGCGCAGCTGAAGCACCTGTCCAGCCGGCTGGTACGCGGCTGGACCCACCTGGAGCGGCAGAAGGGCGGTATCGGTCTGCGTGGTCCCGGTGAAACCCAGCTGGAAACCGATCGCCGGTTGCTGGCGGCGCGCATGCGCACGTTGACGCAGCGTCTCGAAAAGCTGCGTCAGCAGCGCGACACCGGTCGCAGCGCGCGCGCAGAGATTCCGGTGCCGGCGGTGGCTCTGGTCGGCTACACCAACGCCGGAAAGTCCACGCTGTTCCGCGCGCTGACGCATGCCGATGCCTATGTGGCCAACCAGCTGTTCGCCACGCTGGATCCCACCGTGCGCCGCATGCGGTTGCCGGGCGGCAGCGACATCGTGGCGTCGGACACCGTCGGTTTCATCCGTGAATTGCCGCATGAGCTGGTGGCAGCCTTCCAGTCCACCTTGCAGGAGGCGCGCAGCGCGCATCTGCTGCTGCATGTCATCGATGCCGCCGACGCGCGCCACGATGAATACATTGAATCGGTCAATGCTGTGCTGGGCGAGATCGGCGCCGGCGATCTGCCGCAGCTGGCGGTGTACAACAAGATCGATCGGCTGGATGTGCCGCCGCGCATCGAGCGCGACGCATCCGGCTTAGCCACGCAGGTATGGATCAGCGCAGCCTGCAGCCAGGGAATGGAACTGCTGCAGCAGGCCATTGCCGAGCGTCTGGAACTGCATGTGCAGCGGCGCTGGCTGAATCTCCCGGCCGCGGCCGGTGCGCAACGCGCCCGGCTGTTTGCCGCCGGCGTGGTACGCGAGGAACAGTCATTGCCCGAGGGAGGCATCCGCCTGCTGGTGGATCTGCCGCAGGTCGAGCTGCAACGCTTTGCGGCGCAGCCCGGCGTCAGTCTAGAATTCAGCGCGCCGCCGGTGCGCAGCTTCTGATCAGCCTCAAGCAAGAGTAACTATGGCCTGGAATCAACCTGGTAACGATCAGGGCGACAAAGCACGTCGTCCCTCTGCCGGATCCAATCTCGACGAGACACTGCGTCGCTGGCAGCAGCGGCTGGGCGGTGCCGGCGGCGGGCAGGGCCCGCTGGTGGTGTACGGCATCGTCGCATTGCTGGTGCTGTGGCTGTTCACCGGCTTCTACCAGGTGGGTGCACCCGAACGCGGCATCGTGCAGCGTTTCGGCAAGTATGCCGGCATCAGTGAGCCGGGCTGGGGTTGGCGCTGGCCGTGGCCCATTGAAACCGTCACCAAGGTCAACGTATCCAGCGTCAACAGCATCGACTACCAGTCGCGCATGCTGACCGCTGACGTCAATCTGGTGAACATCAGCTGTGCCATCCAGTACCAGTTCGCCGATCCGCTCAAAGTGCTGTTCCAGGTGCGCGATCCCGAAGGCACCTTGCGTGAGGTCAGTGAAAGCGCGATACGTGAGGTGATCGGCCAGAATCCGCTGGATTCGGTGCTGGCCGGCGAACCGCGCCGCGCCATCACCACCAATACCCGCGACCTGATCCAGAAGACGCTGGACGGCTACGACACCGGCATCCGCGTGCTGAGCGTCAATCTTACCGAAGTGCAGGTGCCCGAACCGGTGTTGCCCTCGCAGCGCGATGCCAACAAGGCCATCGAGGACCGTGAGCGCTTCAGCCAGGAAGCGCAGGCCTACGCCAACGATCTGATCCCGCGTGCGCGTGGTATGGCGCAGCGCCAGCTGCTGGACGCCGAGGCCTACAAGCTGCAGGTGGTGGCGGCCGCAGAGGGCGACACATCGCGCTTCAACCAGCTGGCAACGGCCTATGCGCAGTCGCCGGAGGTGACGCGTAACCGCCTGTACATCGAGACCATGGAAGCGGTGATGTCGCGTTCGCGCAAGCTGGTGCTGGACACCAAGAATGGCAACAACATGATCTATCTGCCGCTGGACAAGTTGGTCGAATCGGCCGCGCCGCGCGCGGCGGCTTCGGCTAACAACAACGACAGCGCCATACCGACCAGTCCGGCGGACGCCGCCGCCGATCCGCGCTCACGCGAACGGGGAGAGCGTTGATGAATATCCGCTTCCTGCCCTGGGCCATCGGCGCGCTGGCGCTGCTGCTGGTGGTGACCATGAGCGCTTTCACCGTCAGTGAGACGCAGCTGGCGATCCGTACCCAGTTCGGCGAGATCGTCGGCAGCGACTATGCGCCGGGCCTGCATCTGCGGCTGCCAATCGACCGCGTGGTCAAGTTCGAGCGGCGTATCGTCACGCAGAATTACCAGAGCGAAACCTTCCTCACCAGCGAGAACAAGGGCCTGATCGTCGACTTCTACATCAAGTGGAAGGTGCAGGACGCCAGCAACTACTTCCGCGCCACCGGCGGCAGTGAGGAAGCGGCGGGGTTGCGCCTGGCGGAAGTCGTCAAGGACGGCATCAAGGCCGTGGTCGCGCAGCGCACCTTGCAGGAAATCGTTGCGGCCGAACGCGCCGCGTTCACCGGCGACATGTTTGGCCGCGCCAGCGAGTCCGTGAAGGAGCTCGGCATCGAGCTGATCGACGTGCGCGTGCAGCGCATCGATCTGGTCGACGAGGTCAGCGGCTCGGTGTATCAGCGCATGCAGGAAAGCTTCAATGCGCTGGCCAAACGCCTGCGCGCCGAGGGTGCCGCCGAAGCCGAGAAGATCCGTGCCGAGGCCGACCGCCAGCGCACCGAAATATTGTCCGCTGCAGCGCGCGATGCGCAGCGGGTGCGTGGTGGGGGCGATGCGCAGGCGGCCGTCATCTACTCGCGCGCCTACGGGCGCAATCCGGAGTTCGCCGCTTTCTATCGCAGTATGCAGGCTTATCGCAATTCGATCGGCCGCGAGGGCGACATCATGGTGGTGCAGCCCGACGGCGAATTCTTCAAGTATCTGAACAGTTCGCGGCGCTGATCCGTGCTGTTGCAGTGGTCGGATCTGGGCGCTGCGCTGGCTATCGTCTGCGTGATCGAAGGCATGATGCCGTTTGTGAATCCGGCCGGCATGCGCCGGCTGTTGGGGAGGATCGCAGCGATGACCGATCGTGAACTGCGGTTCGGTGGTTTTCTTACGATGCTGACCGGCGTCGTGATTCTTTACATGGTGCGTTCCTGATGGGTCGTTTCGTAGTCGTCATCGGCACCCAGTGGGGTGACGAGGGCAAGGGCAAGGTTGTCGATCTGCTGACCGAAAGCGCGGCGGCAGTGGCCCGTTTCCAGGGCGGACACAACGCGGGCCATACGCTGGTGATCGGTGGTCGCAAGACCATTTTGTCGTTGATTCCTTCCGGCATCCTGCGCGACGGCGTGCAGTGCCTGATTGGCCATGGCGTGGTGCTGTCACTGGAAGCATTGCTGCGTGAAGCGCAGATGCTGATCGGGCAGGGCGTACCGGTGTTCGAGCGGTTGAGGCTGTCGCCGTCCTGCCCGCTGATCCTGCCTTCGCATGTGGCGCTCGACCGCGCGCGTGAGGAGAAGCGCGGCGCCAACGCCATTGGCACCACCGGTCGCGGCATTGGTCCGGCCTACGAAGACAAGATCGCGCGCCGTGCTGTGCGTCTGGCTGACCTGTTCCAGCGCGATCGCTTTGCCGCCAAGCTGGGCGAGGTGCTGGACTTCCACAACTTCGTGCTGCAACGCTATTTCGGTCTGACGCCGGTGGATTTCCAGCGCACGCTGGATGAACAGCTGAGCCACGCCGAGAAACTGCGGCCGCTGTTGCTGGACGTGACGGCGCGGTTGGCGCAACTGCGCGCGGCCAGCGCCAATGTGATGTTCGAGGGTGCGCAGGGCGCCATGCTGGATGTGGACGTGGGCACCTATCCCTATGTCACTTCTTCCAACACTACTGCCGGCGGCGCTGCCACTGGCACCGGCGTGGGTCCACGCTACTTCGATCATGTGCTGGGCATCGTGAAGGCCTACACCACGCGTGTCGGCGCGGGTCCGTTCCCCACTGAACTGTTTGATGAATACGGTGAGCACCTGTCGCGTGTCGGCCATGAGTTCGGTTCGGTGACTGGCCGTCGTCGCCGCTGCGGCTGGTTCGACGCCGTGGCGCTGCGCCGTTCAGTGGTGCACTCCAGCGTCTCCGGCCTGTGCCTCACCAAGCTGGACGTGCTGGACGGGCTCGACACGCTGCGCATCTGCGTGGGCTATCGCATGGGCGAGGAACAGCTGTCCGAGCCACCGATGTTTGCCGATGCCTTTGCCGAGGTGGAGCCGGTGTACGAGGAACTGCCGGGCTGGAGCGAATCCACCGTCGGCATCACCGAATTCGATCGATTGCCGGTGAATGCCCAGCGCTATCTACGGCGTATTGGCGAGCTGGTTGGTGTGCCGCTTGACCTGATCTCGACCGGTCCTGATCGCAGCCAGACCATCGTGCTGCGCCATCCGTTCTCTCCGTAACGGAACTGCGTCACAGTTGACCGACTGACGTGGTCTTCCTTTGGCCGACCGCTCAAGTTCCTGCGTCGCAGTGCGATAGTCTTTTCTGATCAGGACTTTTTTGGCGCGATGCGTGGGCCAGCAACAAAAATTGACACTGTCGAAGGATCTGGAGGTGGCCCTGGTTACGGGCATCGCCGGCGTAGATCGTTCGCCCGCCGATTACGCGCGCATGCTGCGCACGCTGATCGGCAATCTCGACGGCATGGTGTTCCGTTGCCGCAATGACGCGCACTGGACCATGGAGTTTGTCAGCGACGGTTGTGTTGCACTGACCGGCTATCACCCCGAGGACCTGGTGGGCAACTGCACACTGGGCTACAACGATGTGATCGTGCCCGAGGATCGCGCGCGGGTGCGTGAATCCACCACGCTGCCGGACCAGGCGCCCGGGCGTTACGCCATCGAATACCGAATCCGCCGCGCCGACGGTACCATCCGGATTGTCGGTGAGCGTGGTACGCCGGTGCTGGATCAGCAT
Organism: Gammaproteobacteria bacterium; assembly: GCA_020029535.1. Classification (GTDB taxonomy): domain Bacteria; phylum Pseudomonadota; class Gammaproteobacteria; order Steroidobacterales; family Steroidobacteraceae; genus FEN-1191. Next base: position 5,057 of record JAIBJM010000047.1, on the reverse strand, counting down.
GGCGCCGTGGTGGCCTATGAAGGTTTCATTGAAGACATCACCGAGCGCAGCGGCTATCGCATGCGCATCGAACAGCAGGCCAACTATGATGCGCTGACCGGACTGGCCAATCGTCGTCTGCTGAATGACCGGTTGTCGCAGGCCATCCTGCGCGCCGAACGCGATCGCAGCCGCATCGCTGTGGCCTTCATCGACCTTGACCAGTTCAAGATCATCAACGACACCTTCGGTCATGAGCTCGGCGACAACATGCTGCGCAGCATGGCCGAGCGTCTGACCGGTTGCGTGCGCCAGAGCGATACTGTGGCGCGGCAGGGCGGTGACGAGTTCGTGTTGCTGCTCACTGGCCACCAGGATTCAGAAGAGCTGCTGGGCGTCATCCAGCGCGTGCATGCGGCCATCGACAAGCCCTGGCAGGCTGGCCGCCGCGAGTTCCATGTCACCTGCAGCGTGGGCGTGGCGGTGTATCCCAATGACGGGCGCAGCGCCGAGGTGCTGCTGCGTAACGCAGACGTGGCCATGTACAAGGCAAAATCCAACGGCCGCAACAATTTCCAGTTCTTCACCGCTGAATTGAATCGCATGATGGTGGAGCGCGTCGCCATCGAACATCGCTTGCGCAACGCACTGTCGCGCAAGCAGTTGCTGCTGCACTACCAGCCGCGCGTCGACGTCAGCAGCGGACGCGTGGTCGGCGCGGAGGCGCTGCTGCGTTGGCGCTTGCCGCGCCAGGGTGTGATATCGCCGGCGCGTTTCATCTCGGTGGCTGAAGAAACCGGGTTGATCGTGCCCATCGGCAAGTGGGTACTGCAGGCCGCCTGCCAGCAGGCCATGGCCTGGCAGGTGGTGGGTTTGCCGCCGCTGGTGATGTCGGTGAACGTGTCGCCGCGCCAGTTCCGTCAGGACAACATCGTACAGACCATCGCCGATGCGTTGCACGACAGCGGATTGCCGCCACGCTACCTGCAGATCGAACTCACCGAAGGTCTGGCCATGCAGGACGCCGAGAATCACGTGCGCATGCTGGATGAGATCAAGGCGCTGGGCGTACAGATTGCCATCGATGACTTCGGCACCGGCTATTCCAGTCTCGGCTACCTGAAACGCTTCCCGGTGGACCAGCTCAAGGTGGACCGATCCTTCGTCCAGGATCTGGCCACTGATCCCGATGATGCTGCCATCGTGCAGGCCATCATCGTGCTGGGCCATCAGCTGGGATTGCGCATCGTTGCCGAGGGCGTCGAAACCGATGCCCAGTATCGTTTCCTGCACAGTAGCGGCTGCGATGAGATGCAGGGCTACCTGTTCGGCCGGCCAATGGATGCGGCCGAGTTTGCACAGCTGATTACGCTGAACGAATCAGGACAGCCGGGGGTGCTACAGGGCGGTTGGCGTTCGGACACGCTGTTGCCGCGACGCAACCAGGGTAGGGGTCTAAGGCAGAACAAGTAACGGGCTGTCCCCGGTAACTCCACGACGCTGGTGCGCGCCAGTTTCACGCTCGAGGCACCCAAGCATTGGACCGCCATGCTCTACGGCGACAATTTGGGGAACGAGACCGGCCTTCTGCATGACAGCTTTGCGACGAAATACAACACGGTCATCCGGCCGCGCACCTATGGTCTGCAGCTCGAGTACCGGTACTGACAGAGGGATAGAGGAACAAGCGTCACCGCTGCGCTCGCCCGTCACAAAGGTGGGCGCAGCGGCTGAGCTTCGTCAGCGTGCCGGCTTCCTGAACTTCAGCAGGAACTTGTCGCTCTTGCCGCCCAGCGTGAATACCGGCTTGGTGTGATCGTCGGCAGAGTTCGCCAGCATATCGCTCTGGCCGTCGAGCACGAATCCCACCGAGGTCACTTCCTGGATCACGGTCGCCGGATCGATGCGGTGCAGGGTGGAAGCGTCGCGCTTGCCCGAGCCGGCCGCCGCGGCGTGGTCTTCGACCAGGAATATCCCGCCCGGCTTCAGCGCGTCATACACCTTCTTGTTGAACGACTGCATGCTGGTCAGGCCGATCATGTCCAGATGGAGGTCGTGGTAGTTCTCCGATGTCCACACCACATCGAGGCCACTGGCTGGCATGGCGAATTCCGCGCCCTTGACACTGCTGACCGAAACATTGGGGCAGGGCGGTGCCATGGGTGGCGGGGGACCACGTCCGGGTATATTCATTGCGAAGCCGATGGCATACACCTGCCCGGACGTGCCAGCAATATGACACAGCAACCGGGTGTAGTAGCCACGGCCGGGCATCAACTCACCGACCTTGTCGCCGGGCTTGACGCCCGCGAAGGCCAGTACTTCGGCCGGCTTGCGATTGACGTCACGTGCCTTGTCGGCGTCGGGACGTGTGGCATCAGCAAGGGCTGCCGTCACATAGGCCGGTACGGTCGGTGCGGCAGCCATTGCCGAACCGCTCAGCATGAAAGCCGCCAAAGCCGTACTGATTATCGATTTGCGCATGTTCTTGTCCCCCGGATGTATGGAGGTGCTTTTATACACTCTCAGCTTCGCGGCGTAAAAGTGCCTGCTTGCGCTGTATGCCCCAGCGATAACCGGAGCGGCGAGGGGGATTTCCGGATTCTGCGGTGTGGGTTCACAATGTGTCCTGCATCCTAACCAGGAGAACGGTCATGAACGGCAAGCGAATCACTTCTGCGCTGTTGATGGCTTCGTTGCTGGCAGCCGCCACCGCCGACGCCGAGCCGGCACAGTGGAAGCCGCGCGAGTTCACCTTCAACTACATGGGCTGGAACACGCTGTATACCTGCGTAAGTCTTGAGGAGAAGGTGCGCAGCATCCTGCTGGAGCTGGGCGCACGCCGCGACTCGTCGCTGGTAGTACAGGCCAGCGGTTGTGTCGGCGGACCGAGCGAGCCGACCAAGGTGGCCATGGTCTCTGCCAAATTCCAGGCGCTGGAACCGGCCGGCAATGGCACCGTTGATGGCCAATGGAAAGCCTTCAAGACCGGAGTCAGCCAGCTGCGCACCCTGAACACCGGCGATTGTGAACTGCTTGAGACCATGAAGAAGCCGATAACGACCAGCTTCACTCTGCGCAGCTCGGAGTACCGCACCAGCTGCGTTCCCGGCAGCCAGCCGCGTGTGGATTTCAGTGGCGAGGCGTTGAAAGCGAAGTAGGGGCTGTGGCGCGCGCATGAAGGCAATACGGCTCCACAGCCATGGCGGACCGGAGGTTCTCAGTCTGGAGGAGATGCCAATCCCCAGGCCCAAGGCGGGACAGGTTCTGGTAAAGGCGGACACGATTGGCGTGGGCAAGCCTGATGTCCTGTTCCGGATTGGAAACTACCCGTGGCTTCCGCCGCTCCCGATTGTCATTGGCAATGAGATGGCCGGACATATTGCGGAATTGGGGCCTGACGTCGAAGGATTTGAGGTCGGACAACCCGTGCATGTCCTCAACACCACCGGCGGCTGCTATGCAGAATATGCGGCCGTACCGACCAGCGCCCTGACGTCATTGCCAAAAGGCATCGACATAGAACGATTCGTCGGCGCGCTCAATTTCATTCTGGCCTGGGCCTTGCTGCATGAAGTCGGACATGTGCGCGAAGGGCAGACGCTCTATATGGGCGGTAGTGCTGGGGGGTTGGGCCCCGCGGTGATTCAGCTGGCACACTTGGCGGGGGTTCGTGTCATCGCAGGTGCAAGTTCGGAAGAAAAATGCGCGTTTGTCGAAGGCTTCGGGCCGTACGCGGCCATCAACTACAGCGATAAGGATCCGATAGCAAGCGTGCTGGAGCTGACCGGCGGTCGCGGCGTCGATCTGGTACTCGATAACTATATCGGTCGCGATTTCCCGCGCGTTTACGACATGGTGGCCACGTTGGGCACGGTCATCGTCTACAGCTATCTGGGTGGCCTGCCAGAAAAGGATGTAATGGCGCCTCTGCTTGCAAAGATGGGGAAAAGTTTCGGCCTCCGTTTCTTTTCATTGCATTGTTACGATGACGACCTTCCCAGGCGAGCATGGATTTTTGAAAAAGTGATCGACCTCATCGCGCGCGGCGTTGTGACTTCGCCAGTGAACATGCAGATGCCGCTTTCACAAGCGCGGCAAGCGCATGAACAACTCGATGCCGGGCAGGTTCTGGGAAAGCTGGTTTTGAAGCCCGGCGTCTAAAGGGGCACGAGCGCCGAACTGAAAAGCACAGGCCAGTCAGGTGCTTGGGCCCGCAATTCGTAACTTCGCATAATGTATATTATGACAAAACAACGAAGGTGACACAGAGCCTGACGTGCAGGACACTCAAAAACGCCAACGCGAAGCCGCGTCGCGTTGGCTGGCTCTATACGCCTGAGGACGATGCTTTCCTTCGCTTCAGCCGAAGGTTCCGGCCCACTTCCAGCCGTCTTTCGGACGTTCGATCGATTTCATCAGGACGCGGTGATCGAGGGGGTTGCGGCCAGGGCTGCCGTGGATGATCACCTTGTCGCCGGGCTTGAGCGAATCTTTCCCTACACCTTGAGCGCCTAGCGCGCCGCCGCCGCCCCACTCCACCGCCCAGTGCTGCATTACCCCGTTCTTGTCGGGCGCCTGCAGATGCACGAACGAGTGCGGATTGCGGAACAGGAACTGAAGCACCGTGCCCTCGATCTTGACACTCGCATCGACGAGGTAAGTCGCCGGGAAGGAATGGTGCGCTGCTGCGGGCGTGCTCGCCACGATGCACGCCACTGCCACACCTGCGACAACATCAATCAACTTCTTCATGAATCTCTCCTGGTATCTCAAGTCGTCGCAACCTCTAATCAATCGGAGAAGTCGGCGGCCGGACCACGACCATAGCCGTGGAAATGGTTGTTGTTCAGTCGCTTTTGAGGAAAGTCCTCATACGTACCGAAATGCTCTCCGAGTTTGCCATTTACAACAGTGTACTGGTTGAATTGCGCCGGAAACTGACCGTTTTCGGCATACACCCATACCAGGTTGCCTTCCGTCAGGATTCGTACGGGTCCATAGGGCAGCCTTACAGTCGGTGGGCTGCCGGCAGCAGGTCCCTGCGCTCCTGCTTGATTCATTCCGCCAAATGTTCT
>JAIBJM010000099.1 GCA_020029535.1 Gammaproteobacteria bacterium | reverse complement strand
GAACCTAGGCGCCGGCCTGGCGCGCGCAGCGAATCATCGCCGCCAGGCTTCGCTCGACATCCTCATCGGTGGTCGACCAGTTGCAGACGCTGATGCGCATGGCAGTGCGGCCGCGCCACACCGTACTGCCGCACCAGCAGGTGCCGTCGGCCTGAAGTGAGGCGATGGCGCGCAGCGTGGTATCGGCGTTACCGAAGCACACCACCACCTGATTGAGCACCACCTCGTTCAGCACCTCGAAGCCGGCCGCGCGCAGCCCATCGGCAAAGCGTCGCGCCTGCGCGCAGTTGCGTTCGATCAGTTCCGCGAGACCGCTGCGGCCCAGCGACAGCAGTGCTGCCCACACTTCCACGCCGCGTGCGCGTCGCGACAGTTCGGGCGTGTAATCGGCCGGCATGCGCTGATCGCTCTCGCGCGGCAGGTATTCGGCGCTGATCGACATCGAGGCCGCCAGCGCATGCGCATCGCGCACGAAGGCCAGGCCCGAGTCGTAGGGCACGTTCAACCATTTGTGCGCGTCGGTGGCCCAGGAGTCGGCCAACGGCAGTCCATCGACCAGTGCGGCGTGGCGTGGTGACACGGCGGCCCACAGGCCGAAGGCGCCATCCACATGCACCCATGCGCCGGCCTGATGCGCGGCGTTGCACAGCGAACGCAGCGGGTCGCTGCCGCCGCTGTGGATGTTGCCGGCCTGCAGGCAAAGAATGGTGGGGCCGCGCAGCGGCGGCAGCGCATCGGCGCGGATGCAGCCCTGCGCATCGACGGGCAGCCGCGTCAGCCGCGTACGCCCCAGACCCAGCAACCCCAACGACTTCAGCAGCGTCGGATGCGCTTCTTCGCCGATCAGCACCTGGATGGGCGGCGCGCCGAACAATCCATCGGCTTCCACCGACCAGCCGGTGCGTGCCAGTACGGCATGCCGTGCCGCGGCCAGCGCGGTGAAGTTGGCCAGCGTGGCGCCGGTGACAAAGGCGCCGGCGGTGCCGGCGGGCAGTGCAAACAGGTCGCGCAGCCAGTCCAGCGCCACCTGCTCCAGATGACTGACGCCCGGCGTCACCGGATACAGCGCGGTGTTCTGGTCCCAGGCGGTCGCCAGCCAGTTTGCGGCCATGGTCGCCGGTAGTGCGCCACCGATGACGAAGCCGAAGAAGCGCGGTCCGGCCATGGCCATGGTGGCCGGGCTCACGGCCTCGTCCAGCAGGGCCAGCAGCTGATCCGCCGGCAGACCGTTCTGCGGCAGGGGCAGGTCGAGTCGCGACAGCGCAGCCACCGCAGCTGGATCGGGACGCACCGCGCGAGCAGGCAGGCCTTGCAGATAGCGTATGGCGCGTTGTGCCGCGTCCTGCAGCAGGGCCGAAGTGCTGTCGTTCATCGCACTCTCCACGTTACTTCGATGGGCGCGCCGGCGTGCAGTTGCTCGCCAATGCCTTCGACAATAATGGCGTTCTGCCCGAACAGCACGCCGCGCAATTGCGGGTCGTGGCGATAGCTGCGCAGCGTGCGCAGCGGCTCGTCGCCGTCGCGCGTCCCCGTCAGCTGGTCGGTGGTGGTGATCACGCAGCGCGTGCAGGGCTTGACCAGCCGCAGGCGCACGGCGCCGATGCGCAGCTCGTCGATGTCATCCTCGGCATAGGGTTCGAGACCGGCCAGCACCAGGTTCGGGCGGAAACGGTCCATGGGCAGATCGCGGCCGACACGCCGGTTCAGGTCCGCCAGTGAGGCCTCGCCGATCACCAGGATGGGATAGCCGTCGCTGAAGGCATTGTCGGCTTCGATGTCGCCGGTCCACTGCGCGCTGCTGAGCCGGCGCTGCTGCAGATCGAAACGCACCAGCCGGCAGCTGCGTTGCAGCCAGCCGCTGAGCCAGGCGGCGGCTGCATCGCCGGCATCGATGGCGATGCATTCATCCTTCCAGATCTTCACCCTCAGCCGGCGTCCGTCATCACTGCGATCCACGTGCAGCGGCTGCCGCTGCGGCACACGCAGCAGCAGATGACCGGCGTGCGGCTCGGCGGACAGCCGCGCCAGCTGCGGCAGCTCGCGCTGGGTCAGAAAACGCTGCTGCTCATCGATGAGCAGCCACTCGCGATCGCCGGCCAGGCCGCGGGCACCCAGCGCAGCCGCCGGCAGGCTGATGCCGCGCGCCGACTTCAGCGGATATACATGCAGCGAGCGCAGCGTGGCGGCGTTCATAGCCGTCGCAGTGCTTCCAGATAGGCTATTTCGTCCGGCGCACGGCCGGCGCGCTGCGCATCCCACAGCAGCGTGGCCAGCACTTCGATCATGCGATGCTCGGCTTCATGCGCCGAGCCATGGCGCTCGCTGAGCCTGCCATGCAAGGCGCGGATGCCGGCCGGCCGATCGGTGCCCACCTGCTCGCGGATCGCCAGATGTAACCCCATGTGCAGAAAGGGATTTTCGGGTCCAGACCATTCGTGCTCGCTGGCCAGCAGCGTGTGGTATTCGGGATGCGCGGCCGCCACGTCGGCGATCTGTGCCTGCAAGGGTTGCAGCGGCAAGCCTGCGCAATGCCGCTTCCAGGCCTCGCGCCAGCTGGCGCGCAGCGCATCACGGTTCTGATCGGCGAACATCATGCCGGCGTCTTGTCCGGATATTCGCACCAGCGCTGCACCGGGCAGACCGGACACTTCGGACGGCGCGCCACGCAGATGTAGCGGCCCAGCAGGATCAGCCAGTGATGCGCATGCGACAGGAATTCGGCCGGCGTGGCGGCCAGCAGGCCGTCCTCGACGGCGCGCGGTGTCTTGCCTGGCGCCAGACCGGTGCGGTTTGCCACGCGGAACACATGCGTGTCGACGGCGATGGCGGGCTGATCGAAGGCCACGTTGAGAATCACATTGGCGGTCTTGCGGCCCACGCCGGGCAGCGCCTCCAGCGCGGCGCGATCGGCTGGCACCTGTCCGCCATGCCGCTCCAGCAGCTGTGCGCAGCACTCGATGATATTGCGCGCCTTGGTGTTGAACAGGCCGATGGTGCGGATGAAGGGCTTCAGGCCCGCCACGCCCAGCGCACGCATGCGGGCCGCATTCGGCGCGCGCTCGAACAATGCGCCGGTGGCGGCATTGACGCTGCGATCGGTGGCCTGTGCCGACAGGATGACGGCGATCAGCAGCTGGAACGGTGAGTGATACACCAGCTCCGATTTCGGCTCGGGATTGGCTGCACGCAGCGCGGCGTAGAAGGCATGACGTTTCTGAGGAGTCATGATCCGGACTCCGGTGTGCGTGCGCCGCGCTTGCGCTCGGCCAGCAGTGCGGCACGCGAGCGGCGCTGCTGTTCGTGACGCGTCACATGCTGCTGGTAGCGCTGCCGGTTGTCCGCAGCGGCGGGCGCCGTGTCGCCGGTCGCGCGCGGCTGCATCGTGATGCAGTCCACCGGGCAGGCCGGCAGGCACAGTTCGCAGCCGGTGCACAGCTGTGGCACCACGGTATGCAGCAGGTTCGGCGCGCCGACGATGGCATCGGTGGGGCAGGGCGGCAGGCAGCGCGCGCAACCGATGCAGACCGCCGCATCGATGAACGCCAGCAGCGTCGGCCCTTCGCGGCCGCAATCCGCATCCAGCGGCAGCGGTGCGCGGCCGAGCAGCGTGGCCAGTTGCACAATCAATGCAGCGCCGCCCGGCGGACAGCGGTTCAGCGCCACCTCGCCGCGGGCCAATGCTTCGGCGTAAGGACGGCAGCCCTGATAGCCGCAACGCGTACATTGGGTCTGTGGCAGCAGCGCGTCGATGGCGGCCGCATCGGCCGCGTTGGCAGCGGGGTTCAATGGCACAATGCCGGCAGTTTAAGGCAATCGCTGGACGATCATGTTCCGATCTCTGACCCCGATGGTGCGGACACTGCTGCTGATCAATGTCGGCGTGTTCGCGTTGCAGATGCTGCTGGGCGACGCGCCATTCCTGCGGCTGGCGCTGTGGCCCTGGGGTGCCGACCAGCTGTACGGCACGCCTCCCTTCGATGTGTGGCAGCTGGTGACCTACGGTTTCCTGCACGGCAGCTGGGCCCATCTGTTCTTCAACATGTTCGCGCTGTACATGTTCGGCCCGGATATCGAGGAACTGTTCGGCTCGCGACGCTTCCTGAACTACTACCTGGCTTGCGTGGTCGGCGCGGCGTTGGTGCAGCTGCTGGTGATGTTTTATTTCTATCGCAGCGGTGCACCGACGGTGGGCGCGTCGGGCGGCGTATTCGGCCTGCTGCTGGCCTATGGCATGGCCTATCCGCGCCGCCGGCTGATGCTGCTGTTTCCGCCGATTCCGATGCCGGCCTGGCTGTTCGTCACGCTGTACGGCGTCATCGAACTGCTGCTGGGCGTGTTCGGCACCAGCCAGGGCGTGGCGCATTTCGCGCATCTGGGCGGCATGGCCGCCGGTTACCTGCTGATCCGCTACTGGCGCAGCCATCCGGCGCGACGCCGCTAGCTAGTCCCTGTTCGCGCCGAGGAACGATCCAGTGATCGCTCCAGGCGGCGTCCCTCAACGCGAACGCGGACTCGTTGATCTGCGGTCGTGCCAGGGACTGTCACTCCTGTCCCCGGACTGCGTCACCCTTCAACCTAGGATTCCCTTGGAAGCAGAATAACCGTAAGACCGACAACACAAGTCGAGGCTACGAAGATGCCGGTTGGTATCGCGAGTCTAAGCACAGCCCTAGCCTTCCAACCTCTTTTCCACGCTCTGTACCCCGTCCAGAAGCAGTATCCCGTGGCGGCGCCGAGCAGAATCACTGCCCAGTCCGACGGCGGTTGCAAGTACCCGACGACGAATGCGGGGAGACCTGCAGCCACAAACCACTGCACCGTCACAACGCCGATCATTGCGACTCTTTGTCGTAAAAGCGCGAGATTCACGAAATCTGTCGATCAAACAGGATCGGCAGCAGCTTTGTCTGGCGGTAGTCGTAGTGTTTGTACTTCGCCATCGCCTCTCCCCGGTTGAGCGGCTCTGTAGCTCATTCGTCGTGATCAAATCTCATCCTGCGGCCGCAATCAAGGGTTTTTCTACAGACTCAACGCCCAGCTTCAGCCGAGATTTGCCGCAGCGAAGCGGAGGCAAATACGTCGGCTGGAAGCGATTGTTGGGCATCACTGCTCATGCTTGTGCCACGCCTTGGCGAAGCTGTGCGTAGACGCCGAGACGATCAGTGATTTGCCAATGGCCAGTGAAGCGCCCTTCCTCAATGTAGTAAACCGTAGCACCCGACATGCGTATCTGTTTGCCGGTGGCGGGAAAGCCCGGAATGTCCCCTTTGTGGGTGGCAACCCAGTTCCACGTGATGACAACGCGATTTCCTTCGGAAAGTATCTCTTCTATCGAAAAGCGCTGATCTGGAAATGGGGCGCGCGACACTCTCACGCGCTCCTTGTAGCCAGGCAGATCGAGTTCCTTTTTATCCCAAGGGTCGCCCGGGTCGTGGTGAATTGTGTAGGTGGGCGCAATATATTTGTCGGACGCTTCGACGCTTCCAGCGTTCCACACCTCATCAATGAAACGGATCAGTAGTTCTTTGTTGTCTAGTTTAGTTTCCATCGCACTCAGGTGATTGGCTGGATTGATCGCACGAACGGTTTTGGTGATGCCCAACCACATTTAGGCGGCATAAATGACGCGTTCGCGGCGTTATGCGTCGTTCCATCACAAAACCCGCATTCCTGACCATCGGTGGTTGAGCCGACTTGATCACAGACCCGCGGTGCGGTCAACGAAGCTCGACCCCGGCAAGTACCACCGGCGGCCGGGGCGGACAGGCTTCTGGTGATTGCGATTTGCGGCGCGCCGAGCGAAGGCCGTATGGCGCGGAGCAAGCTTGCCTTGCGACGCGCAGGCCGCAGCGAGATGAGATGGACCCGTCCCCCGTTTGCGGCCGTGCGCAGCAGAGGGCCAGGATGGGGTTGTTCAAACTCTCATCTGATATCGG
>JAIBJM010000046.1 GCA_020029535.1 Gammaproteobacteria bacterium | reverse complement strand
ATCCGGGGACGCGAGCAGGTGGAGCGGCTGCGCGGCCATGTGGATGGCGTGATCATCGGTTCGGCGCTGGTCGAATTGCTGGAGCGCGGTGAAGCGCCGCAGCCCTGGCTGGCCGCATTGCGCGGCTGAGTCTTACAGCGCCGCCGCCTCCGACGGGTTGAAGCTCCTTCATGCGCCGCGTACTGTCGGCGCATGAGTGAGCTGACGGTAGCCTCACGCTTCTGCGGTCCGCCCGGCACGGCCCATGGCGGCTATGTGTCGGGACTGTTCGCCAGCCATGCGCCCGAAGTGGTGCGGGTGCGGCTGGAACGGCCGGTGCCGCTGGACGTGCCGCTGCGCGTGGAGCGTCGCGGTGAGGGCCGGCTCGAACTGCTGCATCAAGGGCAGCGCGTGGCCCGCGCCGAACCCGCCGAACTTGAATTGCAACCACCGGCGCCGCCGGATTATCTCGACGCGCTGGACGCTTCGCGCCGCTATGTCGCGTTCGAAAAACATTTCTTTCCGGACTGCTTTGTCTGTGGCACCGCGCGCGCGCGCGGCGATGGCTTGCGCATCTTTGCCGGAGCCACCCGCAGTGGCGACATGGTGGCCGCACCCTGGGTGCCCGACACATCGCTGGGCCACGCCGACGGCAAGATCGGCGCCGAATTCATGTGGGCCGCGCTGGACTGTCCCGGCTACTTCGCCGCGCGCAACGACGGCAAACCGATGGTGCTGGGCGAATTCACCGCGCACGTGGATCGCCGCGTGCACATCGACGAACCCTGTGTGGTGATCGGCTGGAAGATCGGCGCCAGCGGCCGCAAGCATGAAGTGGGCACCGCGCTGTTCGATGAAGACGGTGAACTGTGCGGACGTGCGCGGGCGACGTGGATTGAGCTGCGCTGAAGTACCGCCCTTTTCTTCGCCGCATATTCAGTGCGTCAAATCGTCAATCGCCGTTGCACTACCGTACGCGAGTGTAGTTGGTATAGCCTGCGCAAATTGACGATTTAGCGATAAGCGACATGGCCTCACCCAGTCTGTATGAAAGAATTCTTGGTCAGTCGTTCGATGACCTCTCTACTGTTCTCAAAGGAATTCACGACACCCGTCAGCGGAAGCGCTACCTTGGACGCTGTGATATCCGTGGCGGAAGGAGTTGGGTTGCGAGACTCATCACCCGCTTTGCCGGCCTACCTCAGGCGAAGTTGGATGTTCCGTTGGCGGTCACGATCGTCAGTCAAGATCATAAAGAGGAATGGATTCGGCAGTTTGGTTCCAATCAGATGCGTTCGGCGTTGCGTGATCGCAATGGGCAGTTGGAAGAGCGTCTTGGACCCCTAGTGCTGACATTCAAATTGACGGCGGAGAGGGAGGAGATTCTTTGGGTACTCAAAGCCGCGCGGCTAGCTATCGTGCCGCTGCCAATCACGCCGCTGCTCAACTGTGCGGCCAGGGAGAGTTTGGATGACGGACGGTACGCGTTCGATGTCAGTGCGAGTGTCATCGGCATTGGTCTGATCGTTCATTACAAAGGCTGGTTGCTTGAAGACGCATGATTCAGTCTTGGTGTTCGACGGCGTGTGCGTGCTCTGTAGTCGGTGGGTAACGTTTGTTCTTCGGCATGATCGACATCGCCGTTACAAATTTGCCGCGATGCAGACGCTTACGGGACGCACATTACTTCGCAAATATGACATCGATCCGGAAAATCCGACCTCGTTTCTGTTGCTTGAGGAAGGGCGTGGACATACTGATACAGACGCCATCATCCGAGTGTTGCGTGGCTTTGGTGGCGTTTGGCGTGCGCTCGCTGCGATTATTGCCGTTGTGCCGCGGGCGGTTCGTGATGCAGCTTATCGCTGGCCGACCAACAGGGTGGCTTGACGGAGCCGATTTCTCTGGATTGTCACGCCTTGAATTTTCATGCCGAGTTGTCACGGCTCGGCGCTGCACTCGTCATTCACACCGCCGGGCCATTTCAAGGCCAGAGTTACTCAGTGCCGTTGGCATGCATACGCGCTCACACGCACTATGTGGATCTGGCCGACGGCCGCGACTATGTCTGTAACATCAGCGAGTTGGATCGCGAAGCACGCGCAAACGATGTGCTCGTCGTGAGTGGAGCCAGTTCGTTGCCGGCACTGTCTTCGGCGGTCGTCGATAAGTTGAGCGCGCTCTTCTCTCGCATCGACGGTATCGATCATGGGATCACGTCCGGAGCCAGGCCGCCTGGTACAGCGACGATGAGGGGTGTACTTGCTTATGCCGGGAAACCACTCAAACAGTGGTGCGAAAGTGAGTGGCGAAGCGTCTACGGGTGGCAAGACGTCAGGCGCCACCGCTATCCAAGCCCTGTGAATGCGAGGTGGATCGCGAGCTGCGATGTACCGGACCTGGATCTGTTTCCGAGACGATATCGCTCAGCGCACACGGTTCAGTTTAGAGCGGGGGTCGGGCCAACCTCATACATGCTCGGGATTTTGTTCGCTGCATGGCTCATCCGATGCGGAATTATTTCGTCAGTCGAAAACTTTGTACCGATCCTGCATCGTGCCGCAAGTAGCTTTGCACGCTTTGGTTCAAAGTCCAGCGCCATGCACGTTACGGTGTGGGGCCTGGATCTCGCCGGAAAACCAGCGTCTCGCACCTGGTTCTTGATCGCGAATCAGGATCACGGGCCGTTCATTCCAACGTTTCCCGCCATCGCGTTGGCTCGAAAGATACTTCGCGACGAAGTGTCGGCGCGCGGCGCGGTTCCCTGCATGGGGTTGCTAAGCATCGAAGACATCCTCGCTGTCGGCGGTGGATTGGATCTGCGAATCGTAGAGCCCTGACGAGGTTGGTTGGGCATTCGTTTGCCGGGCTCACGGCGCTCCCCCTCAACGTTGGGTTGATAGGCGCCGAGGAGCCGGAGCTGACCTCGCTGGCAGTGCGGGCACCACCGAGGCAGCCTGCGTCGATCACTGCTTCCTTCTTCTCCTTGCCACATTGGTTTCACAATCGTCAGCCAGCATAGGCACCCCGATTCGTGGCTAACAAATGGGGATCGCCATGCTGCTTCGTCCTGCCCTCACCTTGTCGGCTTTGTCCGCATTGACGTTCGGTGCCAGCGCTCACGCCGAAATCGAGCTGATTGCCATTGGCAAAATCAGCGGCACCTATACCGACATGGCCACGGAAACCTCCACTGCCCTGGAAAGTGGCGCGCTGGGTAATCGTCTCGGCGGCCTGGGTTCGGGCTTTGCCTATGCCGGTGGCAACACCTTCCTGTCACTGCCGGATCGCGGTCCGAATGCCGACGAATACAACGCGGCGGTGGATCACACCACGTCGTTCATTCCGCGCTTCCATACCTTGAGCATGGTGCTTGCTGACAGTGAAATCGGCGCCGAGCTGCCGTTTGTGCTGACGCCCATGCTGCAGGACACGACGCTGTTTTCCAGCTACACGCCGCTGTACTACGGCAGCGGCACCGCTTACGGCTTGAAATCCGGCGAACCGGCACTGAACGCCGTGGATCGCACCTACTACTTCGCCAGCCGATCGGACAATTTCGATTCCGGCAAGAATTCGCTCAACGCCGACAACGCGCGTCTGGATCCGGAAGGCATCCGCGTCTCCAACGACGGTGAGTTGGTCTACATCACCGACGAATATGGCCCGTATGTGTATCAGTTCGAACGCAGCAGCGGCCGCCGTACCCGCGTCTACAAATTGCCCGGCATGTTTGCCGTCGCCAACGTGGCCGCAACCGGGGATGCCGAAATCTCCGGCAACATCGCCGGGCGCGTCGCCAACAAGGGCATGGAAGGTCTGGCGATCACGCCCGATGGTCGTTACCTGATTGGTGCCATGCAAAGTCCGCTGTTGCAGGATGGCGGCACCGGCAGTCCCTATGCCCGTCTCGTCAGGATCGATACCCACAGCGGCGCGGTCCAGCAATTTGCCTATGAATTGACCAATATCGGTACTGCGGCCAAACCCAAGTACGGCACCATCAGCGAAATTCTGGCGATCAACAGCACCGATCTGCTGATCGATGAGCGGGATGGCAAGGGTCTGGGCGACGCATCCACGGCAGTCCACAAAAAGCTGTATCGCACCAGCCTGAGCGGCGCCGCCGAAGTCAGCAGTCTGGTGGGTCGTGACAACCTGGCCGGTCACGCCGTGAGCAAGACGCTATTCATGGATCTGGTCAGCATGCTGGCCGGCTACGGCATCGATGCCCGGGACATTCCCGCCAAGATTGAAGGCATGGCCTTCGGTCAGGATGTCGAAGTAGGCGGCAGCACGCGGCATACGTTGTACATCGCCAACGACAATGACTTCCTGTCCAGCCTTACCGATGCCAACCATCCGGATGGCGTCGACAACCCCAACCAGTTCTATGTGTTTGCCTTCGATGACAACGAACTGCCGGGTCTGGTGTCACAACGCATCAGGCCGCAGCCCCGCCGTGACGACGATCGCAAGCAACGCCGCGAAGACAGCAACTGGTTGCGCAGCTGGCTGTCAGGGAAATAAGCCCCGACATTACAGAATGTGCGATTCGTCAACGCCCGAACCGCCGGGCCGGCGCACACTGCGGGCTTCTCACGGCCAAACGAGAGCCGATTGTGAAACTGCCGGCGATATTCACGCTGCTGCTGCTGGGTTTGAGTGCGGCCCCGGCGTGGGCCGCATGCAGTGCGCCGAAGATGGAGGTGCCGATACCCGATGGCGCCACTGCCAGCCGTGACGCAATGCTCGCGGCAAAACAGGCTCTTGCGGAATACCAGACGGCGACCCAGAGCTATATGAGCTGCATCGCCGGTTTTGCTGTCAAAGGTGCAGGCATGCAGGACAAGGCACTGGCGGCTCTGCGTGACACAGCCGATCGGTTCAATGCGGAGCTGCGCAAGTTCAAGGAAAAGAACGGCGGCTAGTTCTGGCTGCCGCGCGGCAGCGCTGCGCAAAGCGTGACGCAATCGACGCCTTGATCCGGCCCTGCCGCGGCTGGCGTTTTACAGAATGTGCGACACCGCAACGAACGACCCACTGCCCGGCATCACAATTCGGGTCAACTAGTGGAGTCCACCCGAATGAAAAACTGGACTATTCGCCAGCGCCTGCTGGGAAGTTTCGCCGTCATCCTGTTGCTGATGATGGTCATGGGCGCCAGTGCCTATCTGGCTCTCGCGCGTATCGACCGCGAAGCGGCCAGCGCGGCAACCAACTCCATCCCCGGGCTCTCCGCCAGCGCCACCGTTGTCAGCACCATGGCAATGAACTACGCGCTGACAGCGGAGCTCGTCGGCCAGGCCGATGTGCTGGCGTCGGGAGAGCTGGCGATGCGACTGCAGAATAACCAGAAGGCTCTGGAGGAAGCGGTCGGAACCTACGAGCAGACGGCACTCCAGGATGAAGATCTGAAGAATGTGGCGCGCCTGAAGGAGGTGCTGGCCACCTATCAGAAAGCCCAGGTTGCGGTTCTCGCCCTGAGTTCCGAGCTGAAATACAAGGAAGCGAACCAGATGTGGCGTGAGCAGCTCGACCCAGCGTTCGAGCAGCTGCGCACCGCAGTCCAGCTACTGGCGGATTCCAACAGGACTGGCGCAGCGCGATCGATCGAGCAGATCGTAGCCGCTGTCGGCAGCGCCAAGCTCAGCATGCTGGTCAGCATCGTCGTGACGCTGCTGTGTACCTATATTTTTGCGCACAACCTGCTGCGGGATATCTCGGGGCCATTGCAGCAGCTGACCGGCATTGTCGATGCGGTACGGGCAGGCGATTTTACCCAGCGCCTGACATTGGTTCGCCAGGATGAGTTTCATGCACTGGCCGAGGGCTTCAATCGCATGACCGATGAGCTGACGGCGCTGGTCGGTCAGGTGCAGAGGTCCAGCAGTCAGGTGAACACCTCGGTGACTGCGATTGCGGCGACGGCCAGGCAGCAGCAGGCGACTGCCACCGAGATTGCCGCCACTACTACCGAAATTGGCGCCACCTCCAAGGAGATTTCCGCCACCTCCAGGGAACTGGTGAGGACCATGAACGAGGTGTCTCACGTTGCCGAGGAATCAGCGAGTCTGGCCGGCAGCGGTCAGGGTGGTCTGTCGCGCATGGAGGAAACCATGCGCCAGGTGATGGACGCCGCCGGCTCGATCAATGCCAAGCTGGCGGTGCTTAATGAGAAGGCCGGCACCATCAATCAGGTGGTGACGACAATCACCAAGGTCGCCGATCAGACCAATCTGCTGTCGCTCAACGCTGCCATCGAGGCTGAAAAGGCCGGCGAATACGGGCGCGGCTTTGCAGTGGTGGCAACCGAGATCCGCCGTCTGGCCGACCAGACCGCGGTGGCCACCTACGATATCGAACAGATGATCAAGGAGATCCAGTCGGCGGTAGCCGCCGGTGTCATGGGCATGGACAAGTTCTCGGAGGAAGTGCGCCGTGGCATGCACGAAGTGCAGGAAGTGGGCGGTCAGCTGACCCAGATCATCCACCAGGTGCAGGCATTGGCGCCGCGTGTGGAATCAGTCAATGAAGGCATGCAGGCGCAGGCCACGGGCGCGGAACAGATCAGTCAGGCCCTGATGCAGTTGACCGAAGCGGCACAGCAGACCGTCGAATCCCTGAGCCAATCGAGCCTGGCAATCGGCGAGCTGAATCAGGTTTCGAGCGGCCTGCGCAACGGCGTCGCGCGCTTCAGGTTGCAAGCCTAGTCATGACTCGATAGCCACATGCTGTTTCTGCTGTTCCAGCTGGATCAGAACCGCTATGTCCTCGATGCCCGCGAGGTCGCCGCGGTGCTGCCCCTCGTCAGCCTGGTGCAGATGCCGCAATCCCCGCCGGGAGTGGCTGGAATCCTCAACTATCGCGGGGCGCCGGTGCCGGCGATCGATCTTTGTCAGCTGTTGCTGGGCCGGCCGGCGCGGTCGCGTTGGCATACGCGCATTGTGCTGGTCAATTACCCGAACGACAGCGGTGGGTCGCACTTGCTGGGACTGATCGCCGAACGGGCCACTGAAACCGTGAAACGTGATCCTGGTGACTTCGTATCCTCCGGCGTGACCGCGCCCTATCAAGGCTGTGTGGCCACCGACGCCGACGGATTGACGCAGTGGATCAGCGTCAAACAGTTACTGCCCGCCGCACTGACTGGCCTGCTGTTCCAGCAGCAGGTTGTGCACTGATGAACTGCGTCGAGCTCGAAGGCCTGGTCAAGCAGGCGACCGGACTGGACTCCGTCACCATCGGCTCGTCTGCAATCGAGCGTGCAGCGCAGGTACGGGCGACCGCGTGCGCGCTGGATGCCCGTTCCTATCTGGAACGGGTGCGCACTTCGGCAGCGGAGCTGCAGGCGTTGATCGAAGCGGTCGTGGTGCCGGAAACCTGGTTCTTTCGCGATCCGGAAGCCTTCGGCGCTCTGTGCCGCATGGCTCGTGAACGGTTGCAGATCCATCCCGGAACAATGCTGCGGTTGCTGAGTCTGCCGTGCTCGACCGGAGAGGAACCCTATTCGATGGCCATGGCGCTGCTCGACGCTGGAATTCCAGCGCAGCGTTTTCAGATTGACGCCATCGATATCAGTGCACAGGCGCTGGCGCACGCCGAGCGCGGTGTTTATCGCAGGAATTCATTCCGTGGCACGGACCTGGGGTTCCGTGATCGCCACTTCGAGGCCACGGCTCAGGGGCATCGGTTGCGCGACAGCGTGCGCCAGCCGGTGCGTTTTCGACAGGGCAATATATTCAGCGCTGAGATGTCCCCGGCCGCCGCCTACGACGGGGTGTTTTGCCGCAATCTGCTGATCTATTTCGATCGGGCGACTCAGGACCGCGCCGTTGGCGTGTTGCGCAGTCTGCTGGCGCCCGAGGGCACATTGTTTGTCGGGCCATCCGAGCCCGGGCTGCTGATGAGTCACGACTTCGTCTCAGCCAAAGTGCCGCTGGCGTTTGCCTTTCACAAGGCCGCTGCGGACTCGAAGAGGGCCGCGGCTGCGGCGTGGCCATCCCAGTCGCGCAAGCCTTCGGCGAAACCGGTTGCCCGGCATACAGCAATGCAGCCGGCGCCTGCGCCGGATCCGATTTCATCGGAGCAGTTGCTGACAGATGCCACCTCGCTGGCTGATCAGGGGCATCTGGTCGAAGCGGCCAGGAGCTGCGAAGAGCATCTGCGCAAGTGCGGGCCGTCGACACAGGCCCTGCATCTGATGGGGCTGATCAGTGCTGCTGTCGGCAATGTTAGCGAAGCGCGCCGGTACTACCGAAAGGCGCTTTATCTCGATCAGAATCATCACGACACGTTGCTTCATCTGGGCCTGCTGCTTGAGCAGCAGGGCGATACCGCCGGCGCGCAGATCCTGCGCAATCGTCTGCGTCGACTGGATCAAGGCAGCGTTGCGATATGAGTGTGCAACCCAACCCGGCAGCTTCGTCCGCCCGCGACAGCATCAGCGGTTGCTGGAACCGGATTGGCGTACGCGGCGACTCGTCCTGCATCGAACTCACGCAGCATGTGCATTGCCGCAACTGTCCGGTCTATTCCGCCGCCGCGCGGGACTTGCTGGATGGCGAACTTCCGGCTGGCTATCTCAGTCACTGGACCGGTGAGGTTGCCCGGGAACAGCAACTGGCTGAACTCGACACGCACTCGGTGGTGGTGTTTCGCATCGGCGCCGAGTGGCTGGCATTGCCGGCGGCATTGCTGCAGGAAATCGTCAGCCTGCGCACCATCCATTCGCTGCCGCACCGGCGCAGTGGCGTGGTACTGGGCGTGGCCAATATTCGCGGTGAGTTGCTGGTCTGCTTTTCGCTGCAGGAGTTGCTGGGCCTGGAGCAGGTCGCAAACAGTGTTCCCGGCAAGCAGCGCATGGTCGCCGCGCGGTTGCTGGTGATTCAACACGAGGGCAATCACGTGGCCTGTCCGGTTGATGAGGTGCTCGGGCTGGCGCGGTTTCGTCCGGACGAACTGGCGCCGGTGCCCGCGACCATAGCCAGATCCACCGCCACCTACACCCGCTCGATACTGCACTGGCAGCAGCGATCGGTGGGATTGCTGGACGAGCAGCTGCTGCTGCACACCGTCAATCGGAGTCTGGCATGAGCGCCCGCGACCTGAGCGAGCTGTCAATGCTGGATCTTTTCCGTCTCGATGCGGAAAGCCAGATTCAGGTGCTGACCACCGGACTGCTGGCGCTGGAGCGCAATCCCGTCGCGGCCGATCAGCTGGAAGTCTGCATGCGCGCGGCTCATTCGCTCAAGGGAGCGGCACGCATTGTCGGTCTCGACGTCATCGTCAGCCTGATGCACAAGATGGAGGATTGTTTTGTGGCTGCGCAGCGCAGCGCCATCTCGTTGCGCCAACCGCAGATCGACGTTCTGTTGCACGGCGTGGACCTGCTGAATCGCGTGACCAATACGCCTGAATCCGAGCTTGGCACGTGGACCGGAAGCCAGGATACGGAAGTGCGCGGCCTGTTGGAGAAATTGGCGGCGGTACTTGATGGGAGCCTCGAGGGCGAACTGACGCCTGTGAACGATTCGCCGCCAGCGGCAGCGGTAACGGCACCGACCCCGACTCCGGCCCCGGCTCAGACCAGCGAATCGTCCGCGCCATCGACGGCTCAGGCGCGCGACGGCGCCGAGCGGGTATTGCGCGTCACCGCCGACAATCTCAACCGGCTGTTGGGGCTGGCGGGGGAGTCGCTGGTGGAGTCGCGCTGGTTGAAGCCCTTTTCCGAGTCCGTGCTGCGAGTGAAGCGACTCAACGATGACACTGGCAAGACGCTGGAAAGCCTGCGCGAAGTACTGTCGCAGCAGGCGCCCCATGCGCGCATCGCCGCGCTGCTGGCGGAGGCGCAGCATCGTCTGCATGAATGCCGACAGCTGCTGTCGCAACGTTTCACCGAGATAGAAATGTTCGACAGTCGCTCCAACAATCTGGCGCACCGGCTCTACGACGCGGCGCTGGCCTGCCGGATGCGACCATTCGAGGATGGAGTGCGGGCGTTCCCGCGCATGGTGCGCGATCTGGGCCGCACGCTGGGCAAGCAGGTGCGACTGGAGATTGTCGGGGAAACCACGCAGGTGGACCGGGACATTCTCGAAAAGCTCGATGCGCCGCTGGGTCATCTGCTGCGCAATGCCATCGACCACGGCATCGAATCGCCGGAGCAGAGACTGAGCACCGGCAAACCTGCCGAGGGAGTGGTGCGCCTGGAAGCACGCCACAGCGCCGGTGTGCTGCAGATCATCGCCAGCGATGACGGACACGGCATGGATCTGGAGCGGCTGAAGACGACAATCGTTCAGCGCAAGCTCACGAACGCCGAAACGGTTGCGAAACTCAGCGAGGCGGAGTTGCTGGAGTTCCTGTTTCTGCCGGGGTTCTCGCTGAAAGAAACCGTGACGGAAATTTCCGGGCGCGGCGTCGGGCTCGACGTTGTGCAGAACATGATCAAGCAGGTGCGCGGCACCATCCGGGTTTCCTCCCAGCCCGGCAAGGGTGCGCGGTTCCTGTTGCAGCTGCCGCTGACCCTGTCGGTGGTTCGCACCCTGCTGGTGGAGATTGGTGGCGAGGCCTATGCCTTTCCGCTGGCGCACATTCTGCGCACCATGAGGTTGCCGAAGCGCGATATCGAATTGATGGAGGGTCGGCAACATTTTCAGTTCGAACGCCGCGCCATCGGTCTGGTCAGCGCGCATCAGGTGCTCGGTGGCAGTGAGCCGCAGTCGGTGGACGAAGACTTTGCGGTGGTGATCGTGGGCGAACCCGGCAGCGCCTATGGCCTGGTCGTGGATCGCTTTCTGGGCGAGCGTGAGCTGGTGGTGCAGCCGCTCGACTCCCGGCTCGGCAAGGTCAAGGACATTGCCGCCGGCGCCTTGATGGAAGACGGCTCGCCGGTGCTGATCCTGGACATTGAAGACCTGCTCCGGTCGGTGGACAGGATCGTGTCTCTCGGCGCGCTGAACAAGCTGGAACGCGGCGCCGACTCAGGCCGGCAGAAGACCCGCAAGCGCGTGCTGGTGGTGGATGATTCGCTGACGGTGCGTGAGCTGGAACGCAAGCTGCTGGATCAGGGTGGCTACGAGGTTGAGGTCGCGGTCGACGGCATGGACGGTTGGAATGCGGTGCGCACCGGCAACTTCGATCTGGTGGTCACCGACATCGACATGCCGCGCATGGATGGCATAGAACTGGTATCGCTGATCAAACAGGACACTCATTTGAAATCTTTGCCCGTGATGATCGTTTCGTACAAGGATCGCGAAGAGGATCGCCGGCGCGGACTCGATGCCGGAGCAGACTACTACCTGACCAAGAGCAGCTTCCAGGATGAAACGCTGCTGCGGGCCGCGGTGGATCTGATCGGAGCGGCCAGCGCATGAAAATCGGTATCGCCAACGATCTGCCGATGGCGGTCGAAGCCCTGCGGCGCGCCGTCGCCCTGCGGTCCGATCACCAGGTCATCTGGACGGCATATGATGGTGCGCAGGCCGTGGCAGCGTGCGCCAGTGAAACGCCGGACCTGATTCTGATGGATCTGGTCATGCCTGAAATGGACGGTGTCGAGGCGACGCGCCAGATCATGAGCAAGACCCCGTGCGCCATTCTGATCGTGACGGTCAATGTCGGCACCAACGCGACACGCGTGTTCGAGGCCATGGGGCACGGTGCGCTCGATGCAGTGGACACGCCTGCATTCGGCGCCAGAAATGCGCGTGAGAGCACTGCAGCGTTGCTGGCCAAGATCGACCTCATTGGCGGTCAGGTGGCAAGGGCAGCAAGGGCGGCCGGCGATACTTATCACGGACTAGGCATCTCTATGCCGGAGCCGCTGCCCGTGTCGGTGTCGCGGCAAGGTGGTCTGGTCGCCATCGGTGCCTCCGCTGGCGGTCCTGCGGCGCTGGCGACGCTGTTGTCCGGCTTGCCTGGCGATTTTTCCGCTGCGGTCGTCATCGTGCAGCACGTGGATGAACAGTTCGCGGTCGGCATGGCGAACTGGCTGAACACAAATTCAAAGTTGCCAGTGCGCGTGGCTCGGCCAGGTGACCGCCCCACGGCGGGGGAGGTGCTGCTGGCCGGCAGCAGTGATCACCTGGTGTTGATGGCAGGCGGTCAGCTCGCCTACACGGCTGATCCTGCCGACTACGTCTATCGGCCGTCGGTGGATGTATTTTTCCATAGCGTTTGCCGGCATTGGTTGTCTTCGGTCATTGGCGTGCAACTGACCGGCATGGGTCGTGACGGTGCGCGGGGTCTGAAGGCACTGCGCGACAAGGGGTTTCACACCATTGCGCAGGACCAGGCCAGCAGCGCGGTGTATGGCATGCCGAAAGCGGCTGCGGCATTGGGCGCAGCAACAGAGATTCTGGCACTTCCACAGATCGCGCCCAGACTCAAAAACCTTGTTGGAGCACGGTCATGACGCAGACTTCCGCTGCCGACGACTACCTGATGCGGGTGCTGCTGGTGGACGATCAGGCGATTATCGGCGAGGCCGTCAGACGCGCCCTGAGCCGGGAACCGAACCTGGAATTCCGTTATTGCAATGAGTCCACCCAGGCCATCGAGGTCGCCAGCGAGTTCAAGCCGACCGTCATTCTGCAGGACCTGGTGATGCCCGGTTCGGACGGGCTGACGCTGCTCCGACAGTATCGCGATCACCCGTCTACCCGGGACATTCCGGTCATCGTGCTCTCCACCAAGGAAGAGCCTGCCATCAAGAGTGAGGCCTTCGCGCTGGGCGCCAATGATTACCTGATCAAGCTGCCCGATGCCATCGAACTGATTGCCCGTATCCGGCATCACTCGAAGGCATATATGAATCAGCTGCAGCGCGACGCAGCCTACCGTGCGCTGCACGATACGCAGTGCAAGCTCATGGAAACCAATGCCGAACTGCAGCGATTGACTCACGTTGATGGTCTCACCGGGCTCAGCAATCGCCGCTACTTCGACGAATACATGGCGGCGCAGTGGAAGCTGGCGACACGCGAGCGGCAGTCGTTCGCCCTGCTGATGATCGATGTGGACAACTTCAAGCGCTACAACGATACCTATGGCCACCTGGCTGGGGATGAGGTGCTGAAGAGCGTTGCGACTGCGATGAAGAACAGCTTCCTGCGGCCCACCGACCTGCCGGCACGATTTGGCGGCGAAGAATTTGTGGTGATCCTGCCCAATACTCCACAGGACGTAGTCAGGCAGCTGGGCGAAAGGGTGCGCAGCAGCGTGGAGCAGCTGCGCATTCCGCACAGCGGATCGACCTCGGGCGCACACCTGACGATCAGCGTTGGGGGCGCATCCACGATTCCCAGCGGCGACCAGCCCTTTCTCCCTCTGCTCGAAACGGCGGACGCCGCGCTGTACGAAGCCAAGGAATCCGGAAAGAACCGTGTCGTGGTGAATGACCACGACGCCCAGCCCGCACCGGCCAAAGCCTGAAGAACCAAGGACAGGGACGCGCCGGCAGGCTGTGGCCAAACCGCCACAACTGGCGGGGTTGTTCCTTTCGCCCGGTTTGGCGTGCATACTCAAACCGCTGCGGCAGAGTACGGGTGGGGATCTGACTCTGGGGAAGAAATCTTCGCCTCTCACCATCCGCAGGCTTCATTTCGACGATCTGAGAATTATTCATTAAAGGGGGAATCATGCGTCGGATCTTTAGTACGGCCGTAACGTGTCTGTCGATTACCGCGCTTGCGCAGTCGGTAAATGCCCAGGTTTCCAGCGATTCGGAAGTGACCCTGGAAGAAGTCGTTGTCACCGCGCAGAAGCGCGAAGAACGTCTGCAGGACGTACCAATTTCCATAACCGTGCTGAGCGGCGACGCTCTCGAAAAGTCCAACGATCGGGGCGTCTCGGAAGCCCTGAATCGTGTGCCCGGCGTGTTCGCGCCGGTGACCGCCAACGGCGCCCGCGGTGGCGGAAATGCGACGATCGTGGTCCGCGGTGTTTCCTCAATGTCGGTCGGTTCGGGTACCACCGCGTACTATCTCGATAGCACGCCGTACGGACAGGCCCGGAATGCTTTCGTGCCTGATTCCAATCCCTATGACCTCGATCGGGTGGAAGTACTGCGCGGTCCGCAGGGCACGCTGTATGGATCCAGCGCTCTCAATGGCGTAGTGCGCATTCTCACCAAGAGTCCGAATTTCCAGGACTTCGAATTCAAGGCCCGTGGTTCGCTTGCGAGCACGGATCATGGCAGCGAAAGCTATACCGGCGACGCGGCGTTCAACCTGCCGCTGATCCAGGACAAGCTCGCCCTGCGTGTCGTACTTGGCTATCAGGAACTCGGCGGATGGATCGACAAGCCGCTGCTGGGGAAAGAGGATGTCAACGACACCGAGAAATCCAGTGCACGCGTGAAACTCGCCGCCCAGCTCACCGACAACTTCTCGCTCGGGGCAACCGCCTGGTTCTCGCGCACCGACTCCGGTGGGAAGTCATTTTCCGATGATGGCGGCTTCAACTACGCCTCCCAGCCCGTACCGGGTTATCCCGGGTACGTCGGGTTCGACGAACCCAGCAGCATCGACTTCGACAGCTACAGTCTCGATCTCGGCTACGACACCAGCGTGGTAGCGATCAAGAGCACGACGAGCTATCTCGACTACAGGTCCGAGGGTGCCTTCGACAATACTTATACCAACATAATAGGTGGGTACGCGCCGCTTCTGAACGTCAGCCGTGGTGGCGGCAGCCGGGTGTTCACGGAGGAACTGGTGCTGAACTCCGTCAGCGACGGGCCGTGGCGCTGGACCTTGGGCGCCATGTACCGCAACGCCCAGGATGACGAGGGTCCGGGAGACGACACGCCGCCGAACGACGTATACAGCTATGAGTCCAAGTCCACGGCTGTCTATGGCGAACTTACCCGCCTGTTCGCGGACGGCCGCTACGAGTTGACCGGCGGTCTGCGATACTTCACGGATGATGTAAAGACTTGGGAGCTGTCGCGTTCCGACGCTCCGAACGGCATCCCGCCCGGCGGACTGCAGTCGCTCGAAACGACCTTCAAGAAAACGACGCCCCGCGTCGTAGCGACTTGGCATCCGAGCAAGGACGCTACGCTCTATGCAAGCTATTCGAAGGGGTTCCGCAGCGGCCTGTTCCAGAATTTCACAATTGCGGATCTGGGCTTCCAGCCGGTCGACCCCGATACACTGACCAATTATGAAATCGGCGCCAAAGCGAGCGCCCTCGGCGGCCGGCTCGGCTTCGACGGGGCGGTCTACTACATCGACTGGAAGGACCCGCAGATAGAATCTGCCCAATTTGTCCCCCTCCTCGGTCCGGTTCCGGCGTTCCGGAACGGGGGTACCCTGAGCGGTGTCGGCGTCGATCTGGCCGTGACGTACCTCCCCATCGATTCCTTGATGCTGGGGCTGAACGCCGGCTGGAACGATCTCACATACGAAGATGCCGTGTTTGGTCTTGGTGGCGGAACCGACTATCCGAAGGGCGGCCGCCGTGCGAACTCACCGGAGATCATGGCCGGAGCAACCATTGCTTACACGATGAAGCTGGGTAGCAGCGGCTATAGCGGCCGGCTGTCGGCTTCGGCCAACTACACTGACGAACAGATCACGGGCGTCAACCCTCTCACGTCGATACAGTCCGTAGCCGACGCCACGACGCTGGTGCGCACCGGTTTCACGCTCGAAGCTCCCAAGCACTGGAATGCCACGCTCTACGTCGACAATGTGACGGATGAAAATGGCTATCAGCCCGATCCCTTCGCGCAGCCGACACTTGGGCCGACGTCTCCCGCGCCGAACGCTGGTGTGGTGATCCGGCCGCGAACCGTCGGCCTGCAACTGGAGTACAAGTACTAACCGACGGATAGAGGCGTAAACGCTGATGGCTCCCCCCTTTTTGCAAGGGGGGAGCCATCTATCCTTCCTTCACGCCGACGTCAGCGGCGCAGCATCGCCAGCGGCGTGTCCGCGCCGGCGACGAGCCCCCGCGGGCAAGCACACCGCCCCAGCATTCTCTCGCGCCGGCGGGTTGTTCCCTTGGCCCGATTTGGCGCGCATACTCGAACCGCTGCGGCAGAGTACGGGGTAGGGATGACTGGCTCTGAGGGTGGAAATCTTCACCTCTTGCCTTCCGCAGATTTCATTTTGACGATCTGATCCTCAATAAAATTATTCTATTAGGGGGGGGTTATGCGTCCAATCATCAGCACGGCTGTAACGTGCCTGTCGATCGCTGCGTTTTCACAAGTTGTCGATGCGCAGGTTTCCAGTAATTCAGACCTGACTCTCGAAGAAGTCGTGGTCACTGCGCAGAAGCGGGAAGAGCGTCTGCAGGATGTGCCTATTTCCATCGCCGTTCTGGGCGGTGAAACGCTCGATAGGTCCACCGACCGTGGTGTCACAGAGGCTTTGAGCAGTGTGCCCGGCGTGTTTTCGTCGGTCACCAACCGCGCGGGCAACGGCGCCACTGCCGTCATCTCGATTCGGGGCGTTTCCGCGGCGGATGTCGGACCGGGTACCACCGCGTACTACCTTGACGGCACCCCTTTTGGAACGGCGCAAATGGCCGTAGTACCCGATGCCAATCCGTACGACCTTGACCGGATCGAAGTGCTGCGCGGTCCGCAGGGCACGCTGTATGGCGCCAGCGCCCTGAACGGCGTGGTTCGCGTGCTTACCAAGGCGCCGAATTTCCAGAACTTCGAGTTCAAGGCCCGTGGTTCACTGCAGAGCACCGATCATGGCAGCGAAAGCTATAACGGTGACGCGGCGTTCAACCTGCCGCTGATCCAGGACAAGCTCGCCGCCCGCATCGTGCTGGGCTATCAGGATCTGGGTGGATGGATCGACAAACCGTTGCTGGGCAAGAAAGACGTCAACGATCTGCAGAAAACCAATGTGCGCGTGAAGATCGCGGCCAAGCCCACCGACAATCTTACGGTCGGGGGTACGGCATGGTTTTCGCGCACCGATTCGGGCGGGCCGCCGCGTACCGATGATGGCGGCCGCAGTTATTCCACCAAGAACATACCCGGTTACGTCGGGTTCGATGAAGCCAGCAGCCTCGATTTCGATAGCTACGGCCTCGATGTTGGTTACGACGCCAGCGCCGTGGCGATCAAGAGTACGACCAGCTATCTCGACTACCGGACACAAAACACCACCGACTTTACGTACTCCTCTCCACCCTACCTTCCATTGGCGAACACAACTGGCCCCGGCGGTGGCAGCCGGGTCTTTACCGAGGAAGTAGTGCTGAATTCCGTAGGCACGGGGCCGTGGCGCTGGACGGTGGGTTCCATGTACCGCAATGCCCAGGATAATTCCGTCGGGAACACGGATCCCACGGATGATCCGGACGATGTCTACTTCGTCGAGTCGAAGTCCTGGGCAGCCTTCGGCGAACTCACCCGCCTGTTTGCAGATGGCCGCTACGAGCTCACCGGCGGTCTGCGGTACTTCAGGGACAGGGTGCTCAACCAGGAATTGTCACGTTCGACGGCCCCTATTCCGGGAGGGCGCCCGATCGGATCATCGGTCACCAACACCTTCAAGAAGACAACGCCCCGTGTGGTGCTGACCTGGCATCCCAGCAAGGATGCCACGCTGTATGCAAGCTATTCGAAGGGCTTCCGCAGCGGCCTGGCTCAGGGTTTCTCAGTTGCCGATGTGGCCCAGCAGATGCTGGGCACGGACCTTCCGGCGGCGAAACCGGATACCCTGACGAACTACGAGATTGGAGCCAAAACAACCGCCCTTGGTGGCAAGCTCAACTTCGAGACGGCGGTGTACTACATTGACTGGCAGGACCCGCAGCAGGATTCAGCGCTGTTTTGCACCAGCCCTCCCGCTAGTGTGTGCCCCACTATCCCCTTTGTTCCCACTTTCATTAATGGCAAGTCGCTGAGCGGGATAGGCGTCGATTTCGCCGTGATGTACGCGCCGGTCGAATCCCTGAGGCTGGGGCTTACCGCCAGCTGGAACGACCTTACGTACGATCAGACCATAACCGGAAGTCTCACCCCGGTTCTGTTCCCGAAGGGCAGCCGCCGTCCGGACTCGCCGGAGACCACGGTGGGCGGAAACATCGCCTACACCATGAAGCTGAGCGACAGCGGCTACCGCGGCCGGCTGTCGGCGTCGGCCAATTACACTTCGGAACAGATTACGGGCGTCGGTGTGCTGTCGGGGTACCTGGCCAAGGCCGATGCCATGACGCTGGTGCGTGGTGGTTTCACGGTGGAGGCTCCCAAGCACTGGAGCGCCATGCTGTATGTCGACAATGCGACGGATGAAGTCGGCCTTCAGCCACATGCATTTACCTACCCCTCACCGCCTCTGTTTCCGACGACCCCCGCGCCGGGATCCGGCACGATGATCCGGCCGCGGACTTACGGTCTGCAGCTCGAGTACAAGTACTGACAATGAGGATAGAGGCGTAAAACGCTGACGGTTCCCCCTCTCTTCGGGGAGGGGGAACCATCTTTCCTTTCTTCACCGCCGTCAGCGGCGCAGCAGTGTCCACAGCATCGTCAGCAGACCCCCCGCGCCAACCACGCCGCCCAACCACACTGGCGGCAAACCAGTAGCCAGCCACAGCACGCCGCCCAGCGCCAGCACACCACCGGCGATCAGCCTTTCGCGGCGTCGGTTGCCGGCGATGATTTCCAGATGCAGGGCTTCGATGGCCTTGCTGTCGACGGGCACTCTGAAATCATGGTCTTCGATGCGTTCGACAGTTTGCCGCGCCAGCACCGGCAGCGCCTTGATCACTTCCAACACGTCGGGCCACTGGCGGCGCAGCTCGCGTGCCAGCCGCACCGGGCTGATGCGTTGGCGCATCCAGCGGCGCAGCACCGGCGTGGCCGTCTGCCAGATATCGAGCTCGGGGTACAGCTGCCGGCCCAGGCCTTCGACATTCAGCAGTGTCTTCTGCAGCAGCAGTAGCTGCGGCTGGATCTGCCCATCAAAACGGCGCAGTGCCTCGAACAGCCGCAGCAGCACGGTGCCGAACGAGATTTCCTTCAGCGGCCGGTCGAAAATGGGCTCGCAGATGGTGCGGATGGCCGATTCCATTTCGTCGGCGCGCACATGCGGCGGCACCCAGCCCGATTGCAGATGCAGTTCGGCCACGCGCCGGTAGTCGCGGTCGAACACGGCCAGGAAATTCTCGGCCAGATACCGTTGGTCGCGCTCGTCCAGCGAGCCGACGATGCCGAAGTCCACCGCCGCGTAGCGCGGCTGCTGCGGATCGTCGGCCAGCACGAAGATGTTGCCGGGGTGCATGTCGGCGTGGAAGAAATTGTGGTGAAACACCTGCGTGAAAAAGATCTCGACGCCGTTCTCGGCCAGACGTCTGAAGTCGGTGCCCAACGCGCGCAGCCGGTCCAGCTCGCCGATCGGAATGCCGTGGATGCGTTCCATCACCATCACATCGGTGCGGCACCAATCCCAGTACACCTCGGGCACGTACAGCAGCGATGAACCGGCGAAGTTGCGCTTCAGCTGCGAGGCATTGGCCGCCTCGCGCAACAGGTCCAGCTCGTCGATGATGGTCTTTTCATACTCGCGCACGATTTCGAGTGGCTTGAGTCGATGCGCTTCGGGCCACCAGCGCGTGGCCAACGCGGCCAGTGCATACAGCACTTCCAGATCGCGTTCGATGACGGCGCGCATGCCGGGCCGCAGCACCTTGACGATGACCTCGCGGCCATTGGGCAGCTGGGCCACATGGACCTGCGCAATCGAAGCGGCGGCCAGCGGCGTTTCATCGAAGTGCGTGAACAGCTGATCCAGCGGGCGGCCGAAGCCGACTTCAACGGCAGCGCGCGCTTCGCTGCCCGGGAAGGGCGGTACACGATCCTGCAGTTTGGCCAGTTCGTCAGCGATGTCTGGCGGCAACAGGTCGCGGCGCGTCGACAGCGCCTGCCCGAACTTGACGAAGATCGGGCCCAGTTCTTCGAGCGCCAGTCGCAGCCGCACCGCGCGCGAGTGCGGCGCACGACGCTGGAACCAGGTCCATGGCGACAGGTACTGCGCGAAGCGCAGCGGGCGATACAGATGGGTGGCGCGCACGAACTCGTCCAGGCCGTGACGCACCAGCACGCGCTGGATCTCGATCAGACGCCGTGCGACGCGCAGGTTCATGAACGCGACTCCGCACCGCTGTTCATCAGCCTTGTGGTGCGCTGTTCCAGCTGTGCCAGTCCGGCGTCGAGCCGGTCAAGCTTTTCGCGCAGCGCTTCCACATTACGCAGGAAGTGTTCGGACTCGCCGCGCGGCACCAGGTCGCGGCTTTCATGCGCCAGATAGTCGGCGGTGTTGCGCAGCCCGGCCTCGGCCACCTGACGGCCCCAGTTGCCGAAGCTGCCCGCGCCGCGCAGCAGCAGATGTGCCGGCATGCGGCCGATCAACTGCGACAGTTCATGCTCCACATCGGGACGCAGCAGACGGAGCAGTTCCGAAAAACCCTGCGCCAGTTCGGCATCGCCGCTGATGCTGACATCGCCGCGTTGGATCACAGAGCGCGGGTCTCGGCGTAGCAGCGACAGCAATGACAGCGGACTGCCGGCGATGGTGGCATCGGCGGGCTTGTCGCCCTTGCGCAGCAGTTTCAGTTGCGTGCCATCGGACTCCAGCGCGCCCGACCAGGGTGTTCCGGTCACTTCGACCGCCAGCGTATGGCCCGCGAGCTGCGCGCATAGCGCCTGTGCGCGGGGCGAGTCGGCCAGGCCGCGATTCAGCACGCGGCTTAAGTTTGCGAGCAGCACCTAGTACCGGAAGCCGCGATGGACCGCGACCACACCGCCCATCAGGTTGTAGAAGCGGCTGTCTTCGAAGCCGGCGTCGTTCATCATGCCGAGCAGCGTCTGCTGGTCGGGATGACGGCGGATGGATTCGGCCAGATACCGATAGCTGTCGGCATCATTGGTCACCAGTTTGCCCATCAGCGGCAGCAGCCGGAATGAATAAGCGTCGTACACCCGGGACAACGCCGGACTGGTGGGATGCGAGAACTCCAGCACGATCAGGCGTCCGCCGGGTTTCAGCACGCGGTGCATCGAGCGCAGCGCCGCCGGCTTGTCGGTGACATTGCGCAGGCCGAAGCCGATGGTCACGCAGTCGAAGCTGCCATCGGCGAAGGGCAGGCATTCGGCGTTGGCCTGGATGTAGCGCACATTGCCCACCAGGCCGTCGTTGATCAGCCGGTCGCGGCCGGCCGCCAGCATGCTGGCGTTGATATCGGAAAGGAAAACCAGTCCGGAGTTGCCGACCTGGCGGGCCATGCCGGCGCTCAGGTCGCCGGTGCCGCCGGCCACGTCCAGCGCCCGGCCGCCCTCGCGCAGCCCGGTCAGCGACAGCGCAAACTGCTTCCACAGCCGGTGCGCGCCACCGGACATAAGATCGTTCATCAGGTCGTAGCGATTGGCCACCGAATCGAAAACTCCGCGCACCAGGCGGGCCTTTTCGTTCCAGTTGACCTGCCGGAAGCCGAAATCGGTGCTCTTGGGGTCCGGATTCATGGCCGGCATTCTAGGCCAAAGTCTTGTATGCGCTGCATCAGGCACAAATCTTTTCACCCCCGCCTATGGCTATTCTGCGGGACTTCCCAGAGAATCGGCCGCGGGTTGACGAGCCACAGGCCGTCAACCGAGTGGGGGTCTTGTGAAAGTTGGCCGGGCGTAACAACCCGGCCTTTTCTTTTTCAGGCGCTGCTTTTCATGCGCTTCGCGCAACTTTCAACGACGGGTCTGCGCCAGCCTTTCCAGGTAGGTGGCCCAATTGGCGTCGCGGCGTTGCGCCAGCTCGTACAGGTACGCCCACGTATACAAGCCGCTGTCATGGCCATCGTCGAATACCAGTCTGACGGCGTAGTGACCGATTGGTTCCACTGATTTGATCTGAACCTTTTCCTTGCCGGTGACCAGCACCGGTTCGGCGGCGCCATGTCCGCGCACTTCGGCCGATGGCGAATGCACGCGCAGATATTCGAACGGCAACTCGAACTGCTGGCCGTTGTCATAGCTCAACACCAGTAATCCGGCGGCCTTGCGTAGTCTTATTTCGCTGGGAATGGGGTCCAAGTGGTAGGCTCTTCGGCAGGGCGGGGGGTTTGCTATGCCAGTCGATCAGACTGATCCGACCGATACCGGGCAACCAGACTATTACCACAAGGTGGTGGATTGCCAGTGGGCGTGCCCGGCGCACACCGATGTGCCCGAGTACATCCGGCTGATTGCGCAGGGTCGTTACACCGACGCCTACCTGCTGAATCGCGATTCAAATGTTTTCCCCGGCATTCTCGGTCGCGTCTGCGACCGGCCCTGCGAACCCGCGTGTCGTCGCGGCCGTGTGGAGGACAAGCCCGTCGCCATCTGCCGGCTCAAGCGTGCCGCCGCCGATCTGAAGGGCGACCTCACCGGCCGCCTGCCGCGCGCGCCCGCGCAGCGCAATGGCAAGCGCGTGGCCTGCATCGGTGCCGGACCGGCGGCACTCACTGTCGCCAATGATCTGGCGCCACTGGGTTACGAGGTGGTGATCTTCGAGCGCCTGGCCACGCCCGGCGGACTCATGCGCAGCAACATCCCGTCGTTCCGTCTGCCGCAGAGTGTGCTGGATGAAGAGATCGGCATCATTCTGGACATGGGTGTCGAGCTGAAGCTGAGTGCGCCGGTGACCAGCATGCGCGATCTGCTGGGCAGCGGCTTCGATGCGGTGTTCGTCGGTTCCGGCGCGCCCAAGGGCAAGGAGCTGGAGCTGCCGGGTCGCCACGACACCGATCGCATCCACATTGGTATCGACTGGCTGGAGTCGGTGGCTTTCGGGCACATCGGCTCGATCGGCGAGCGTGTGCTGATCATCGGCGTTGGCAATACCGCGATGGATTGCTGTCGCACCTCGCTCCGTCTGGGCGCGAAGAATGTGAAAGTGATGGCGCGCAAGCCGCGTGGTTTCTTCAAGGCCTCCGAATGGGAACTGGAGGACGCCGAAGCAGAGAGCGTCGAGATCGTCATCAACCGCTCTCCCAAGGCCTTCGTTACCGAGAACGGCAAGCTCACCGGCATGCTGTTCGATCAGATGGAGTATCAGCTCGATGGCAGCCGCATTGTCTCCGAGCGCATCACCGGCGAGCAGTTCTATCCCTGCGACGATGTGATCCTGGCCATCGGCCAGGAGAATGCCTTTCCGTGGATCGAGCGCGACCTGGGCATCGAGTTCGACCAGTGGAACGTGCC
Organism: Gammaproteobacteria bacterium; assembly: GCA_020029535.1. Lineage (GTDB taxonomy): Bacteria > Pseudomonadota > Gammaproteobacteria > Steroidobacterales > Steroidobacteraceae > FEN-1191. The sequence continues at coordinate 675 of JAIBJM010000046.1, read as the reverse complement.
GGTGGTGGACAAGACCACCTTCCAGTCCGCGCGGCCCGGCGTGTTCTTCGGCGGCGATGCAGCCTTCGGCCCGAAGAACATCATCTGGGCCGTGGAGCATGGCCATCAGGCGGCCATCTCGATCAATGAATTCCTGGCGGGTGGCGATGTGATGAAGCGCCCGCAGCGCGGCGTGAAGCTGTCCAGCCGCAAGATGGGCATGCATGAGTGGGCCTATGCCAACGATTACGCGCCACTGGAGCGCCGGCTGGTGCCGCATGTGTCGCTGAAGGAGCGCTTCAAGAAGATCAATATTGAAGTCGAGCTGGGCTTCACCGCCGAGCAGGCGGCGGCCGAAGTGCAGCGCTGCCTCAACTGCGATGTGCAGACAGTGTTCGAGGCCAAACTGTGCATCGAGTGCGATGCCTGCATCGATGTCTGCCCGGTCGACTGCCTGACGATTACACCCAATGGCACCGAAGAAGCGATCCGCGCAAAGCTGCGCGCGCCGGCGGTCAACGCCACACAGGCCCTGTATGTGTCGGCGCCGCTGCCGCAGACCGGCCGCGTCATGGTGAAGGATGAGAATCTCTGCGTGCACTGTGGACTGTGCGCGGAGCGCTGCCCCACCGCTGCGTGGGACATGCAGAAGTCCACCATCCACTGGCCACACGCCGCAGACGGAACACCCGCATG
>JAIBJM010000045.1 GCA_020029535.1 Gammaproteobacteria bacterium | reverse complement strand
CGTGGTGGTCGAGTTCGCAGACCATATCGCCGTCATCGAAGCCCCGTTGAATGAAGCACGATCGCTGGCGGTGATGACCGAGGCACGCCGCCTCGTTCCCGACAAGCCGATACGTTACTTGCTCACCACCCATCATCATTTCGATCACACCGGCGGGCTTCGCACCTATGCGGCTGAGGGCGTGACGATCGTGACCCATGCGTCGAACGTGCCCTACCTCGAGAAGGCACTGGTCGCTCCGGCAACCGTGGCGCCGGATGCGCAGTCAAAAGCGCAGAAGACTCCCGTGTTCCAGGCCGTATCCGATACGTTCGAACTGACGGACGGCAAACAGAAGATCAATGTCCATGCCACCGGCGGTGATGCCCATACCAGCGAATACACGCTGATCTACCTGCCCGGGCCACGCATCCTCGTCGAGGCGGACGCATACACTCCGGTACCCCCGGACGTGCCGATCCGGTCACTGCCGCCGCCCAGTGCCGGGATGAAACTCGATGAGGAGATCAAACGCCTGAAGTTGAATGTTGCGACAATCGTTCCACTGCACGGCCTGGGCGCCGTTCCAGTCGCCGAGTTCAGGGAGTTCATCGGCCAGAGATAGCGGTGGCCGAAGGTCGGTTGGCTAGGCGGCAGGAAAGCGCAGGGTAACGATCAGCCCACCGGTACCGTCGGCATTGGCGGCACGCGCGCTGCCGCCATGCAGCTTCACGACGCGGGCGGTGATCGCAAGGCCGATGCCGTAGCCGCCGCTGTCGCGGTCGCGCGCGGCGGCCACGCGGTAGAAGGGTTCGAAGATCCTGCCCAGCAACGCCTCGGGCACGCCTGGGCCCTGATCGCGGATGCTGATCTCGATATCGCCATCGGTTTGCGCGGCCTGAACGGTCACCAGTCCGCCCTGGGGCGAAAAACGCACGGCATTGCGCAGCACATTCTCGATGGCGCGATACAGCAGCTCGCGATCGCCGCTCACGGCCAGGCCGGGCTCGAGCTGCAGATCGACGCGCACCTGCCGGGCATCCGCCTCGAAGCGCGCGTTCTCGCACAGGGTGTCGAGCACTTCTTCCAGCGCCACTTCCTCCTGCTGGAGCACCCGCGCCGGGTCATCGAGCCGGCACAGGCTTAAGATTTCGCCGATCAACTCGTCCAGACGTTGCGCTTCATGTTCGATGCGATCGAGCTCTTTGCCCAGATCGGCCTGCGGACGGCGAGCCAGCCCCAGTGCCATCTGCAGGCGGGCCAGCGGCGAGCGCAGTTCATGCGACACATCGCGCAGCAGCTGCTGCTGCTGCTCGATCAGCGTGCGCAAGCGGGCGGCCATGGCGTCGAAGTCGATGGCCAGCAGCGCCAGCTCATCGCGTCGCTTGCCCACCGATGAGGCTACCCGGACGCCGAGATCGCCGGCAGCAATGGAATGAGTGGCGTTGCGCAACTGCTGGATCGGCGCGCTGAGAAAGCGCGCCAGCAGGTAGCACACCACCGCGCTGACCAGCAGGGTCACGGCAGCGGTAATCAGCGGCGTTTCCGGGCCGCCGAGAATGCCCAGCGGGCCGATGCGCTGCGTGCTCAGCGACAGTGCGAAGGTTTCGTCATTCGGCGAGATCAGTTGCGACAACAGTCGCGCCTCTCGATCCAGCGGCAGCAGGTCAGGATAGGGTCCACGACCGACGCGAGCCTGCAAGTAGACCGGCACCGGCCGGCCAAGCAGATCCTGGCCGTGCACATCCACCACGTAGAGGCGATCGGGCCGCAGCCGCGGCAGCTGAATCAGCAGCCAGTCGCGCAACCCGGGCACGCCCTCGCTGGCCAGCACGGCCGAGGCCTGGCGCGCCAGCAGATCCTGACGATCAAGCTCGCCCTCGCGTCGCTGGATGGCCAACCAGATCGCAATGGCCACGGTAACGGCCAGCACCACCACCATGGCGCTCCAGAACGAGAAGAAGAAACGCAGGTACAGATTGCGCATCGGAATCGGCCCTAGCTGGCCGGCTTCGGGTCCGCCACCGTAAAGACATAGCCGCTGCGGCGCACATTCACGATCGATACTTCCCCGGCCACCATGGTCAGCTTGCGACGGATATTGCTGACGTGGGTATCGATGGAGCGGTCATAGGGCGTCAGCCGGCGGCCCAGCACCTGGCGCGTCAGCTGTTCGCGCGACACCACTACGCCCACCTGGTGCATCAGCACCTCGAGTACGCGGAATTCGACGCCGGTCAGATTGACAGTCTGGCCGCGCGCGCTGGCGGTACGGCTGGCGAAGTGCAAGCTGACCGGGCCAGCGTCAATCCGGTCGCGGCGACCAGGTTGCGGCTCCAGCAGCAGGCTGCGCCGCAGAATGGCGCGCATGCGCGCCACCAGCTCGCGCGGATTGAAGGGCTTGGGCAGGTAGTCGTCGGCGCCCAGCTCGAGACCGACGACGCGGTCCACTTCCTCGCCACGCGCCGTCAGCATCAGTACCGGGGTAGTCAGCTTCTGGCGCAGTGAGCGCAACACATCCAGGCCGCCGATACGCGGCAGCATCACGTCCAGCACGATGAGATCGAAGTGATGGCGGCCGAGCAGGTACAAGGCCTCGTCGCCATCATGCACGGTGGTGAGTTTGAATCCCTCGGGTCCGAGGTATTCGGCCAACATCCGGCACAGTTCACGGTCGTCATCCACCAGCAGCACCGACATCGGCGCCGCCGTCTGGCCATTTTCCACAGTGGGTTCGTTACCTGATTGCATGGGGGCCATTGTCGGTCACGTCACCCGGCGCCACCGATATGCTTTACAAAACTTGGCGGCCGCTGAGACTGATCCCGGGCCAGCGCACCGCTCAGGGCGCCGCCGGTGCACTCATCAGGCTCATGGCGCGCTGATACTTGTCGACATAGCCGATGTTTTCGCGGTTGTAGCGGGGCAGCGTGACCGAAGTCAGCGTGCCGCCGCGGTCCAGCCACAGGCAGGGACAGCGGGTGGTGGCTTCGGCACCGGCCGCCGGCAGGCGCAGATCCGGCACCTTTGCCTTCATCCGGCGCACCGCAGTCAGCAGGCGGGCGGCATTGCGCGGCCCGCCGTTGTAGGCCGCGATCTGGAACATCGAAACCACCGCCTCGTTGCTCAGGTAGGCCTCGCGTATCTCGGCCGACATCTGCTTCAGCTCGAGGTCCAGCAGACAGGCCGCGGCCTTCATCGCATTGTGCAGATCGCGCGCGCCCAGATCGAAATCGGGGTCGAGGCCCGCACCGGTGCAGCGGCGCACGACCATGCTGTAGGTGCCACGACCGCGCCGGTCGGTGAACTGCATCGGGCCGATGGCATTGGCCACCGAAACGCTGTAGGTGAAGGCCCGCTTCTGCATCACGCCGTACTGACCCAGCGTGTTGTCGAAGGCCAGCTCGGGATCGCGCCGGAAATCGTAGTCATCGGTCTGCTCGATGATGGCCAGCGCCACCAGCGACTCCGGCAGGATGGTCTCGGCCAGCAGGCGCTCGGGAAACGCGAACGATGGCACCGCCCGCTCACGCAGCTCATGCAGCGCCGCCACAGCGGTCTGCCACAGCAGCGTGCGGCCTTCCTCGATGAAGAATGGCGCCGCATCCTCATTGGCCGGCAGGTAGTGGATGACATTGGCCAGTTCCACCGCCTCGCGCGCACCGCGGCGACGCACCAGGCCCGCCTCGATGACCGGATACTTGCGTCCGTACACGCGCAGCCGCTCGTTGTTGTGGAACACATTGAAAGTCAGCCGCTCGGTGCCCACGCCGCGCACATGCTCGGCCTCGTAGCCCGGAGTCACTACGCGGAACGCAATCGGCCGACCACCCGGCCGCCAGCGCGGCGCGGGGTAGGGCACCTCGACTTGCACCACATGCCAGCGCTGCCCGATGTCCGACCAGGCCGCGAACAGCACCGGCCGACCGCGCAGAACCTCGCGCCCGGCGCGACGCACGTAGTAGTACTGCAGCGGCACATCCTTGAGCACATCAGCAGCCTCCGCCACGCGATCGCGGATGATCTCGACCTGCTTCAGCTGCTGGCCGAATACCACCACGTCTTCCAGATCGGCAATCTCGGGTTCAGCGACCGAGGCCACCTCAGCGCCATGGACCGGGATGCAGCCAAGCATCAGCAACAACCCGGCACGAAGAATCTTCATGTGTCCAAACATCGCCGGGAGTTTGCCATAACCAGGCAACGACCAAGACTCGCCACTGCCACAGTGTGACGGCTGTCTGTCAGACGGATTCCGGCCAGATCGGGATAACTTCGCCCGGCGCCGGGAATTCAGGTACAACATCGGTCAACCCGTTTTCGGAGACCCATCATGTCACTGCGCATCAACGACATCGCACCGAACTTCACCGCACAGACCACCCAGGGCGTCATCGACTTCCACGAATGGATCGGCGACAAGTGGGCTGTGTTGTTCTCGCATCCCAAGGACTTCACGCCGGTATGCACCACCGAGCTGGGCTACATGGCGAAGATCGAGCCGGAATTCACCCGGCGCAATGCCAAGCTGATCGGCCTGTCGGTGGATCCCGTCACCAGCCACAGCAAGTGGGTGGGGGACATCGAGGAAACCCAGGGCGCCACCGTGCGCTATCCGATGATCGGCGACACCGACCTCAAGGTGGCGAAGCTCTACAACATGCTGCCGGCCGAAGAGCCGGGTAGCTCTGATGGTCGCACTGCCGCCACCAACCAGACCGTGCGCACCGTGTTCGTGATCGGCCCGGACAAGAAGATCAAGCTGATGCTGACCTACCCGATGACCACCGGCCGCAACTTCGACGAAATCCTGCGCGTGCTGGACTCGATGCAGATGACCGCGAAGCACAAGGTGGCCACGCCGGCCAACTGGAAACCTGGTGACGACGTCATCATCGCTGGCTCGGTCAGCGACGATGACGCGAAAACGTTGTTCCCGCAGGGCTGGAAGTCACCCAAGCCCTATCTGCGCATCGTGAAATCGCCCTGACGGCGACACGCCTCCGTTACGTTGCAACCCTGGCAATGTGAGACCCCTCTCCTGACCGGTTCATGACACCGGTAAATTCGACGATCTGACGGGCGGAGCGAGCGATGTCTGCGCGGCTTCGCCTGTTAGCGCCGGCTCGGCGTCGCATCACGCGTCACACCAACGATGTGATCAGGTTGCGCTCGCTCACAGCCGCGTCGCTTATGTCGTAACGCTTCACCAGAATCCTTCGACTGCGCACGTATTGCGGCACCGCCACCATCAATACATTGTGCCCAGGCGACATACATCGCCACTTTTCAGGAGCGGCAGATGGCAATTCGGTTACAGGGCGGGATCTATCTCATCGCGCTGATGGCGGCTCTGGCCGGCTGCAGCAACAGTTCACCCGCGACCGCGGACTCGGGTTCCGGCGGATCGACCGGCGGCACCGAAACGATTCAGGGCATTGAAACGCCGAGCAGCGTTTCGGTCGTGACAGCGACCAACGCCAACTGATCGCATTCACTTTCCGGGGGAACTTCCATGCGATTCAATGCCATACAATCCACGCTCGCGTTGCTGGGTTGCAGTTTATGTGCGAGCGCGATCCATGCCGCGCCGCCGGCCAATTCCGCTTACGTCACCGATCCGCAGCGCAGCTATGTGCAGGACGCCACGTCCGAGCAGATCGGCACGGTCAACATGATCACCTGCATCGTGAGGGCGCTGCGCCCCGATGCGCTGGTCAATCGCGATGCCTATATCGCGTTGGTCGACGAAAACAAGTGCGATCCGAATCATTCCAACAGTGGCGCCAGCGACGGCGCCTCGCAGGCCACCAGCTATCTGACTGGCACGGTGGTTTCCACCCGCGCTTCAAACAACGATCCGATGATCGTCAGGACCTGGTTCGATCAGGTCGAGGAAAACAATTCATCGCAGATATTCGTCCACATCAGTGCCACCGAGGCGCCATCGAGCAGCAATCCCTACGGCACTTTCCGCCTCGACTTCTGCGGCAAGCGCGTCGGTGCCACCAGCAATCTGTGCAAGTTCAACGGTTATCTCGACGGCAGCAGCGACGGTCTGCGCTTCTACGAGATCGACAACGAGTCAGACAGCGCCAGTCGCACCACCGCGCTGCAGTTGACGACCAGCGGCAATGCGGGGCAGGGCGCCATCCGCTCGGTGCAATCACAGAGCGGTCAATCGCAGACCGATGACTTTCCTTTTGCGTATGACGCCACTCACTTCCTGCGCGGCAACCAGTGCTTCAGCCGCGATGCCAGCGATCCGGAAACCGGCCTGTCGGTGTGGCGTTACGGTCTGTATGACGCGGCAACAGGCACTGCCATCACACGCAATTCGGGCTTCCCGATCATCTATTCCAACGGTGGCAACACCTACAACGGCTACCTTGGCTACTGGGGTCTGTCGCTGCCGTCTGCCGCCACTGAACTGCTGCAGAACGGTGATACGGTACAGAAGGTCGACTACAACGGCAGCACCGCCGCCAAGACTGACTACCAGGTGGTGAAGTCCGGCGGCAAGCTGATGAAGTTCAGCAAGCAGGTGACGACGCTCGACAAGCTCGACAAGGTGAAATTCAACACCTTCGTCAATGATTCAAGCAGCCTGTACTCCGGCGCGGACCCCGATGTCCACCAGTACGAACTGTACTGGAACGAGGACAGCGGTGATTTCATCGTCAGCGCCAGCATGCAGTGCGATCAAAGTGGCTGTCACACGCAGACTCTGGCGCAGCCGCAGCATGTGCTGGCCTCGTTCTGGCTGCAGCAGGGCGGCATTCAGGGCTGGTCGAACTCCCTCGGCGGTCAGCTGTTCATCGATCTGAGTTCGGGCGTGAGCCCTTCGAGCGGCGTGAATGTTGTCTACCGCACCCAGGACCTGGTGTACCCGGCCGAAATGCAGGGTCTCGTTACGCTCAAATGCGTGCGCGACTGCCCGACGAAGAGCTCGCTGGATGCCTACTTTGTTCCGAACAGCAGTTCGTCGTCGCCATTCACTACCGGCACCGCCAACAATTGGAATCCCACTCCCGCTGGTAGCGTGGTGAACTACACGCTGGACGCAACCAACGTCATGTTGGTCGACGCGGCCAGCCAGTCGGTGGTGTTCACCGATGCCGAGGCGCTCGCAGCCCGCCCGCAATATCAGTACGGCGTCACCAGCGGTCGGCTGGTCAAGGCCACCGATCTCGCCGCCCTTGATTGCGGCGCGCCGAACGCCGGCAACTACTGCGACTACAAGGCCGATGCCCTCGATGTGTACTACCAGTGGCAAACGGGCTCGGGCAACTGGAACCAGTTCGCCGCAGTGAAGGACGCACAGGGCAACTTCGTGCAATTCGATGCGCCGCTGCAGGTGAGCTTCACCGTACCGTCGGACACCGTGCGCTATCACGAATACGCCGGCCAGACGCTGGTATTGCAATACGGCGGCTTCGGCGACCTGTGGGGCATTCCCGGCCAGTGCGTCTCGCGCCTGACCAACGAACCGGTGAGCTGCGACAACCAGGGTGACGATACCCGCTACGTACCGGCCTTCGTGATCCCCTACGACACCGTGCTGGGCAAGGTCACCAACGGCAGCACCACCTATCTGGTGAAGTGGCTCGAGCGCGAGATCCGCTTCGCGGTCAAGGACGCTGGCGTCTGCGCCAATCTTGCCGCACCGACCGACATCGTGCTGCCGACTGCGGCCGAACTGAAAGACCCCTCGAATTCCAGCTCGGATATCTATCTTGGAATCAGACCCGAGGTCACCGATCCCGTGCGAGTCATTCAGGGCGAGGTGAAGTACTGACGCTCGGCGACAATCAGAGGCCATGGATGGCCTCGCGCACGGAAACGGAAGAGACCCATGAATCAACAACTCCGCCGCATTCTTGCGATCGCGCTCGCTGTTCCAATGCTGGCAGTTGCCAGCGCTGTATCAACAAATCCGAACACTGCTGGCAGCGCGGAAGCATGCCCAGCGATTGAAGGCAGCCCGACAGCGTCGGGACCGTGCTGCAAGGTATGCTCGATTGGCAAGGCTTGTGGCAACAGCTGCATCTCGCGCGAAAAGGAATGCCATCAGCCACCCGGCTGTGCCTGCGACGCATGAGCGGTGCTACCCCTCGCTGGAAGAATTCCTGGCGCAGCCGGCCGCTCACTGGCTGGCGGATTGATGGCTGCGAGCGCGTCTCTTAATCGGACGCATGTTGAAGTGGCTCCCCGGGTTGGACTCGAACCAACGACCAACGGATTAACAGTCCGACGCTCTACCAACTGAGCTACCGGGGAACCGAATTTTCAGGCGCGCGAATTCTGGTGTTCGCGCCGCGGCTCGTCAAGCCGGCAGCACCGCCCGGATGCGATCGACCGCTTTGCGCAGCGTTTCCAGGCTGCAGGCGTAGGAAATGCGCATGTGGCCCGGTGCGCCGAAGCCCGAGCCCGCCACTACCGCCACACCGGCCTTGTTGATCAGGTGCTCGGCGAAAGCGTTGTCGTCCTTGAAACCCAGCGCCTGCATGGCGCCGCGCACATCGGCGAAGGCATAGAACGCGCCGCTGGCCGGCCGGCAGGACACGCCGGGCAGGCCGTTCAGCGCCGCCACGATGTAATCGTGCCTTTCCTTGAAGGCCTGGTTCATCACGGCCACGCAGGACTGGTCGCCATTCAGCGCCGCAATCGCCGCCTTCTGCGTGATGCTGCAGGCATTCGAGGTGGACTGGCCCTGGATGGTGGTCATGGCCGTCGCCAATTCCTTCGGCGCACCGCAATAGCCCAGCCGCCAGCCGGTCATGGCGTAAGCCTTGGAAACGCCGTTGATGGTGACGGTGCGGTCGTACAGCTCCGGCACCACGGTCAGCAGGCTGGTGAAGGGTTCGGCGCCCCAGTAGATCTTTTCGTACATATCATCGGTGCCGATGACGATGCGCGGATTTTCGAGCAGCACTTCGCCCAGCGCGCGCCACTCGGCCGCCGTGTAGGCCGCACCGGTGGGATTGCTGGGGCTGTTGATCAGCAGCAGACGGGTCTTGCTGGTGACAGCCGCCGCCAGCTGTTTGGGTGAAATCTTGTAGTTCTGATCCGGGCCGGCGCTGGGCGTGACCGGAATGCCATCGGCCAGCATGGCCATGTCCGGGTACGACACCCAGTAGGGCGCCGGGATGATGACCTCATCACCCGGGTCGAGCAGCGCCATGCACAGGTTGTAGATGGTCTGCTTGGCGCCCGAGGACACCACGATCTGGTTGCGTTCGTAGCGGATGTTATTGTCGCGCTGGAACTTGGCGATGATGGCGTCCTTGAGTTCGGGTACGCCGTCGACATTGGTGTAGCGGGTGAAGCCGCTCTTGATGGCCTGGATGCCTGCCTCGGCGATATGTGCCGGCGTATCGAAGTCCGGTTCACCGGCGCCCAGCCCGATGATGTCCTTGCCCTCGGCCTTCAGACGAGCAGCCAGTGCGGTCACGGCCAGGGTAGGCGAAGGCTTGACGCGCTGCGAACGGCGCGAGACGGCTATGGTCACGGGATCCTCATGAAGCAGGGTCGGGAGAGGGCGGCTATATTAGCCGAGCCCCCACGCCAACCAAAGGATTCTTCTGGAAAAGCGCAATTTCGAACTGGTTTCTTCGTATGCGCCAGCGGGCGATCAGCCCGAGGCCATCGTGCAGCTGGTGGACGGGCTGGAGAACGGCCTGGCGCGCCAGACGCTGCTGGGCGTCACCGGCTCGGGCAAGACCTTCACCATAGCCAATGTCATCGCCCAGGTGCAGCGACCCACGCTGGTGATGGCGCATAACAAGACGCTGGCGGCGCAGCTGTACGGCGAACTGCGCGGCTTCTTCCCGAACAACGCGGTGGAATATTTCGTTTCCTATTACGACTACTACCAGCCCGAAGCCTACGTGCCTTCGAGCGACACTTATATCGAGAAGGACGCCTCCACCAACGAGCACATCGAGCAGATGCGGCTCTCCGCCACCAAGGCGCTGCTGGAGCGGAGCGACGCCATCATCGTGGCCACAGTCTCCTGCATCTATGGCTTGGGCGATCCGCAAGCCTATCTGTCGATGGTGCTGCACCTGGTGCGCGGCGAACGCATTGACCAGCGCCGGTTGCTGCGACGGCTGGCCGAGATGCAGTACACGCGCAATGACCTGGACCTGCAGCCCGGCACCTATCGCGTGCGCGGCGACATCATCGATATTTTCCCGGCCGAATCGGCTCGCGAGGCGCTGCGCGTCGAGCTGTTCGACGACACCATCGAGAACCTGTCGCTGCTCGACCCGCTGCTGGGCAAGACGCTGCAGAAAATTCCACGCTACACCGTGTACCCCGGCACCCACTACGTCACGCCGCGTGACCAGCTGGTGACGGCCATCGACAGGATCCGCGAGGAGCTGCGCGAGCGGCTCAAGGTGCTGCGCGACAACGACAAACTGGTGGAGGCGCAGCGGCTGGAGCAGCGCACGCAGTTCGACATGGAGATGATCCGCGAGGTGGGTTATTGCTCCGGCATCGAGAATTACTCGCGCTACCTGTCGGGACGCGAGGCGGGCGAACCGCCGCCCTGTCTGTTCGACTATCTGCCGCCGAATGCGTTGCTGATCGCCGATGAGAGCCACCAGACCATTCCGCAGCTGGGCGCCATGTATCGCGGCGATCGCTCGCGCAAGGAAACGCTGGTGGAGTACGGCTTCCGGCTGCCCTCGGCGCTGGATAACCGGCCGCTGAAATTCGAGGAGTGGGAGCGCCTGGCGCCGCAGATGATCTTCTGCTCGGCCACGCCGGGGCCCTACGAGAACCAGCATGCCAGCGCGGTGATCGAGCAGGTGGTGCGACCGACCGGATTGCTCGACCCCGAGGTGGAGATCCGACCGGCCGGCAGCCAGGTGGACGATGTACTGTCCGAGATCAATCTCTGCACGGCGAAGGGCGAACGCGTGCTGGTGACCACGCTGACCAAGCGCATGGCCGAGGATCTGACCGAATACCTTCACGAGCACGGCGTGCGCGTGCGCTACCTGCATGCCGACATCGAAACCGTCGAGCGCGTCGAGATCATCCGCGACCTGCGGTTGGGCGTGTTCGACGTGCTGGTGGGCATCAACCTGCTGCGCGAGGGACTGGACCTGCCCGAGGTGGCGCTGGTGGCCATTCTCGACGCCGACAAGGAAGGCTTCCTGCGTTCCGCCGGCTCGCTGATCCAGACCATGGGTCGCGCGGCGCGCAACCTGCACGGCCGCGCCATCCTGTATGCCGATCGTGTGACAGGTTCGATGCAGCGCGCCCTGGATGAAACCGCGCGGCGACGCGAGCGTCAGACAGCCTTCAATGAGCAGCATGGCATCGTGCCGCGCAGCGTCAGCAAGCCGGTGGCCGACATCATGGAAGGCGCCCGCAGTACACCGGGTGGCCAGACGCGCGGGCAGGGCAAGGGACGCAAGGGCGTGCCAGTGGCAGTGCCGAAAAATCTCGCCGACCTGGGCCGCGAGATCCGCAAGCTGGAAGAGCGCATGTACGCGCATGCGCGCAATCTGGAGTTCGAGCAGGCGGCGGCGCTGCGCGATCAGGTCGACGGCCTGCGGCAGCTCGAGCTGGAGCTGACCGGGCGCGACGCTGTTGGCTGAAACCCGTTCAGTATCCGGGCGTTAGCTTGCTACGGTCCGGTCACTCCGGTATCTTTCCGGCCCCTCATACAGGCGCGTAGCTCAGTGGTAGAGCATCACCTTGACATGGTGGTGGTCGCTGGTTCGATCCCAGTCGCGCCTACCAGTTTGGTGAAGGAGCGCTGTGACCGAATCCGGTGCAGCGCTCCTTCATTTTGAGCGGCACTTGAGAGATGCCGCGGAGTTGAGTCGTGCCAGTTGTAACGCTACCTGACGGCAGTCAGCGCAGTTTTGCGCAGCCGGTGACCGTGGCCGAAGTGGCCACCAGCATCGGCGCCGGTCTGGCGCGTGCCGCCATCGCCGGTCGCGTCGACGACCGACTGGTGGATACCTCCTTCGTCATCGAGGGCGATGCGCGCCTGGCCATCGTCACCGAGAAGGATCCGGCGGCGCTGGACATCATCCGCCATTCCACCGCGCATCTGCTGGCGCAGGCGGTGCAGTCGCTGTTCCCCGATGCCCAGGTCACCATCGGCCCGGTCATCGAAGACGGCTTCTACTATGACTTCGCCTACAAGCGGCCCTTCACCACCGAAGACCTGGCCGCCATCGAAGCGAAGATGCGCGAGATCGCCAAGGCGGATCTGCGCGTACAGCGCCGGCTGATGCCGCGCGACGAGGCCGTGCAGTTCTTCAAGAATCTCGGCGAGCATTACAAGGCCGAGATCATCGCCGCGATTCCGGCCAATGAGCCCATCAGCCTGTACGGGCAGGGTGACTGGGTCGATCTGTGCCGCGGCCCGCACGTGCCTTCCACCGGCAAATTACGCGCCTTCAAGCTGATGAAGGTGGCCGGCGCCTACTGGCGCGGCGATTCGCGCAACGAAATGCTCCAGCGCATCTATGGCACCGCCTGGCTCAACGACAAGGATCTGAACGACTACCTGCATCGCCTTGAAGAGGCCGAGAAGCGCGACCATCGCCGCATCGGCCGTGAGCTGAACCTGTTCCACATGCAGGAAGAGGCGCCAGGTGCGGTGTTCTGGCATCCCAAGGGCTGGAGCGTGTTCCAGGGCCTGATCGCCTACATGCGCGAAAAGCAGAACGCTGCCGGCTACCAGGAAGTGAATGCGCCCGAGCTGATGGACGCCACGCTATGGCAGCAGTCCGGCCACCTCGAAAAGTTTGGTGAGAACATGTTCACCACGCGCACGCCGGACGAACGGTTGTACGCCATCAAACCGATGAACTGCCCGGGCCATGTGCAGATCTTCAAGCAGGGCCTGCGCAGCTATCGCGAGCTGCCGCTGCGCTTCGGCGAATTCGGCAAGGTGCATCGCTACGAGCCGTCGGGCGCACTACATGGCCTGATGCGGGTGCGTGCCTTCACCCAGGACGACGCTCATATCTTCGTCACCGAAGACATGATCACGGAAGAGACGGTGCGCGGCATCCGGCTGCTGCTGGATATCTACAAGGACTTTGGATTCGATCAGGTACAGGTCAAGTTCAGCGACCGGCCACCCAAGCGTGTTGGCGAGGACGCCATCTGGGACAAGGCCGAATCCGCCCTGATCGCCGCCACCCAGGCTGCCGGCGTGGAATACACACTGAACAAGGGCGAGGGCGCCTTCTACGGCCCCAAGCTGGAATTCGTGCTCAAGGACGCCATCGGTCGCGACTGGCAGTGCGGCACCTGGCAGGTGGACCTGAACATGCCCGGCCGGCTGGGCGCCCATTATGTGGACGAGCACAGCCAGAAGCGCACCCCGGTCATGCTGCACCGGGCCATCTTCGGCTCGCTGGAGCGCTTTTTCGGCATCCTGCTGGAACACCATGCCGGCAAGCTGCCCACCTGGCTGGCGCCGGTACAGGTAGTGCTGATGGGTATTACCGACCGGCAGAATGAATACCTGATCAATGTCGCGGAATTCCTGAGAAATCAGGGGCTTCGCATCGAAACCGACTTGCGCAACGAAAAAGTCGGCTTTAAGATTCGCGAACATACGCTGCAACGGGTGCCTTACCTGCTGGTCGCAGGCGATAAGGAAGTTGCAGCGAATCTGCTCTCAGTGCGTACCCGTAGCGGTAAAGACCTGGGCACGATGAGCCGCGAGACGTTCGTTGAACGTCTGGCCATCGAGCTCGAAAGCCGTGGGCGCCGAACTTTGGAGGATTGACGTATAGCCATTTCAACGAAGCGAATCCGTCGTAATGAAGATATCGTCTCGCCAACAGTGCGGGTCATAGCAGCAGACGGATCGCAGGCCGGTGTGATGAGTCGCTTCGACGCATTGCAGATGGCCCAGACTGCAGCGCTCGATCTCGTTGAAGTCTCGCCCACGGCGGAGCCGCCGGTGGTGCGGGTGATGGACTACGGCAAGTTTCTGTTCGAGCAGAACAAGAAGGCCCACTCTGCCAAGCGCAAGCAGAAGCAGCAGCAGGTCAAGGAAGTGAAGTTTCGTCCCGGCACCGAGGACGCGGATTACCAGGTCAAGCTGCGTAATCTGATCCGTTTCCTCGGTGAGGGCGACAAGGCCAAGGTAACCCTTCGGTTCCGTGGTCGTGAGATGGTGCACCAGGATATCGGTCGCAAGCTTCTGGAGCGGGTACAGACCGACCTCGCCGCACATGCGGCAGTCGAGCAGTTCCCGCTGATGGAAGGGCGGCAGATGGTCATGGTATTTGCACCCAAAAAGAAGTGACCTGACTTTCGCGCGCGAGCGCGAAGCCAGGTCCGCAGGCAAGCGGGTCGCGCAAGCGGCCTTGTGAGCCTTAGCTAGCAAAACAGGAGTTGAACATGCCCAAGTTGAAAACCAACCGGGCGGCGTCCAAGCGTTTCCGCAAGACGGCGAATGGCTTCAAGGCCTACGCGTCGCACCGCCGCCACAATCTCGGCCACAAGTCTTCTAAACTGAAGCGCCATGCGCGTTCTGGCGGCAGCAGCCTGATTCACGAGAGTGACGTGGGTCGGGTCACCCAGCTGCTTCCCAACCACAAGTAACGGCATCAGGAGACAGACATGGCACGAGTCAAACGTGGCGTGACGGCTGGTCGCCGTCACAAGAAGGTTCTGGGCAAGGCCAAGGGCTATTACAACGCCCGGCGCAAGATCTATCGCACCGCCAAGCAGGCGGTGATCAAGGCTGGCCAATACGCCTATCGCGATCGCCGCGCCAAGAAGCGCGACTTCCGCGCACTGTGGATCGCGCGCATCAATGCAGCGGCCCGCATTCATGAGCTGACGTACAGCCGCCTGATCGCAGGCCTGCGCAAGGCGGGCATCGAAGTCGACCGCAAGCTGCTGGCCGATCTCGCGGTGCACGACCAGACCGCCTTTGGCGTGATCGCCGAGCAGGCCAAGGCTGCGTTGCTGGCGGCCTGAGGCCGCCACGTGACGTCGGCGGCGCTCGATGAACTGATCGCGAATGCGCTGGCGCAGGTCGATGCCTGCGCCAGCGTTGCCGCGCTCGACGAGCTGCGCGTCCATTGGCTGGGCAAGAAGGGCGTCCTCACCGAACAGCTGAAGTCGCTGGGCACCTTGCCCGCGGCGGAACGTCCTGCGGCGGGCGGGCGCATCAATGAACTGAAGTCGCAGCTGCAGCAGGCCATCGAAGCCCGGCGCGTGGCGCTGGAGCAGGCAGTCGTCGAACAGCAGCTGACCGCCGGCCGCATCGATGTGTCGCTGCCGGGGCGCGGCGAGCGCCGCGGCGGTTTGCATCCCATTACCCGCACGCGCCTGCGCATCGAGACGCTGTTTACCCGCGCAGGTTTCGAAGTCGCCGAAGGTCCCGAGATCGAGGACGACTTCCACAATTTCGGCGCGCTGAACATTCCGGACAATCATCCGGCGCGCGCCATGCACGACACTTTCTATCTGCAGGATGGCCGGCTGCTGCGCACGCATACCTCGCCGGTGCAGGTGCGCGTGATGCGCAACCGGCAGCCGCCGCTGGCACTGATCGCTCCAGGCCGGGTCTACCGCTGCGATTCGGATGTCAGCCACTCGCCGATGTTCCACCAGGTGGAAGGCCTGCTGGTGGGCGAGGATGTCAGCTTCGCCAACCTGAAATCGGTGCTGCACGAATTCATGGAAGGGTTCTTCGAGCGCGACCTGTCGATGCGGCTGCGTCCGTCGTACTTCCCGTTCACCGAACCCTCGGCCGAGGTCGATATTTCCTGCGTGCTGTGCGCCGGCAAGGGCTGCCGGGTCTGCAAGCAGACCGGCTGGCTGGAAGTGGCCGGCTGCGGCATGGTGCATCCGAATGTATTCGCCGCCTGCAATATCGACAGTGAGCGCTACACCGGCTTTGCCTTCGGCATGGGCGTGGAACGACTGGCCATGCTGCGCTATGGCGTCGATGATCTGCGCCTGTTCTACGACAACGACCTGCGCTTCCTGACGCAGTTCTCGGGAGCCTAGATGAAGCTGCCGTTGTCGTGGCTGCGTGAATGGGTGGACATTCCCTGGGATGCCGCCGAGCTGTCGCATCGGCTGACCATGCTGGGCCTCGAGGTGGAGTCCATCGCGCCAGTGGCACCGCCATTCGACAATGTGGTGGTGGCGCAGATCGCATCGATCGCACCACACCCGCAGGCCGATCGTCTGCGCGTCTGCCAGGTGGATACCGGCGATGGCCAGTTGCTGCAGATTGTGTGTGGCGCCGCCAACGCGCGCGCCGGCCTCAAGACTGCACTGGCGAAGATCGGTGCGCAGCTGCCAACGGGTCTGACCATCAAGCCGGCCAAACTGCGCGGCGTCGAGTCGCAGGGCATGCTGTGCTCGGCCACCGAACTGGGATTGCCCGCCGAAGGCGAGGGCATCCTGGAACTGCCGGCCGACGCGCCAGTGGGCAAAGACCTGCGTCAGTTGCTGAACCTTGACGATCTGATTCTGGAAATCGGCGTCACGCCCAATCGCGGCGATGCCATGTCGGTGCTGGGCATTGCGCGCGAGCTCGCGGCAGCCAGCGGCCAGTCACTGCATGCCCCGACTGTTCCCACCGTCGCCGCCAGTGGCACCAAGCGCTTTGCCGTACAGCTGGAAGCAGACTCGGGGGTGGGCCGTTTTGCCAGCCGTGTCATCAGTGGCGTCGACAACGGCCGCGCCACGCCCACGTGGTTGCGCGAACGGTTGTTGCGCAGCGGCCTGCGTCCCATCAGCCCGATTGTCGATGTCACCAATTACGTGCTGCTTGAGCTGGGCCAGCCCATGCACGCCTACGATCTGGATCACCTGCAGGGTTCGCTGCGAGTACGTCGTGCGAGTCCCGATGAGCCGCTGCGACTGCTCGATGGCCGCGAGATCCGGCTGCAATCCGATGTGCTGGGCATTGCCGATGAGGCTGGACTGGTGGGCATGGCCGGCATCATGGGTGGCGAGCGCACCGCCATCAGCAGCACCACCCGCAATGTATTGCTGGAAGTGGCCTGGTTTGCTCCGGCTGTCATCGCCGGTCGCGCGCGTCGTCATGGCCTGCTGACCGACGCCAGCCAGCGCTTCGAGCGCGGCGTGGATCCGGCGCTGCAGGAACAGGCGCTGCAGCGCGCCACGGCAGTGATGCTGCAGATTGTCGGCGGCGAGGCGGGTGCCGCGGACCTGCAGCAGCTGCCGGCTGAACTGCCGCAGCGCGCACCGGTATCACTGCGTCTGTCTCGTTTGAAACGGCTGCTCGGCGCCATGCCCGATGCACAGCAGGTGAGTGCCCGTCTGCAGGCGCTGGGCATGCAGGTCAGCGGTAACGGGGACACGCTGCTGGTCACGCCGCCCAGCTGGCGCTTCGACATCGGCCTCGAAGCCGACCTCATTGAAGAGGTGGCCCGGCTGTGGGGCCTGGATCAGATTCCGGAGCTTGCGGTCACCGCGCACCGTCATGTTGCGGCGGGCAGCGAACAGCAATTGCCGGAAACCACCCTCATGCAGCTGCTGGCGGCGCGCGGCTTCCAGGAAGTGATCACTTTCGGCTTCGTCGACCCCAAGCTGCAACAGCAATTGCTGGGCAACGCGCCCACCATCGCGCTGAAGAATCCGATTTCAAGCGATCTGGCCGTGATGCGCGCCTCGCTGTGGCCCGGACTGATCGGTGTGGCACAGCAGAACCTGCGTCGTCAGCAGGATCGTCTGCGCCTGTTCGAGATGGCCAGCCGCTTCGTGCCCGTCGAGGGCGGCGCAATCCAGGAACAGAAGATGATCGCCGGCCTGGTATGCGGACCGCGGCAGCCTGAACAGTGGGGCGTCGCATCACAGCCTGTGGACTTCTACGACCTGAAGGCTGATGTCGAAGCGCTGCTGGCCATCGGCGGACCAGGCCTGATGCACCGCTTTGAAGCTGGCAGCAATAATCCCGCACTGCACCCGGGCCGCAGCGCCACAGTAATGCGCGACGGACACGCCATCGGACAGCTGGGTGAATTGCATCCGCGCCATGTGCAGGCACTGGACTTTACATATGCACCGTTGCTGTTCGAACTGGACTACACGGCGGTCGCCGCGTCGGCTGCGGCAGCCTACCGACCGTTCTCGCAGTTCCCGCAGATACGACGGGATATTTCATTCACCGTCGATGAAAGCGAGCCTTTCAGCCGCATTCTTCAGCATGTTAGTGTTGCCGCATCCACCCAGCTTAAAGAACTGCGGATATTCGACATCTACCAGGGGAAGGGGGTAGAAATAGGTCGAAAAAGCATCGCCTTAGGGTTGATTTTGCAAGATTTATCGCGCACGCTTACTGATGAAGACGCTGATCGCATCGTAGCGGCCGTAGTGGCTGAATTGCGCTCGGCTCTGAATGCGAAGTTGAGAGAGTAACCATGGCGCTGACCAAAGCTGAAATGGCGGAAGCCCTGTTCAATCAGCTGGGATTGAACAAGCGCGAAGCGCGCGAACTGGTAGACCTGTTTTTCGAAGAAGTGCGCGGCGCGCTGGCGTCGGGCTCGCAGGTCAAACTCTCGGGCTTCGGCAATTTCGATCTGCGCGACAAGAACCAGCGCCCTGGCCGCAATCCGAAAACCGGCGAAGAGATTCCCATCAGCGCTCGACGCGTAGTAACTTTCCGACCCGGCCAAAAGCTCAAAGCGCGCGTCGAAGCCTATGTTGGAACCAAAGAACAATAACGAGTTGCCGGCGATTCCCGGCAAGCGTTATTTCACCATCGGCGAAGTCAGCGAGTTGTGCGGAGTGAAGCCGCATGTGCTGCGTTACTGGGAGCAGGAGTTCCCGCAGCTCAAGCCGGTCAAGCGGCGCGGCAACCGGCGCTACTACCAGCGTCAGGACGTCATCGTGATCCGACAGATCCGCAGCCTGCTGTACGATCAGGGCTTCACCATCGGTGGCGCGCGCAATCAGCTCACCGGCGATGAAGCACGGAGCGACGCCAGTCAGAGCCAGCAGGTGATCCGGCAGGTGCGGCTCGAGCTCGAAGAAATGCTGCGCATCCTGCGCCGCTGAACTATCATTCTGGCTCTGTCGCGGGACGTGGCGCAGCCTGGTAGCGCACTTGCATGGGGTGCAAGGGGTCCCGAGTTCAAATCTCGGCGTCCCGACCAAATAAATGCCGCGGCTTTGGCCGCGGCATTCTTGTTTCAGCGCACGTTGTAACCGCGGCCTTCAAGACAGGCCGTCTCGGCGCGGCGGTAGTCGGCGCGCCGGGATACCACCTGGTTGCCCGCTACACCACCACTACTCTGTGTCGGATCAAAGCCGGTCTGGTCCGCAGCCCAGCGATGGCATTCGTAGCGGTCGTTGGCCTGCTGTTCTTCGTTCTGCCCCCGCGTGGGATAGACAAAGATGTCGTCATCGGCCTGATCGTCTGCGTCATCGACGTCCTGCGGCGGCCCGCTGATCACATAGCCGCGTTCGGTCGGATCCCAGAGGTAGTACACGTCATTGGCGTAGTAGTAACGGCGTCCGCCATACCAATAGCTGCTGTAGTAGGGCGGCAGGTCGTAGATCACCAATCCGAACGGCGGCCGGATCAGTCGGTAGCCAGAGGAATACGGCGAATACCAGTAGCCATTGAGGAAGTAGTAATTGCTGCCGCGATAGCCATAGCGGTGATAACCCGGCGGCAGCGCGCGATAGTTGTTCACCGGCGGCGGTAAAGAACGCGGCGGACTCGGCCCACGCGGCCCAGCACCCCAGCGTGCCGCACGCGGATCGGGCGGCCGGTTGGCGTTGTCCACGCCCGGCGGCGGCCTGGGTCCCCGACCTGCCTGCGGTGCCGGAACCGGTGCCGATCGCGCAGGTGGCGCGGCCTGGGGAGCAGGAGCCGGCGCGGGCGCCGGTGCGGATCGTTCGGCCGGCGGCTTGAACTTCGGCGATTCGTTGCGCGGCGCGGGACCGCGGCGCTGCTCGATGCGCTCGCGCGCATCGTCATTACTGTTGCCCCGGCCTTCCTGGCCCAACGCCGGCACGGTGGCCAGTACGGCCAGCATCGCCAGCGCCGGCAGCTGAAAGGCGCGAGCCATTGAATTCGTGTTCATATCCCTGCTCCTTGCCACCGTCAGCGGACGGCGTAACCGCGTCCCTCAAGACAGGCGCTGATGGCACGTCGATAGTCATCGGCGCGCTGTTCAACCGCCGCGTTGCGCTGTTGCACGCCGCGTGTTGCGCGCGCTGCACTCTGCTGGTTGGCGCTGTCAGCAGCGGCACCCACTACGGCGCCAGCGGCAGCACCCACCAATGCACCGCTCCCTGCATCACGTGGACCCGCCACAGCCGCTCCGAGCACAGCGCCCGCCAGCGCACCGCCGACGGTATTGGTGCCCGGCGGTGGCGCGGAAACAATCGTATAGCGCTGGTAGCCGCCGCGCATGCTGCTTGGATCAAAGCCGCTCTGTTTCACCGCCGACAGATGGCATTCATAACGATCGCGGTCCATACGCTGCGCCGATTGGCCCGCCGCCGGATACACATACACCTGTTCGATGGGTTCGGCCGGGGCATACACGGTACGGGTTTCCGTGGTGGCGCAGCCGGCCAGTACCAAGGCGGGCAGGGCTGTCAATATGAGTGGCTTGCGGATCATGGCTGTTAGAATGATTAACGTGCCTCATGGTTCCACGTTGACGGGCGCCCGTCAGTTTATTTTGATATTTCCTTGACTTGCGTACCGTGCCACATACAATTCCCGGCCTCGCAGTGACGCGGGAATAGCTCAGTTGGTAGAGCGCAACCTTGCCAAGGTTGAGGTCGCGAGTTCGAGCCTCGTTTCCCGCTCCAATCTTTTCACTCAGCACGGCTAGGTGGCAGAGTGGTCATGCAGCGGCCTGCAAAGCCGTGTACGCCGGTTCGATTCCGACCCTAGCCTCCAGATGAATGCGGACGTGGCGAAACTGGTAGACGCAGCAGACTTTGATACATGGAGTGCCCGCAGGGAAACCTGTGGTGCAGAACCGCTCAAATTCGGGGAACGCTACCGGCTGTGACCCAAGCCAATCCCGAGCCAAGCCTTCGCAGCGCGAAGGAAGGTGTAGAGACTAGACGGGCGGCGCCTGTCGCTTCCTTGCGGAAGCCATGGCGAAGGGATAGTCCAGACCACGAACGCCGTGCAGCGGCGGCGGCGAAAGCCGAAGTGGCAGGAAAATCTGCTTCCTCAAAAGGGAGTGCGGGTTCGAGTCCCGCCGTCCGCACCACATGACTGTGCTTAATGCCGACAATCTCCAGCTCTGGCGCGGCGACCTGCACGTGCTGCGCGGACTATCGCTGGAACTGACCGCAGGCCAATGCCTGCAGATCATGGGCGCCAATGGCGCCGGCAAGAGCACATTGCTGCGCGCATTGTGCGGCCTGTTGCCGCTGGAAGATGGGCGCATCCGCTGGCGCGGGCACGATGTGCGCGAGAATCTGCCCGGCTTCCAGCGCGAACTGGCCTACCTGGCGCATGGCGCAGCACTGAAGGCCGACCTGACGCCGATCGAGAATCTTCGCTACGGCGTGGGCATGCGCCGGCCTGTTACCGACGCCACCATCGTGGACATGCTGCAGCAGCTGCAGCTGGATCACGATGCGCAGCATCGCCTGGTACGACAACTCTCGGCAGGCCAGCAGCGTCGTGTCGCGCTGGCGCGCGTGCTGCTGCTGCGCTGTCCGCTGTGGATACTGGATGAGCCCGTCGCGAATCTGGACCAGGCGGGGCAAGGCCTTTTCGTTCATTGCCTCGATCAGCATCTGGCCGCCGGCGGCATCGCCGTGGTGGCCACACATCAGCTGCTGCTGCCGGCTGCAGCACGGTCGTCCGTGCTGGAGCTGCACTGATGAACATAAGTTCCCCGGGCCAGGCTGCGCTGCTGCTGGTTCGCCGTGATCTGCGTCTCGCAATGCGAAAAGGCGGCGAATGGCTGCAACCCCTGTTCTTCTTTCTGGTCGTAACCACGCTGTTTCCGCTGGCGCTGGACCCGCAGCTGTCGCGGTTGCGTGACATTGCACCCGGTGCCTTGTGGGTAGCAGCGTTGTTATCCTCACTGCTGGCGCTGGATCTGCTGTTCCGCGAAGACGGGAGCGACGGCTCGCTGGAACAGCTGGTGATATCAGGCGTGCCGCTGGCGTGGCTGCTGCTGGCGAAGACCGCGGTGCACTGGCTGCTGACCGGGCTGCCGCTGGTGCTGACCGCGCCGCTGGCAGCTACAGCGCTGGGTGCCCCATATGGAGCGATGCCCGGAATACTCGCGGCGCTGCTGCTGGGCAGCGTGGCATTGAGCCTGATCGGCGCCATCGGCGCCGGCCTGATGCTGAACATACGGCGAGGTGGCACGCTGCTGGCCTTGCTGGTGCTACCGCTGGCAACGCCAGTGTTGATCTTCGGTGCGCGGGCTACCAGTCTGGCGATTGCGCAGCAGCCCTATGATGCGCCGCTGTATCTGCTGGCGGCGATGACAGTGCTGGCTGCAACGCTGGCGCCGCTGGCCGCCGCAGCGGCGGTGCGGATTGGAGTCGAATGAACATGGCGG
>JAIBJM010000044.1 GCA_020029535.1 Gammaproteobacteria bacterium | reverse complement strand
TGGCCAATGCGCATGCCGCCGCGCGCGATGCCGGCCAGCCGCTGTACCGGCTGCTGGGCGGCAAGACCCCGCCGCTGATGCCGGTGCCGATGATGAACATCATCAATGGCGGCGCGCATGCCAACAACAGCCTCGACATCCAGGAGTTCATGATCCTGCCGGTGGGCGCGAAGAGCCTGCGCGAGGCGCTGCGCTATGGCGCCGAGGTGTTCCACACGCTGAAGAAGCAGCTGAACGAGAAAGGTCTGAGCACGGCGGTGGGCGATGAGGGCGGTTTCGCGCCGGACCTGCCGTCCAACGAAGCTGCGCTGCAGACCATCATGCAGGCCATTGAGCAGGCCGGCTACAAGCCGGGCAAGGACATCTACCTGGGCCTCGACGTGGCCAGCTCGGAGTTCTTCCGCGACGGCAAGTACGAACTGGAAAGCGAGCATCGCAGCTTCTCGCCGGCCGAATTCACCCGCTACCTGGCCGACCTGGTGGCGCGCTATCCCATCATCACCATTGAAGATGGCATGAGCGAAGCGGACTGGGCCGGCTGGTCGCATCTGACCGCCGAGCTGGGTCGCAAAGTACAATTGGTGGGCGATGACCTGTTCGTCACCAACACGAAGATTCTTGCCGAGGGCATCGCCCGTGGCGTCGCCAATTCCATTCTGATCAAGCCCAACCAGATCGGCACGCTGACCGAAACGCTGGCTGCCATCGACATGGCCGCCGCCGCCAGCTACACGGCGGTGGTGTCGCACCGTTCAGGCGAAACCGAGGACAGCACCATCGCCGACATTGCGGTGGCCACGGCCGCCACGCAGATCAAGACCGGTTCGATGTCGCGCTCCGATCGCGTCGCCAAGTACAACCAGCTGCTGCGCATCGAGGAACAGCTGGGCAGCAAGGCCCGCTATGCCGGTCGCGAAGCCTTTCCGGTGAAGATCCCGGGATGAGGTTCATGCTGATCCGGCAGGCTTTCTGTTAGGCTGAACGCCCATGAAATGGCTCGCCGCAGCGCTGGGACTGGTTCTGCTGTTGCTGCAATACCGGCTGTGGTTCTCCTCCGACGGTGTTTCCGAGCTCTGGCAGCTGCGCAGCGCCACGAATACCCAGCATGAGCAGAACGAAGCGCTGTCGGAGCGCAATCGTCAGCTGGCGGCCGAAGTGCGCGATCTGAAGCAGGGCTATGCGGCGCTGGAAGAGCGCGCCCGCAACGATCTGGGCATGATTGGCCGCAACGAAACCTTCTATCAGGTGGTACCCGGTTCGCAGCGCGATGCGCAGCAGGTGACGCCATTGCCGCCGCCGCCAGTACGCACCGCGGCGCGCTGATGTTTTACTGGCTGGTGATGCCGGCCGCCGGCATCGGACGGCGCTTCGGTGGCCAGTTCCCCAAGCAGCATGCTTTGCTGGGCACCGGTACAGTGCTCGAGGCCGCGCTGCGTCCCTTCATTGCCGATGATCGTTGCCGCGGCATCGTGTTGGCGCTGGCGGTTGATGACGCGCGCCGGGAATCGTTGGCGCAGCGTCTGCCGGCGCGGGTGCGCATCGTCACCGGCGGCGAGCAACGCAGCGAATCGGTGCTGCGTGGCCTGCGGGCACTGGAGGGTGAGGCGCAGGCCGCGGACTGGGTGCTGGTGCACGACGCCGTGCGTCCCTGCCTCAGCACGGCGGATCTGGAGCGGCTGCTGGCCGCAGCCGGTGATGCCGCCGATGGCGCATTGCTGGCGGCGCCGGTCACCGACACCATCAAGCAGCAGGATGCGATGGGCCACAGCTGCAATACCGTGACGCGCGAAGGACTGTGGCGTGCGCTGACGCCGCAGATGTTCGGTTATGCGCAGCTGCGCGAGGCGCTGCAGCGTGCACGCGCGGCGCAGCTGGAACCTACCGATGAGGCGCAGGCCATCGAATGGGCTGGCGGCCGGCCCTTGCTGGTCGCTGCTTCCGACAGCAATATCAAGATCACCACCGCCGAAGATCTGCTGGTGGCTGCGGCCATATTGGGAGCGCGTCGTTGACACAGCTGCGAGTGGGTTCGGGCTTCGATATTCATGCCTTCGGGCCCGGCGACAGCTTGATGCTGGGCGGCGTGCGCGTGCCGCATGGCCGCGGCGTGCTGGCCCATTCGGATGGCGATGTCCTGCTGCATGCGCTGGTGGATGCGCTGCTGGGCGCCGCCGGTCTGGGCGACATCGGCCTGCATTTTCCCGACAGCGATTCGCAGTGGAAGAACGCCGACAGCCGGCGCTTCGTCACCGCCACGCTGGAGATGCTGACGAAACGCGGCCTGCGCGTGGTCAATGCCGACCTGACGCTGCTGGCCCAGGAGCCGAAGATGGCGGCTTACCGCCAACAGATCCGTGATGCAGTGGCGGCGTTGCTGGGTGTGACAGCCGACCGCGTCAACCTGAAGGCCACCACGCCCGAGTCACTGGGCGCGCTGGGACGTGGCGAGGGCCTGGCCGCCATGGCCACCGTGCTGCTCGAATCAGCCTGATCGTTACAGCTTGCCCAGCAACACCAGCGTGGCGCCGGTGCCGCCGTCGCGCGGCCGGGCCGACGTGAAGGCCAGCACCGGTCCCGCGCGCCGCAGCAGCGTATTGACGGTCTGTTTCAGCACCGGCCCGCGCGGACCGGAACGCATGCCCTTGCCGTGAATGATGCGCACGCAGCGCAGGCCATCGGCCACCGCGCGTTGCAGGAAGCGGCTCAGTTCGGCGCTGGCTTCGGTGCCACGCAGGCCATGCAGGTCCAGTTCGCCCTCCACGCGATAGTCGCCGCGCTTCAGCCGCCGCAGGATGCTGTCGGCAATGCCGGGGCGACGGAACAGCAGCTCATCGCCGGCCTGGGTTTCGATGAAGGGACCGGGGGTCGCCAGGCTTTCGGCCAGTACCGCTGCGCGTTCGGCACGGGCAAAGCGTGCCCGCGCCGCGCGACGTCGCGCCGCAGTCGCAGCCCGCGCCGGCGTGCGCAGCGGACGCACATCGTGCATGGCCTGACGAAACAATTTGCTGTCTTCATCGTCCTGCACGCATTCCTCCGGGGCGGCGCATTCAGTATATTGGCGCGCCTTGAAAATACTCGTGAGCAATGATGATGGCTACCGGGCCGAAGGCCTGGGACGCCTGCGCAATGCGCTGGCCGATCTGGCCGAGATCACCGTGGTGGCACCCGATCGCAATCGCAGCGGTTCCGGACATTCGTTGACGCTGGATGTGCCGCTGCGCGTGTTCGAAGCCGAAGCCGCGGTTTACTACGTGGTGGGCACACCCACCGATTGCGTGCACCTGAGCGTGTCCGGTCTGTTCGACGCCGAATTCGACATGGTGGTCAGCGGCATCAATGACGGCGCCAATCTCGGCGACGATGTGCTGTATTCGGGCACGGTGGCGGCGGCGATCGAAGGGCGCTTCCTGGGTCTGCCGACGGTGGCGGTGTCGTTGTGCACGCGGCCGGAAGGTCCGCGGCATTTCGATACTGCCGCGCAGGTGGCGCGGCAACTGGTGGCGGGGTTGCTGCGGAAAGCGCCGGATCCGCGTCTGATTCTCAACGTCAACGTGCCGGATCTGCCGTACGCGCAGCTGCGCGGCATGCTGGCCACGCGCCTGGGGAACCGGCACCGCTCCGAGCCGCTGATCCCGACGCGCGATCCGAAGGGTCACACCGTGTACTGGATCGGCCCGCCCGGCGCAGGGGCCGATGCCGGCAGCGGCACCGATTTCCAGGCCGTCGCCGACGGCTACGTGTCGGTGACGCCGCTGACCGCCGATCTGACGCGGCACGCCGCGCTGCCCGAAGTCGGCGACTGGCTGGCTCAGCTGTGAACGCCATACGCATGGCCGGCATCGGCATGACTTCGGCGCGCACCCGCGACCGCCTGGTGCAGCGGCTGCGCGAGCAGGGCATCACCAGCGCCGTGGTGCTGGACCGCATCCGCAATGTACCCCGGCATGTATTTGTCGATGAGGCGTTGGCCAGCCGCGCCTACGAAGATACGGCGCTGCCGATCGGCTACAGCCAGACCATTTCGCAGCCCTACATCGTGGCGCGCATGACCGAGGCACTGCTGGAAGGGGGCCCGTTGAAGAAGGTGCTGGAGGTGGGCACCGGCTGCGGCTATCAGACCGCGGTGCTGGCGCCGCTGGTGGGCAAGATCTATTCGGTGGAAAGGATCGAAGGCCTGTACAAGCGCGCCAAGGCACGGCTCAAGGAACTGGATGTGGGCAATGTGCTGCTCAAGCACGGCGATGGCATTGCCGGCTGGAAGTCGCAGGCGCCGTTTGACGGCATCATCGTGGCGGCGGCGCCGCTGGCGGTTCCGGAAGCGCTGCTGAAGCAGCTGGCCAAGGGTGGCCGGCTGGTGGTGCCGGTGGGTGCCGAGGGCGGGCAGCAGCTGCTGCGTTATGTGCGGCGCGATCAGCAGATCGAGCGCCAGGTGCTGGGTTCAGTGAGCTTCGTGCCGTTGCTGTCCGGGCTCGGCCGCTGATCGGGCTTGTCAGGTTACCCGCCATCGGGCTAGCATCGCCCGGCCTTCTGCGAATTGCACCCGGGGAAGGCACAGGGGTTGAGGGGAAATCCCAGGTTCACAACAACAAAAACAGGTTCGACAACAACAACAGTGTGCTTTCCTTCCCTGTGCCTTCCCTCGGTGCCTCAGGCGGCCGTCGGAAGGGGGAACAGTGCCGCGGCCACCGCCCGGCCTTCCTGGGCCAGCACGTTATAGGTGCGGCAAGCGCCACCCAGGTCCATGAATTCCAGCGCAATGCCGCGCGATTCCAGCTCGCGACGCAGCGTCGCCGGCGCGCGCAGCGCACCATCCGCTACGCCCACCAGCACGATCTGCGGCCGCAACTGCAGCAGCGGTTGCAGCTGCTGCAGCGTCAGTTGTTGAGGTGCTTGCACCGGCCAGTCGGCAATCAGCTGCTGCGGCGTGACGATGCACGGCGCCGTGCAGCGCTGATCGTTGATCTGCACTTCACCGCCGCCGTAACTGCGGATCGTGTGAATCCTTGCATCGTGGTCCAGTACCAGTCGCATGACCGGTAACATATCACTGTGCCTGTACTGACTCTGATCCTGCCCGAACTCGCAGCGCCGTCCGCCACCACCGATACCGCCTTGCTGCCACAGCTGCCGGTGTTGGAACTATGGCTGGCGCGCGCGCACCGCCATCCCTTGCCGGATCACTGGCATCGCTGGCTGGCAACGACGGCGGGCGGGCCGCTGTTGGCAACCGCCGCCGCAGGTGGCGTGGTGGCCGCCAGCCTCGGCTTGACCGAGACGCGGCATTACTGGCTGGCAACACCGGTGCACTACGTGGCCGGCATCGACACACTGCGGCTGCATCCGGCCGGCCTGCTGCGGCTCAGCGATGCGCAGCAGGGCCAGTTGGCCGAGGACTTCATGCGGGTATTCGCCGGCAGTGGCTGGGAGCTGATGATTACTGGCGGCCGCGACCTGCTGCTGGTCGGACCTGCGCAGGCGGCCTTCGAAACCGTCGATCCGGCAACGCTGCTGGGCCGTGATCCGGCAGCCGGCTGGTCGCGTGCTGCAGTGGCAACGCCATTGCGGCGTCTGGCCGCCGAGGTGGAAATGTGGCTGCACGAACATGTCGTCAACCGGCAGCGTGAAGCCAGTGGTCAGCTGCCGGCTACAGGTCTTTGGTTCTGGAGTGGCGGCTCGCCGTCGCCTGCCGTGCCGGCATCGGCGCCCGGCGTACTGTGGGCCGACGATGCGTATGCCAGCGCGCTGTGGCGTCTGCTGGGTGCGGGCACGCAGGCCGTGCCGGTGCCGGTGGGGCTGGAGCGCGCGCCGGGCGCAGAGGATCTGACCGTGGTGCTGTCGCTGGATCAGCTGCAGCCGCTCGAGAGCCACTGGCTGTCACCGGCATTGCGCCAGCTGCGCACTGGTCAGCGCGGCGCGCTGAGCCTGGTCGCAGCGGGCTGCTGCTGGACACTGACGCGCATGGGGTTGCGCCGTTTCTGGCGTCGTCCGCAGCCGTGGTGGGTGGGGCTGCGCGCATGCTGAAGATAGTGCGACGGATGGTGACAGCGCCTGCTGCCGACCTCGGTCCGGCACTGCATCCGGTGCTGCGGCGTGTCTATGCGGCGCGCGGCGTGGAGAGCGCTGAACAGCTGCGCCTGGCGCTGGAGCGGCTGCTGCCGGTGCGCACGCTGGCGGGCGTGGACGCGGCGGCGGAACTGCTGCTGCAGCATCGCACGCAGGCCATTGTCATTGTTGGCGATTTCGACGCCGATGGCGCCACCAGTTCGGCGCTGATGCTGCGCGCGCTGCGCAGCTTTGGCTTTCCTGTGGTGGATTTCCTGGTGCCCAACCGCTTCGAGTACGGCTACGGGCTGACGCCGGAAATCGTCGACCTCGCAGCTCGCGCAGGTCCGGCGCTGATCGTCACCGTCGACAATGGGATAGCCAGCCTCGCCGGCGTGCGGCGTGCCCGTACGCTCGGCATCGATGTGCTGGTCACCGATCATCATCTGCCGGGCGCAGAACTGCCGCCGGCCAATGTCATCGTCAATCCCAATCTGCCGGACAGCGGTTTCGGCAGCAGCGCGCTGGCCGGCGTGGGCGTGGCCTTCTATGTGCTGGCAGCGCTGCGTCGCCGGCTGGAGCAGCAGGGCGGTTTGCCAGCTGACGCGCCGTCGATGGCCGTCTGGCTGGATCTGGTGGCGTTGGGCACGGTCGCCGACGTGGTGCCGCTGGATGCCAACAACCGCGTGCTGGTGGCGCAGGGACTGGCCCGCATCCGCGCCGGCCGCTGCGTGCCGGGCATCACCGCACTGCTGGAGATTGCGCGCCGCTCGCAGTCGCAGCTGGTGGCCAGCGATCTGGGCTTCGCCGTGGCGCCGCGACTGAATGCGGCCGGTCGGCTCAGCGACATGTCGATCGGCATCCGCTGCCTGCTCAGCGACGATGTTGCCGAAGCGCGTGCGCTGGCCATGCAGCTGGACGCGCTGAATGTCGAGCGCCGCGACATCGAGGCGCGCATGCAGGTCGAGGCGCTGGCGGCGGTGCGCGTGCTCACGCAGCCGGGTGCCGTCGTGCAGCGCTCTGGTGTGGTGCTGTATGACGCCGTCTGGCACCAGGGCATCGTCGGACTGGTGGCCGGCCGCATCAAGGAAAAGCTGCGCCGTCCGGTGATCGCCTTCGCCAACGCCGATCCGCAGTCGCTGCGCGGTTCGGCGCGCTCGATCGCCGGCGTGCACATCCGCGATGTGCTGGATGCCATCGCTACACGACAGCCCGGATTGATTGAAAAATTCGGCGGGCATGCGATGGCGGCCGGTCTGACACTGGCCCGTGACCATCTGGATGCATTCGCCGCGGCCTTCGATGCCGAAGTGGCGCGCTGGCTGGCGCGCTGCGGATCGCCGGACATCATCGAAACCGATGGCGAGCTGACCGATGCCGAGCTGGCGCTGTCCACGGCCGAGGCATTGCGCGAAGGCGGACCCTGGGGCGCTGGCTTTCCCGAGCCGCTGTTTGATGGCGAGTTTGAAATTCGCCGTTCGCGCGTGATCGGCGAGCGGCATCTGAAGCTGCAGCTGCAGGCCCCCGAGGGGCGCGGCGTGTTCGACGCGGTCGCTTTCAACCAAGTCAATCCGCAGGATGCGCAGCCGCTGCCCATGGGCCGCGTGCGGCTGGTGTACCGGCTGGACGCCAATGAATATCAGGGTGAGCGCCGGTTGCAATTGATGATTGAACACCTGCTGCCAGTCCTCCCGGTCGCGGAGTCGCTGACCCGCTGATCGCTCACGGCGGCGCGCGCTTCGCTGCGCTCGCATACTCCATGTGATCTGACCATACGGACAGTAAAAACCGTCCTGCATACATGCGAATTCAGCTGGTCCAGTCCGGTTGTATCCGCTGAGGGGTCGCTCCCTGGACTTCGGCACTCAAACTTGACCAGAAGAACAGTTTAAGCTAGAAGCCATCGTTGACCATTAGGACTAGAACGATGTCGTCGGGGTGCGGCTAACAGAACAGTCGTGATTGCGCCGAACGCGCGCCAGAAAAACTAAGGGGGAGTGGGAATGAATCATCTGAGCATGCTATTTATCGGTCGTGCGGTGACCGCGGGTGCGTTTGCGGTGACGACGGCGTTGGCCAATGCCGCATCGCCATCCGGTTCGCCCATTACCACCGCTTCCGCTGCCACGGTGCAACTCGCGGAAGTCATCGTCACGGCGAGCCGACGCGAGGAAAATGCACAGTCCGTCGCTGGCGGAATACAGGTATTCGGGGGCGAGGAGCTCGAACGCGCCGGGGCCAAGCAGATGTCCGATTACATCCTGGCTGTGCCTGGCGTCAGTTTCCGGGATCAGGGCGGCGGTGCGACGCGCATCGCCATGCGCGGCATTTCCGACATCGGTGCCCGCGATAACGGCATCGGCGCAATGGTGTCGACCACCGGCATGTATGTCAACGACATCTCGATCGTCGACACCTCCAACGTGCCCGATCTTGCGCTCTACGACCTCGAGCGCATCGAGGTGTTGAAGGGACCGCAAGGCACGCTGTACGGCGAAGGCGCCATGGGCGGCGCGGTCAAGATGATCCTGAAGTCGCCCAATCTCGCGAAATTTGAAGGGCGTGCCGAGACCGCGCTATCCGGTACCACGGGGGGCGGTTTCAACTCCCAGGTGCGCGGTGTGGTCAATTTGCCGCTGGTCGCGGACCGGTTGGGGCTGCGTCTCGCCGCCAGCTATGAGAATCGCGATGGCTTCATCGACAACGTCGCCACGGGTGAGCGCAACTTCAACGGTTCGGATCAATATTCGATGCGCGGCACGCTGCTGTGGAAACCGACCGATGCTCTGAGCGCGGAGTTGCTGGCGCTCTACAACAAGCAGAGCCACGACGCCCTCGATCAGATCGACAATCAACTGCCTGATCTGCAGATGGCCATACTCGAAAAGCAGAACGCCGAAGCCGAAAGCCGCATTTTCGGGCTGACGCTCAGATACGACCTGGGCTTCGCCGAGCTCAGCTCGATCTCGGCATACTATGGTTCGAAGCACGAACGGGGCAGCCGCGTGCTGCAACTCGCCCAAGCCCTCGCTGGTTTCGGCACGGTGACGCAGGGGCCCGCCACGGCGGCCACTGATCTTTCCACCGTGTCGCAGGAGCTGCGGCTGGTGTCGAGCGGCGATCAGCGCCTCAACTGGATCGCCGGCGCGTATTACCGCGACAAGAAGCAGGACAGCAGCACCCGTATCTAT
Organism: Gammaproteobacteria bacterium; assembly: GCA_020029535.1. GTDB lineage: Bacteria > Pseudomonadota > Gammaproteobacteria > Steroidobacterales > Steroidobacteraceae > FEN-1191. The sequence goes on along the minus strand of JAIBJM010000044.1, from coordinate 13,850 downwards.
CTTGTGCCTGCCGATCTGGCCTCGGTGAACGCCGGCCTGGGACTTGCTGGCCAGCCTTTGCTGCCGGCCGACGGGACGATAATCGATAACCCCGTCAGTGAGCAGTACAAGCAGTACGCGGTGTATGGTGAGGTCAATTTCAAGCTGCTCGAGAAGCTCGAACTCATCGGGGGGCTGCGATGGTTCGAGGAGAAGGCCAACGATTTCGGCATCACGACAGGCTACAGTCTCTTCGCAGGCGTCAGTGGGACCAGCAGCGGGGAGCGCAAGGAAAACGGCCTGATTCCGAAGGCCGCTCTCTCCTACAAGTTTGACGACGATCATCTGATCTACGCGCAGGCCGCCAAGGGCTTCCGCAGCGGTTCGGTCAACAACTTCAAACCACTCGGGGTCGGCGGCGACGGGGCGGATTCCGACAGTCTGTGGAACTACGAACTCGGAACCAAGAACAGCTGGTTGGGTCGCCGCTTGCGCGTCAACGGTTCGGTGTTCTACGTGGACTGGAAGGATGTGCAGGTCTTTGGGTCTGGATTCTCCCCGGTGGCAGGGCCGCTGAGCTTCCCCATGAACGGCGGCGATGCCGAGCTGTACGGTGCCGAGCTGGAACTGGCCGCGGCGCCGGGCGAGGCATGGTTGTTGGGAGCGACCGCCGGGTACACGCACAGCAAGATTGTGCGCGTGAAGCAGGATGCCGACCTGACCGTAGGTGCGCCGCTGCCGAACGTACCGGAGTGGACCGCGAGCGGGTTCGTCGAATACCGCACGCCCGTGACCGCGAATTCCAAGGGGTTCGCGAGGTTCGACATGCAGTACACCGGCAGGCAGGCCACGCTGTCGATCACGCCGACCGTCCCTGATGGCCTCCCCGTCGACGGCTATTCGATCGGCAAGCTGCAGCTGGGGGTGGAGGCAGACCGCTGGCTGGCGGCGTTGTTCGTCGACAATCTCTGGGACACACGTGCCCAGTTGGGGCGTGGGCTCGCCGGCAACGGAGTCGTGAATCCCGAGTTCATTACCATTGCGCGTCCGCGCACTTACGGCATTCGCGCAAGTGTCTCGTTCTGATATGCGCTGCTCCGCCAGGTGAAAATGCAAGCAAGGGAAAGGCGACATCCGCCCCCTCAAGTTGATCGCTACAGTTCATCGACGGTAGTCTGCGGCCTGACAGTTAGAGAGGATCAATGCAATGTCGATTTCCGGAACCTATGAATGCGTGACCAAGACCCCGATGGGCGACCAGAAGGGTGACCTTACCATTGTCGTTGACGGCGACACCTTCACCGGCACCAATGCCACCATGATGGGCGCTTTGAACATCGAGAACGGAAAGGTCAACGGCAACAAGCTGACCTGGACGATGAAGATGACGGTGCCGATGCCGATGACGCTGGAGGCCGAAGCCGTGGTTGAGGGCGACACCATCACCGGTTCCGTCAAGGCGGGCTTTTTTGGCACCTCTCCCCTGACCGGCAAGCGCAAGGCCTGATCTTCGACCGGTCTTTTCTTTAATGAAAGCATACGGAGCAGAATTCTTCGGCACGTTCTGGCTGGTACTCGGCGGCTGCGGCAGCGCCGTGCTCGCGGCGGCCTTTCCGCAGGTGGGCATCGGCCTGACCGGCGTCTCGCTGGCCTTCGGTCTGACGGTGCTGACGATGGCCTACGCCGTCGGCCCGATCTCCGGCGGTCATTTCAATCCGGCGGTGTCGGTCGGCCTGTGGGCCGGCGGGCGTTTTCCTGCCAACCAGCTGCTGCCCTACATCGTCGCGCAGGTCGCCGGCGGCATTGCCGCCGGTGGCGTGCTCTATTTGATCGCCAGCGGCAAGGCCGGCTTCGAACTGGCGGGCGGCTTCGCCTCCAACGGCTACGGCGAGCATTCTCCCGGTGGTTATTCGCTGCTGGCGGCGCTGATCTGCGAAATCGTCATGACCGCGATGTTCCTGATCGTGATTCTGGGCGCGACCTCGAAACGTGCAGCCACCGGCTTTGCACCGCTGGCCATCGGCCTGTGCCTGACGCTGATCCACCTGATCAGCATCCCGGTCACCAACACCTCGGTGAACCCGGCGCGCAGCACCGGCGTGGCGCTGTATGTTGGCGGCTGGGCGACAAACCAGCTGTGGCTGTTCTGGGTGGCGCCGATCGCAGGTGCGCTGATCGGCGCACTGGTGTGGCGCGCGCTGGCGGACGAATCGGGCCAGTAGCGCTCTTTCTGCAGTCGCGCAGGAAGCTCGACACGAAGTCGTCGATAAACCGCGTAGCCACTTGTGTTCCGGTTTCCTCGGCGCCGCGCTGAACGGCCGACGCCAGTGCTGCGGAATTTCCGGCTCGTCTTGGGCTTCCGACCAGCACAAGCAGTTTCGTACTTTTCAAATCCCGTCAGCGTCTGTTGCTTCATCAGATATGCCGGGTAAAGGCGTGGAGACGGGAATATAACGAAATAGAAACGGAAGAGATCGCTGCGCGGGCAGACAACCACCCAGTATGCAGAACAGTTCGCAGCCAAGGTCATTACAATGCTGAAAGATCCAGGCCCTGCGCTACTGAATGCGGGGCCGTCGGCCCATTTCCCCAGGAGCTTTGATGTTGTCCTTATTGACGAGAGCGAGCATTACCAACCGCGCGATGATCGCGTTGCTCACCGTTTTGATTGTGGTGGGTGGTGTCTTCTCCCTCGATGCTCTGAAACAAGAGCTGCTTCCTGACTTCGCGGCTCCTCAATGGATGGTACTGACAATAGTGCCCGGCGCGAGCCCGGGGGTTGTCGACAAGCAGGTCGCCCTTCCGTTGTCGCGTGCTTTGCGGCAAGTGGAGGGTGTTGATTCGGTGACCGCCATGTCATCGAGCGGAGTGTCGGTAGTCTCGCTCACCACGGACTTCGGGCTCGATCAGGACAAGCTGAGAACCAACGTCCAGGAAGCAATCGACGCCACAACTCCAATGCTGCCGTTGGGTGCTGTACCCAGGGTCATCAGCGGCGGCCCTGGGGATATGCCGGCAATGACGCTGACGGTGTCCTCGGAACTGTCGCCGACCGATCTGCGAGAACGACTGACGACGGTCGCGGTGCCCAGGCTGCGCGGCGTCTCCGGGGTGCGTGAAGTCATGGTGAGCGGTGGCGCGACCCAGCGGGTCACGATCACGCCCGATACGAAGGCATTGGCTAAGCATGGCCTGTCTTCCTCTGCGATCTCCCAGGCATTGCAGAGCAATGGCACCCAACTGCCGGCAGGCAGCATCGTCGAGGACGGTTCGATGGTGGGCGTCCAGGTTGGTGAGGCTCTCTCTTCAGTGCAGGACATAGAGAATCTTCCGCTGCTGCCTTCCGCGGCTTCGCCCCCGCCAGGCATGAGGGGTGGATTTCCCCCGCCCTGGATGTCTGGAGCAGCCCGAGGCGGTGCGCCCCCGCCCGGCTTCAGTGCGCCTCCCGGCATGGGTGTGCCCCCCGGCATGGGTGTGCCCCCCGGCGTGGGTGTGCCTCCCAGCTTTGGTGCGCCCCCCAGCTCGAACGCGCGGACTCGGGTACTGCTGGGCGACGTGGCCGAGGTGGCCGTCGCCAACGATCCTGCGGTGTCGATCACGCGAGTGAATGGCGAGCCGGCGCTGTCGGTCCAGATCACCGCGAGCAGCGCGGCTGACCGGGTCAGTTTGTCCCGCGATGTGAATGAGGTACTTCCCGGAATCGAGCGGGCACTGGGGAACAACAGCAAGGTCGTCGTGGCCAGCGATCAGGCGCCCTATATCTCCGAGTCGCTGCAGCATCTGACCATCGAGGGCGGCCTCGGTCTGTTGTTCGCAGTGATGGTGATCCTGCTGTTCCTTGGTTCGGGTCGGCCGACTGCAGTGACCGCGATCTCGATCCCGCTGTCGATCCTGGCCACATTCATCGGTCTCTATCTTTGGGATCACTCCCTCAACATGTTCACACTCGGCGCACTCACCATTGCGATCGGGCGCGTGGTGGACGACTCGATCGTGGTCATCGAGAACATCAAGCGCCACGCCGGCTACGGCGAGGGCAAGGTCAAGGCCATCCTGGATGGCACCAGCGAGGTGGCCGCTGCCATTACCAGCTCGACCGTGGCGACGGTCCTGGTGTTCGCGCCGATCGCCCTGGTCGAGGGGTTCGTGGGCCAACTGTTCGGGCCGTTCGCGTTTACGGTCACCATCGCGATGCTCTCTTCGCTGGTGATCGCGCTCACCATCGTTCCGGTGCTTTCCTACTGGTTCCTCAAAGTGCCCATGCAGGCTGACAGCCCGCTGCATGCCGACCGGAGTCTGGCGGAGAAGCAAACGCTGCAGCACGAGGACGAGGACGGAAATCTGCTCCAGCGCTACTACATTCCGGTTCTGCGCTGGACGATGCTCAGGCCGGCTGCGGTGATTCTTGCCGCCGTAGTGCTGCTCGGCGGTTCGCTGGCGCTGCTGCCCCGCCTTGGGGTTGAGTTCCTCGGCGACACGGGTGAGACCACGATCAACGTCTCCCAGTCCTTCGACTCCAGCCTGACCCTGGAGGAGGTGACTGCGAAGATCACCGGCATCGAGGCCCTGATGCATCAGATCTCCGGGGTCACCGACGTGGTGGTTACCGCAAGCCTGGCCGGAGCTGGCCCCGCGAGCGCAGCGCCCCCCGGTCCTGAAGCCGGTGAGGCGTCGGGCGACACCATGGCCTACTACACGGTGGCCACCTCAGAAGGCGCTGACCTCACCGAGATCGAGAACAGGCTCAACAGCGTCCTGAGCGATCTCCCGGAGGCTGACTCCTTCACCGTGGGGGTGGGCCCCCCGGGAGGCATCGGCGGATCCGCGGTCGACGTGAAGATCACTGCTGCTGACGAGTCGGTGCTGGAGGCAGCTACCAGGCGGGTCAGTCAGGCTCTCGCGGACGTCCCACACACCACCGCCATCAGCAACGATCTGGCGGCTCGGCAGCCGACGTTGCAGGTGCAGGTGGATCGGGCGAAGGCCGCCTCCCATGGGCTGACCGAGCAGGCCGTGGCTGGAATCGTAGCCTCCGCAATGACGCCTCGATCGATCACCAGCGTGACGATCGGGAACACCAGCATGGCGGTCTACGTCGCCGGTCCGAGAGTCGACACTCTGGCGAAGCTCAAGGCACTTCGGCTGTCACCCGGCGCGCCGGTCACCCTCGCCGATGTGGCCAAGGTAAAGGAGGTCTCCGAGCCTTCCCGTGTCGCCCGCTCGGGCACCGACCTGGTTGCCACCTTCTCCCTCACCCCCGAGGAGGGAGAACTCGGCACCGTACAGTCGGCCGTAAACGAGCGACTTGACGCTCTGGAGCTGCCCGAGGGTGCGACGATCTCGATTGGCGGTGTGTCTGAACAGCAGTCCGAGGCGTTCATGCAGCTGGGTCTGGCGATGCTGGTCGCGGTCGGCCTGATCTTCATCCTGCTGGTGACGATCCTGCGTTCCATGGTGCAACCCTTCATCCTGATGATTTCCATCCCGTTCGCCGCGATCGGGGCCATCGGGCTGCTGTTCGTCACCGGCACACCACTGGGTGTGGCAGCAATGATCGGCATGCTGATGCTGATCGGCATCGTGGTCACCAATGCCATCGTGCTGATGGACCTGATCAACCAATACCGGCGGAGCGGGCAGAGCGTGAAGGACGCAATCCTCTACGGCGCGGGTCGTCGGGTGCGTCCGATCGTCATGACGGCCCTGGCGACGATTTGCGCCCTGCTGCCGATGGCGTCCGGCGTCACCGGCGGTAGCGGATTCATTTCCCAGGCGCTGGCCATCGTCGTTACCGGCGGCCTGATCTCGTCCACTGCCCTGACCCTGCTGTTGGTACCGGCGATCTACCAGATCGTTGAAGGCCGGCGCGGGATATGAGGAATGTCATGCGAAAACCAGTAAAGCTTCAGGCCTTCGTGTCGGCGATGATTCTGATTGCCGCTTGGTCGTCGGGCGCCGTGGCGCAGGAGACCTTCTCGCTGACTGTGCATGCCGAAGGTTTGCGCAGTACCAAGGGCCAGGTCATTTTCTGTCTGTGGCGCGAATCCGCAGTGCAGGGATTTCCGACCTGCGAGAAGGGCAAACCGATGGCGAAACTGACGGCGCCCGCGACCGATCCTGTCGTGACCTTTTCGGGGCTGACGCCCGGAAAATACGCGGTGTCCTACGGACAGGACGACGACGGCGATGGTCGTCCGCAAGCCAATTTCCTGGGCATTCCCACGTCGGCGGTCGGGCTCAGCAACAGCCCCAAAGCGTCGAGGAAGCCGCCGAGCTTCAAGTCGGCGGGCATGGAGATCTCGGCCGACACCAGCATCACCATCAAGGCCATCTATCCGGGCCCGTGATAGTGGACGGAGCGGCGACCGGTTGCGGCCGCGAAAGCCTTCCCGCAAGCCGGGATCCGAGTGCGATCCCCTGCCGTTCAACCAGTCTGTACAGCAGTTCGGCCGCGATCAGCGTCGAAGGCACCACCATGACGGCGAGTCCGCAAAGCGTGGCGTAGCGATCTGCGGTCGGGAACTTGCTGATCCAAAAGGCCAGGCAAAGCGAAATGATGGGGAAGTGGCAAAGATAAACCGAGTAGGAGCGCGATCCGAAGTAGCTCGCGAACCGTCCTTCGAGCATGTGATGGTAAAGCCTGGCAAATGGAACCTGCGCCTGCGAGCTGATCAGGCATAAGCCGGCCATGACGAGCGCCCAGACCAGGATGGGCACGGCGACCCAACCCAGGGGCAGCAGCACCAGAACAAGCGCCAGAATGGTGGTGGGATGTTCCAGCGTCTCTGCGATCCTCGGGTACGCAAGTCGGCTGAAAATGCCGATGGCAAAGTAGGCTGCAGCACCCGGAAGAAAGCTCGGTGGCCCGAAGGCACCCAGAAGGCCGCGTTGGTAGGCAAACTGGAGGACGCAGACCATCAGGGCCAGCCAGACAATTCCGGACCAGCGCCGCACGAACCCGACGACGAAAGGTGCGATCAGATAGAACTGCCACTCAAGCGAGATGCTCCACGCCGGTCCGTTGAACGCCAGTTGCGAGAACGGCAGGACGTTGTTGCCGATGGCTCCGTGGAGCATTGGGAGGTGCGCCAGGAAGTTGGCCCAGAAGAACTGGTGATCTGATGCGCTGATGCCAGCGTACTCCGCTACACGCGCTGCAGCGAAATGAGGATCGGACGCCCAGGAAACTGTTGCGATTGTCCGGGCGTAGAGGTCGGTAGTGAAGTACCCGACGATGCAGGTGACTGCAAACAACGGGAAGATGCGCATGAACCGTCGCATCAGATACGGGGCGTAGGGTTCCGGTTTGACCGTAACGAGGTGGGTGATAACGAAGCCGCTGATGATGATGAAGATGAGGACGGCGTTCTGTCCGGCGACAACGAGCTGGCGGCCAATCCCCCGCTCATCTATCCCTGTCGTGGAAGCCAGGTGATCCAGTACAACTGCCCATGCCAGCCAACCGCGAAGCCCCTCGATCGCTGCAAATTTCTTCATTTCTCCGGCGTCCCGGGGTGGGGAGGCTAGGCGGCGGCGCTCTGCAGCATCACGCTGCAATTACGGCCGCGACGCTTGGCGGCATACAGCGCTTCATCGGCCTGGCGCGCCACCGCCTCATAACTGGAGCAGGTCGGGTCGTGAATCACTGCGGCGCCGACACTGACGCTGACATGGGCGCGATCGGGCGCGGCGGCATGGGGAATGGCCAGCCCGGCCACGGCCTCGACTACCTGCTGTGCGGTGTGCGCGGCGGTCTGTGCATCGGGACTGACCAGCAAGGCGATGAATTCCTCACCGCCATAACGCGCCACTACGCAGCTGTCGTGGGTGGAGGAGAGGGCCGACTGCACCGCCGCGGCCACGCGCCGCAGGCAGTCGTCGCCGGCCTGGTGTCCGTAGTGATCGTTGTAGAGCTTGAAATTGTCGACATCCACCATCAGCACGGTGACCGGCTGGCGTTGCGTGGCCGCCGTGCGCCAGCGTTCGCGCACCTGCGAATCGAAGGTGGGGCGATTGAGCAGTCGCGTCAGGCCATCCAGCGCCGCCAGCTCGCGCAGCAGGCGTCGCTCGAGGAAGGAGGTGCGCGTGGCATGCTCCAGGGCATACAGCCCCGCGCTGCCGATGACGATGCCGATGACATAGGCAAAGGACAGGTAGATGGCCACTTCGGCCGGAATCATGCCGGCCAACCCCGCGGCGACCAGCATGGCCAGGATCAGCAGGTTGCAGCGCAGGGCCGGCGGCAGGCGCAGGCCGCACATGAAGAACAGGAAGAAATTGACCAGCAGCAGTCGCGCGCCCACCAGCGCGACGTGATCGGCCTGGGCGTACGCCACCAGCAGCACGGTGCCCGCCCCGTACAGCGGCCCGCCGATCTGGATGGCCAGCGGGTACCAGCGCATCAGCGCCGGACGCAGCGTGACCACCAGGCACACCAGCAACACTGGCAGCTGCAGGCCGTAGCGCACCAGGTCGGGAATGGCATTGTTGGTACGGAGTACCCAGTGATCCATGGCCGAAAAGCCCAGGCTGGTGCAGATGGCCACCAGCAGGCACAGCCGCACCCAGCGCACGGTGGACGCCACCTGGTCGTCGCGGAACTGCGCCTCCAGCGGCTCGGGGAAGGACAGTTGCGGAAAGCCCCGTTTCAGCAGCTGGCCGTGCGGCGAGGCATCAGCGGGTGCAGTGCTATCGGTGTTGATGTCGGCCACGACGCAATTGTGCGTGGCCGCTGCCGCCCGTCGCAAGCAAATGCGCTGGGCGGCGGCATCTGCACCACGATGTTACACTCCGCCGCCACATAATCAGCCGGAAATCAGCCGTGGAAGTCAGCCAGCTACGCCGTACCCTGAAAGATCTCGAGGAGCGCACCAGCTCCTTGAGGGGGTTTCTTTGAATACGATCTGAAGAAGGAAAGACTCGAGGAAGTTTCGCGCGAGCTGGAGGATCCGGCGGTCTGGAATAATCCCGACAAGGCCCAGGAGCTGGGCAGGGAACGTTCCCGTCTGGCGGGCGCGCTGACCGACATCGATGGCGCTTCCGGTGGTTTGCGCGATGCCAGCGAGCTGCTGGATCTGGCCGAGAGCGAGAACGACGAATCCGCGGCGCGCGAGATCGAGCGCGACGTGGCGCGGCTTGAGGCCAGCGTGCGCAAGCTGGAATTCAAGCGCATGTTCCGCGGCGAGATGGATTCACATAATGCATTCCTGGACATTCAGGCCGGCGCCGGCGGCACCGAGGCGCAGGACTGGGCCCAGATGATCATGCGCATGTACATCAAGTGGGCGGTCAGCCGCGGTTTTGCATGCGAAGTCATGGACTCCAGTCCCGGCGAAGTGGCGGGCGTCAAGTCCGCCACACTGGAAGTGCGTGGCGACTATGCCTATGGCTGGTTGCGCACCGAGACCGGCGTGCATCGGCTGGTACGCAAGTCGCCGTTCGATTCGGGCAACCGCCGCCACACCTCGTTTGCATCGGTGTTCGTCTCGCCGGAAGTCGATGACGACATTTCGATCGAGCTCAATCCGGCCGACATCAGGATGGATGTGTACCGTTCCAGCGGCGCCGGCGGCCAGCACGTCAACAAGACCGAGTCGGCGGTGCGCCTGACGCACGAACCCAGCGGCATTGTGGTGGCATGCCAGAACGAGCGCAGTCAGCACAAGAATCGTGCGACGGCCATGAAGATGCTGAAGGCCAAGCTGTACGAGCTCGAGGTCAACAAGCGCAATGCCGCAGCCAAGGTGCTTGAGGAATCGAAATCCGATGTCAGCTGGGGCAACCAGATCCGTTCCTACGTGCTCGATCAGTCGCGCATCAAGGATCTGCGCACCGGCGTGGAAGTGGGCGCTACCGACAAGGTGCTGGACGGCGACCTCGACCAGTTCATGGAAGCCAGTCTGAAGGCAGGGTTGTGAGCGAAGACGAAAACAAGCTGATCGCGGAGCGACGTGCCAAGCTCGACGGGCTGCGCGCGCAGGGCCAGGCCTACCCCAACCAGTTCCGGCGCAATGCATTGGCCGCCGAACTGTTGACGGCCTACGCCGAGTACGACAACGCCTGGCTGGAAGCCAATCCGGTGCGCGTGCGGGTGGGCGGCCGCATGATGTTCAAACGCATCATGGGCAAGGCCAGCTTCGCCAAAATCGCTGACCGCAGCGGATCGCTGCAGCTGTTCCTGCAGTCCGAAACGCTGGGTGCCAGCTACGAGGCCTTCAAGGGCCATGACGTCGGCGACATTCTCGGCGCCGAGGGTCAGCTGTTCCGCACCCGCACCGGCGAACTGTCGGTGCGCGTGGAAAAACTGCAGCTGCTCGCCAAGTCGCTGCGACCGCTGCCGGACAAATGGCATGGCCTCACCGACACCGATACGCGCTACCGGCAGCGTTACGTCGATCTGGTGATGAACGAGGCCAGCCGCGAGGTGTTCCGCAAGCGCACCCGCATCGTGCGCTTTCTGCGCGACTTCCTCGACGCACTCGATTTCACCGAGGTCGAGACGCCGATGATGCAGCCGATCGCCGGCGGCGCGGCGGCGCGTCCCTTCGTTACACATCACAATGCGCTCGATCTCACCATGTACCTGCGCGTGGCACCCGAGCTGTACCTGAAGCGGTTGATCGTTGGCGGTCTGGAGCGCGTCTACGAGATCAACCGCAACTTCCGCAACGAAGGCCTGTCAACGCAGCACAACCCGGAATTCACGATGCTGGAGCTGTACTGGGCCTACAGCGAGTACGGCGAACTGATGGATCTGGTGGAACGACTGCTGCACGGGCTGGCCGATGCGCTGCACGGCTCGCGCCGTATCAGCTACCAGGGCCGCGAGTACGATCTCAGCGCGCCGTTCCGGCGCGTCACTGTCGAGCAACTGGTCATCGATCACAATCCGGACATCGACCGCGCGCGGCTGCGCGATGTGCCGTATCTGCGCGAGCAATGCCAGCGGCTGGGCATTCCATTCAAGACCGGTGATGGCGCCGGCAAGCTGCAGATCGAGATCTTCGAGAAGACCGCCGAACACACGCTGACCGATCCCACCTTCGTTTGTGCCTATCCGGCCGAGGTGTCGCCGCTGTCGCGCGCCAATGACGCCGATTCCTTCCTCACCGACCGCTTCGAATTCTTCCTCGCCGGTCGCGAGCTGGCCAATGGCTTTTCCGAACTGAACGATCCCGAAGACCAGGCCGAGCGTTTCCGGGCGCAGGTGGCGCGCAAGGAGGCCGGCGATGATGAGGCCATGCACTACGACGCCGACTACATCCGCGCGCTGGAATACGGCATGCCGCCGACGGCGGGACTGGGCATCGGCGTCGACCGGCTGGTGATGTTCTTCACCGATTCGCCGTCCATCCGCGACGTGCTGCTGTTCCCGCATCTGCGTCCGGAGTCCTGAGTGGCGGAGTCCGCGACGCAGGCCATTGGCGTCTTCGATTCCGGCGTCGGTGGCCTCACCGTGCTGCGCGCGCTGCAGGCCGAGCTGCCCGGCGAGAACTATATCTACCTCGGCGATACGGCCCGGCTCCCCTATGGCACCAAGAGTGTCGAGACCGTGGTGCGCTATGCGCTGCAGGCTGCCGACGAACTGGTGGCGCGCGACGTCAAGGCGCTGGTGATTGCCTGCAATACGGCATCGGCCGCAGCACTGGGCGCGCTGCGGGAACGCTTCGCACCGCTGCCGGTGATTGGTGTCATCGAGCCGGGCGCTGAAGCGGCCTGCGCCGCATCGGCCAGCGGGCGCATTGCCGTTATCGCCACCGAGGGCACGGTGCGCAACGGCGCCTACCAGCAGGCCATCGCAAGGTTACGGCCCGACGCCCGTGTGCAGGCCGTAGCCTGTCAACTGTTCGTGGCGCTGGCCGAAGAGGGCTGGCTTGACGGCGAGGTGGCTGAGGCCGCTGCCGCACGTTATCTGCAACCGCTGTTTGCGGATCGCGTCGCCGCGCCCGACACGCTGGTGCTGGGCTGCACGCATTACCCGGCGCTGCGCGGCGTGATCGCCGCCACCGCAGGCAGCGCGGTGCGCATTGTCGATTCGGCCGAAACCACGGCCCGCGCCACGCGGACCATACTGCAGGCCGATGATCTGTTGCAGCCCGCGCGCTCGCCCGGCAAGGTGCGTTTCCTGGCTACCGACGGCGTGGCGCGCTTTGCCAGCGTCGGCGGTCGCTTCCTCGGCCGCACGCTGGACGCCAGTGAAATCGAGTTGATTGATCTGTAGCGGGAGCCGCCCATGAGCATCTATCAGTATGGCGAACATCGCCCGCGCATCGCGGCCAGCGCCTGGGTTGCGCCCGGCGCGCAGGTGATCGGTCAGGTGACGCTGGAAGAGCACGCCAGCGTGTGGTTCGGCGCGGTACTGCGCGGCGACAATGAGCCGATCCGCATCGGCGCGCGCAGCAATGTGCAGGAGAACGCCGTGCTGCACACCGACGAGGGCGTGTTCCTTACCGTGGGCGAGAACGTCACCATCGGTCATCAGGCCATGCTGCATGGCTGCACCATCGGCGATGGCACGCTGATCGGCATCCAGGCCATCATCCTCAATCATGCCGTGATCGGACGGAATTCGCTGGTGGCTGCGGGGGCGGTGGTCACCGAGGGCAAGCAGTTTCCGGACGGGGCGTTGATTATGGGCGCGCCGGCAAAGGTGGTGCGCATGCTCACCGATGAGGAGAAGGCGACGCTGATGCATGCGGCCGAGCACTATGTGCAGCGGCAGGCGCGATTCCGGCAGGAGTTGCGCGAGCTTTGACCGCCCGCTGCGTGTCTCGGCGCTGACGGGATGCGTCGGGCACAGGGCGGGTCGGGCCCGCTTCAATGAAAGGCGCGGACGCCTTTCATTGGTTGGCGTTCCCTCACGCCGGCCGGCGCCTCGTGAAGCTAAAGACTTCACTCGGCGCTGATCGGCCGTCGTTCGGTGCCCGACACGCCTGTGCCCGACGCATCCCGTCAACGCCGGGGCACCCAGTCGCGGTTCAGGCAGCCAGACGTAGTGTCGGTTGCAATCCAGCCCGCGCAGCCAGCCGGATCAGCAGATCCAGACTGAACGCATTGATCTTGCCGCGCTTGATGTCGGATATGCGCGCTTGCGTGACGCCAAGTGCTTCGGCCGCGCGCATCTGGGTCAGCTTGCTGCTCGCCAGCCAGCTTTCCAGACCCTGCAGCAGGGTGGAGCGGATTTCGAGCGCCGCGGCTTCCTCGGCAGAAAACAGATCGCGCAAAACGCTGCGGCCGGCGGCAGTCTTGTGGCTCGGACCATGCACCCCAGCGTGTCGTTTCACCTTCGCCTTCATCACACACCTCTGAGTACTGGTACGGCCTTCAACCGCGCTCTCGCCAACGCCAGATACCGGCGAGCGGTTCGCTGAGACTTCTTCTGGAAGCAATGCAGGACATATATGCCTTCCCGTTGCGTTGCCAGATAGATCACGCGGAACGCACCAGAGGACTCGGCAATGCGAATCTCGCACACTCCAGGCCCGATTCCGGGCATGGGCTTCCAGCTCTGTGGTTCGGTACCACGTTGCACCTTGTCGAGCTGATAACCCGCCTCGCGTCGCGCATCTGCAGGGAAAGCGATCAGGTCCTCCCGACTGCTACCCATCCATATGACGGCCTTCATTATGCGAGTTCCTGCATAGCCATGCAATTGCTCGCATAGTGCAGACGACTACCGCTCTATATGGACTTGCATTTCTCGTGGATACACGCCGAATTGCAGTCAGGCCCTTATGCCCGGCCCATTCCCGCCAGGATGCGTGCATTTGTCGGGAGAGTTCCTTCGCAAAAGTGGACACCCATTGGTTAGAACTTCTGATGTTCGAACTCTATCGGTGGTCGATATCCCAGCGCTGAGTGTAGTCTCTCTC
>JAIBJM010000043.1 GCA_020029535.1 Gammaproteobacteria bacterium | reverse complement strand
TGGGTTCAAAACGTCGTGAGACAGTTTGGTCCCTATCTTCCGTAGCCGTTGGAGATTTGAGGGTGAGCTGTCCTTAGTACGAGAGGACCGGGATGGACGCACCTCTGGTGTTCCGGTTGTCACGCCAGTGGCACTGCCGGGTAGCTATGTGCGGACGGGATAACCGCTGAAAGCATCTAAGCGGGAAGCCCCCCCCAAGACTAGATCTCCCTGGGAGCTTGACTCCCCTGAAGGGCCCAAGTAGACGACTTGGTTGATAGGCCGGGTGTGTAAGGCCAGTAATGGCTTCAGCTAACCGGTACTAATTGCCCGTGAGGCTTGACCATATAACCTCAAGCAGTTTGGCCTGCGGGCCAGACGGTTCGAAGGTTGATCGATGCAAAGTATGGAGTGATCCATCACGTTATTGAGCGCGACAAGCGTCGACTCAGAAAGAATCTTCCGGTTTCGCCTGGCGGCATTAGCGAGCGGGTACCACCCGATCCCATTTCGAACTCGGAAGTGAAAACGCTCTGCGCCGATGGTAGTGTGCCTTTAGGCATGCCAGAGTAGGTCACTGCCAGGCTTCTCATGCACAGGGCCCGGATGCGCAAGCATCCGGGCCTCTGTTTTTGTGCGGCTATGGTGTGATCGTGATTTCACCCATGAAGGGACGGAACCGCACTGTCGACGCTGCACCGTCCAGCACTTGGCTGGAAACGGTTTGCACGCCCGCGTCCTGCAGCACATCTGCCAGTATTTCGCGAATGGCCTGAAGGGGATGCTGACTTGTCGCAGCATGCGCCAAAAAGCGGCTATGCCAGTGCTGCGCGCGTGGCATCGCATTGCGCAGCGACTCGAGACACCGGTCAATCAGCAGCAAGTCGCTCGACAGGGTGGTGTCAGTCAGTTCCATTGTCGGAGCGCGGCCAGGAGGGCTGCTGCGCAGATGCACCAAACCTCCCGCTTCTTCCACCGCGTCATAAATGCACACGATAAATGTGGCGTCCAGCCGGGCTTGCAGCACGACATCAGTCACTGAGACAAGGAATTGGTCCGGTTGGACGATTAGCTCCGGGACAGTGGATTCCTTCTGCATCCCAAGGATCCTACGCAGCTCGACATGCTGCTGATGGGACAGCATCAGCCTTTTCATGTAGTTGCGGCATTCTCACGTCAACGATTGACAATCGTTCGCATTTGCATTTAAGATCTCAACATCATGTACGTCTGTCTCTGCCACGGCATTACCGACCATCAGATCCGCGCTGCTGTCGCGGAAGGCGCCAGCTCGCTCCGCAAGGTGTGCGCGCAGTTGCCGGTGGGTAATGGATGTGGCCGCTGCGTGCAGACGGCGCAGGAAATCATCCGGGAACAGCGACAGAAGACCGGTGCCTGCGCGACGCCGACCGTTGCACCTTCCTGCCAGGCAGCCTGATCAGCTAGTCGGTTGCTTCCTCCCGCTGCGTTGCCCAAACTGGCACTTCTGCGAACTACGGCGGAGTGATCATGAAGGGCGACCCCAATATCGTGCGGCATCTGAATCAGGTGCTCAAGAACGAGTTAACCGCCATCAATCAGTATTTTCTGCATTCCCGGATGTATGGTCATTGGGGTTTGAAGCGGTTGCGCGATCATGAGTACAAGGAATCACTGGACGAAATGAAGCATGCCGACCGGCTGATCGAGCGCATCCTGTTTCTGGATGGCCTGCCCAATCTGCAGGACATTGGCAAGCTGCTGATCGGCCAGAACGTGCAGGAAGTCATCGAATGCGACCTGCGTCTGGAGATCATGGCGCATGCAGACCTTAAGGCCGCCGTCGCCGATTGCGAGAAGGTTGGAGATTACGTCTCGCGGGAATTGTTCGAAGCTATTATCGAATCCGAAGAAGAGCATATCGACTGGCTGGAAACGCAGTTGGAGCTCATCAAGCGTGTTGGCCTGGAGAACTACACCCAGTCGCAGATGGGGGAGTCCCCGAACTGACCACCGGTCAGCACGGCCGTATCTGTCAGGTGCATGAAACCGAATCTGGGAGCCACGATGAAACTGATCACCGCCGTCATCAAGCCATTCAAGCTGGACGAAGTCCGCGCAGCACTTTCCGAACTGGGCGTATCCGGAATGACCGTGACCGAGGTCAAGGGTTTCGGGCGGCAACGCGGTCACACCGAGCTGTACCGCGGCGCCGAGTATGTGGTGGACTTCGTGCCCAAGACACGCGTGGAAATTGCGGTGCGCGATGATCTGGTCGATCAGGTGGTGGAAGCCGTGGTCAAGGCCGCCAAAACCGGCAAGGTCGGCGACGGCAAGATATTCATCACGGCCATCGAGCGAGTGGTCCGCATCCGCACCGGCGAGATGGATAACTCCGCGCTATAGGTTCAATCGCTGCGCTTGTAGACGCTGTGTAACTCGAGTTTGCCGCTCATCGGATCGTTGAAAACAAGTGTCGTGCGCAATAATGCGCCGGCATGATCCAGCGTGAATTGATGCGTGCGCAGGCCACGATGCGAGTACCTGGCGCGTATCTGCAGCGTTGACCCCGACCAGGTCGCGATGACTTCCGCGGCTCCGCTGGCATCCAGGCGCGTTACGGGTTGACCCAGCATAAACCTGCGCAGCGGCTCCTGATCGGCAAGGATCTCCAGTGATGAATCATCCAGCGCGATGCGCAGATCACTGGCGGGCTTCAGCGTTTCACGGAGCTGTAATCGCACCCTTTCAGGTGTGTCGAAGGCTGGCTCCGGCAGAGGAGGCACCTCGCCCTGGACCGGTCGTCGCATCGGCCTGAATTGCCGCTGGCGCTGCTCCATCAGCTGAGCCAGTTTCCTGTCAAAGTCGTCGCTGGCTACCTGATCCAGAACCCAATGTCCGGCAATGCGTGGGTCGCCACCGGGGGATGGCGCCGCCAGCAGTGCGCCGCATGCTGGCGCCAGAGAAAGAAGAATGGTCGCAGGTATTTTCCAGCTCATCATGCAGGTTCGATAAGACAGCGTCTGGCAGCGAAGGTTCATCACGCTAAGGATGGTCGCAGTGGGTGTCAATCTACCCGTTCGGTGCGGTTAAACTGCCCATATGTATCGCGTAATGCTTTATCTGGTCGCGGGGTGGTCTGGCTGCTTCGTGATGGCGGTTGAACTGCTTGGTGGGCGGCTGCTGGCGCCCTATTTCGGCAGCAGCATCTATGTCTGGGGGGCAATCATTGCGATATTCATGCTGGCGCTGTCACTGGGCTATCTCATTGGCGGGCGCTGGTCGTTGAGCAGCCCCGGCCTGCGCAGACTGGGCGGCATATTGATGACAGCCGCCCTGACCACCGTGCCGCTGGTGCTGGGCGCCGACGCAGCGCTTGATTGGCTGTCCGGCCGGGTCAGCGATCCGCGCATGGGTTCGCTGCTGGGCTCGGCAATGCTGTTCTTCGTACCCACCGTCGTTTCGGGCATGGTTTCTCCGTACGCCGTGCGTTTGCTGGTAGCCGACCGGCACAATTCGGGCGATAACGCCGGCAAGCTGTATTTCGTCTCTACATTCGGCAGTGCAGCCGGCACCTTGCTGACATCGTTTTATCTGGTGCTGTATTTCGAGGTCAACCAGATACTCTGGTCGATGATTGGCATCTCCCTGCTGATCGGAGCTGCCGCCCTGTTGGTCGGCACCGACAAGGAATCCTGAAGTGATGATCATGAGATTGTGGCCGCTGCTGGCCTTCGTTCTGATATCGCCGACGGTTCAGGCCATGCAGCTGGTACATTCCGAGCGTTCTCTGTACCGCCAGGTATTGATCTATGAGGATCAGGGCACGCGCTGTCTGTGCTTCACGCGCAACTGCGCCATCGGACGCCAGTCATGTATCGAGCTCGCACAGCCGCAGAAGTTGGTATTCGGTTATACCCACATGATGCTGGGCTCGTTGTATCTGACGCCGCGCCCGGAAAATGTGCTGATCATCGGGCTGGGTGGCGGCTCATTGCCACAGGCATTATCGGGAATGCTGCCGCGGACGGTCATCGACGTGGTTGAAATTGATCCCGCGGTGGTCAAGGTGGCCCGCCAGTACTTTCACTTTTCGCCTGGTCCGAGAACGCGCGTGTTCGAAGAGGACGGCCGTACCTATGTGAAGCGGGCGCTGCGCCAGGGCAGGTCCTATGATTTGATCATGCTCGACGCCTACGACCATGAGTACATCCCGGAACACCTGCTGACCCGCGAATTCCTGCAGGAGGTGCGCCAACTGCTGAAGCCCGGTGGTGTCGTGGCGGCCAACACCTTTTCCTCCAGTCGTCTTTACGACAATGAATCGGTGACGTACCGGGCCGTGTTCGGCACCTTCTATAACCTGCGCTACGGCAACCGCATCATCCTGGCCCGTAACGGTCCCTTGCCATCACTCGACAGCATCCGCCAGGCCAGCACCTCATT
Source organism: Gammaproteobacteria bacterium (assembly GCA_020029535.1). Lineage (GTDB taxonomy): Bacteria > Pseudomonadota > Gammaproteobacteria > Steroidobacterales > Steroidobacteraceae > FEN-1191. The sequence continues at coordinate 19,010 of JAIBJM010000043.1, read as the reverse complement.
TGCAGCGCCTTTTGCGACGCTGGGCTTTGCGGCTGATGAATTTCTGGCGCTGTTCACCACTGCGGTCGATTGGAACGAAAAGGCGCGCGTGCTGACCGATCAGTATTCGCCGGCGAACCTGCTCAACTCAGCGCGTTAGTTCACTCTTCAACGCCGTCAGCCGGCTCTTGACAGTGGCGCGGTGCGCCGGACCCATGCGGATCAGCAGTTTTTGTCCGGCCGATAGCGCTTCCAGCTGCGGGTCCGCATATTCATAGAACACGTTGGGCCGCACCAGTTTGAGGGGTTCGGCGGGCGAGGGCGTCGCGAGCAGGTGATCGATGACCGCGACCAGCCTGTCGTTGAAGTAACCATCGGGAAAACCGATGTCCTGGTAGGCGCGCTGGAACAACGGATAGAAGCGTTTGTACAGCGCGACTGCCTTCGGCACATCCAGGCTGGCCAGTGCCTGGACCAGACCGTCATAGCGGGCATAGTTGGCGGCGCTGATGACACCACTCACCTCGTCGCCGTCCGCTGCAAACGGGCTGGTCAACGGCATCATCGGTCTTTGTTCCACCGGCACCTTGCGTCGTGGCAGGTTGTCGACAGTAGCCACGACGTGACGAATCAGGTTGTTTGGATTCAGCAGCGCACTGAATGATGGATTGTCGAGCACCATCGCCAATGCCTCGGCAAACGGCGCATCGCTCTCCGTCAACGCTGGCAAAGGCTGGTCGGTGGGAGGCGGTGCAATGGGGTGTGCAATGGCAGCAGGTTCGCCGGGCCGAATGACGCCAGTTGTAGCGCTGGCGGGCGGTGCGGACGCTGTCTGTTGCTGACGCAGCAGATACCAGGCGGTTGCCGCACTTGCGACGACCAGCAGCAACGCCAGGGCGATCAATGGTTTTCGCATGGCAATCCTCCCCGGTGGTTAGAGACGCAGGCCCCCGTCGATTTCCAGCACCCGGCCGGTGAAATAATCATTCTCGAGAATGAACCCGACAGCATGCGCAATCTCGGCTGGCTCAGCTAGCCGCTGCAGTGGGATGGGCGCCATGATTTTCTCCAGCATTTCCGGTCGCATGTCGCTGAGTATGGCGGTTCGAGCGACACCGGGCGCCACCGCGCCCACCCTGATGCCGTAACGGGCCAGCTCTCTGGCCCATACCACCGTCATGGCGGCAGTGCCGGCCTTGGCCGCAGAGTAATTGGATTGCCCGGCATTGCCGGCGCGGGCAACGCTCGAAATATTGACGATGACTCCGCCGTTGCCCAGTTTGATCATGCGTTCGGCAGCTTCGCGCGCGCACAGGAACACGCCGGTCAGATTGACATCAATCACTGCACGCCATTGATCGAGCGTCATCTTGCTGACGATCGCGCCGTCCTTTGCCTTGATCAACAGCGCGTCGCGCAGGATGCCGGCATTGTTGATCAGGCCGTCCAGACCACCCAGTTCGGCTACAACACGATCCATTGCGGCGCTAACCTGTGTTTCGTCGGCAACATTTGCCACTATGGTCAGCGCCTTGACGCCGTGTGTGCGGCAACTCGCGGCTGTTTCCTGCAAGTCTGCGTCGTTGACATCGATCAGGCCAAGGTGCGAACCGGCGGTTGCGACATGGTTTGCCACTGCGCGCCCGATGCCTCTTCCTGCACCGGTGATGACAATGACCTTGTTTTTCAAATCCAAGTACAGGAATCCTGCTGGTGCTATGTCTGTTGCCGGGGCAACGCCTTGGACAGCCCCTGCTCCATATGTCGGGCCAGCGCTTCCTGTGCCGGATGGCCGTAGGACCGGATGATGCCTTCCAGCAGCGCCATGCTCAGTACCGGAGCGCCCAGCTGCTCGCACTCTGAGATGATCTGCAGCAGTACGCAGCGGGTCAGGTCGACACCGGAGCGATCGTCAACGACCTGCACAATCTCGCCACCTGCGATCAGTCCGCGTATGTCTTCCAGCGTGACGTGCCGGCTGGCGGTGGCGTCGTACAGACGACGGTTGGCGTATTTGCGGATTACGCGGACTTCGGACATACGTCCGATGCTACCGATCCACTTCCCCCGGCACAAATCCCGTGGCCGGGTACTATTACTGCCGGGTACAGCGGGGAAAACAGGATCAGGCGGTGAACGGAACAGCGCAGACGGCGCCCGCGGTGCTGATGATCAGACCCGAGGGTTTCGGTTTCAACGCCAGCACGGCGGACAGCAATCGCATGCAGTCCAGGCCCGTGATCGCTGCCGGCGAGGCAATAGCGGCGGCACAGTCGGAATTTGACGGACTGCGCCGGGCGCTGGAATCGGAGGGCGTGCTGGTTTGCGCGGTGCCCGATGCGAAAGAGCCGTGCTGTCCTGACGCGGTGTTTCCGAACAACTGGGTCAGCTTTCATGCTGACGGCACCGTGGTGCTGTATCCGATGCTGGCCGCCAATCGCCGGCTGGAGCGCCGCGAGGATGTCATCGCCCGCGTGTGCGAGATCAGCGGCTTTGGCGAGCGTCGTCGTTTCGATCTGAGCCATCATGAGCAGCAGGGCCGCTTTCTGGAGGGAACCGGCAGCCTGGTCCTCGACCATGTCGAACGCGTGGCCTATGCCTGCCGATCCGCGCGCACCGATCAGGGTCTGGTCGAGGAGTGGGCGCGTGCCATGCGCTATGAGCCGGTGGTGTTCAATGCCAGCGATGCGGCCGGGTATCCTTACTATCACACCAATGTGATGATGTGGATCGGCCAGCGCTGTGCGGTGGTCTGTCTGGAATCCATCGACGCTGCAGAGCGCGCGCAGGTGCGGCGTCGTCTGGAAGCGTCGCAACGGGAGTTGATTGAGATCGATCGCTCCGCCGTGGCCACCTTCGCCGGCAACATGCTGGAACTCGCCAGTTGGGATGAGGCTTTGGGCGATAGTTCGGTGCTGATAATGTCGAGAACAGCGCAGGCCGCATTGCCGGCCGCAACACTGCGCCGGATCAGCGCCTGCGTCGACAGTGTGATCGCCGCGCCCGTGCCCACCATCGAGGCGCTGGGCGGCGGCAGCGTACGATGCATGATGGCCGAGGTGCCGCAGATCCGGGTCGGCGCATGAGTGGGGTTCCGCTGATGCAGCAGCTGTATATCCGGCTTGCCGATGGCCGCTGCCATTCCGGCCAGCAGCTGGCTGCATCGCTGGGAGTAACACGCACTGCGGTATGGAAGGCGGTGGAGCAATTGCGCGAGGCTGGATTGCAGATCGAGGCATCCACGACAACGGGTTATCAGCTGAGGCTTGCCTCGGTACCGCTCGATGGTGAAGCGATCCTCGAGGCGCTGCCTGAGTCGATGCGTGTGGTGGTGCGCAATGGTCAGGTGCTGTGGAGCGTGTCATCCACGAATACCGCATTGCTGGAAGTGCAGGATCTTCCCGCGGGCCGCTGTGATTTCCTGCTGGCGGAATGCCAGACCGCCGGTCGTGGTCGTCGGGCGCGCACATGGCTGGTGCCACCGGGTGGCGCCATTTGTCTGTCGCTGAGCTGGAGTTTTGCATCGCTCCCCGCAGATATTGCGGCGCTGAGTCTGGCCATTGGCATTGCCACTGCCAACGTGCTCAACAAGTCCGGACCTGGGGCTGTGCAGCTCAAGTGGCCCAATGATCTGCAGATAGCAGACCGCAAGCTGGGCGGCATACTGATCGAACTGCGTGCCGAGGCAGCGGGTCCTGCCTATGCCGTGATTGGCATCGGCCTGAATGTGCAGCTGGGATCGTTGTCGTCGGAGGTGCGTGCCATGGGCACCGAGCCCGCCGATCTGGCGTCATGCGGCCTGGAGCGTTGCGACCGGAATATTCTGGCGGCGGCGCTGATCGCGGAATTGATCGGAACCCTGCAGGAATTCGAGCGGCACGGCTTCGGTCCATTTCTTCAGGCGTGGCGTGACGTCGACGCCTTGCAGGGCAGGGAAGTCACGGTCAATCAGCCGGGTGGACCGGTGAGCGGCACGGCGGACGGTGTCGATGCAGATGGAGCCCTGCGCCTGCGCACCGCCGCCGGCGTGCAGCGCTTTCATTCCGGCGAGGTCTCGGTGAGGATCCGGCAATGAAAGCCTTGCTGATCGATGCCGGCAATTCACGCATCAAGTGGTGCCTGCTCGATCGTGGGCGTCTGAGCCGCGTGCACGCTGCGCCATGGACTCCCGGTACCGTGGATCGCGTTGCGATGCGGACGCTGCGCGGCTTCCGGCAAGTGGATGCCATCCTGGTTTGCTCGGTGGCGGGCCGGACGGTTGCCAGTACCCTGCGGCGTGCCGCCAGACGCCAGCATCTGATTGCGCCCCAGTTTGTCCGCAGCGAGCGGCATGCAGCAGGAATCATCAACGGATATCGCGAGCCCTGGCGTCTGGGTGTGGATCGCTGGGTGGCGATGATGGGCGCCCGCGCGAAGTTTCCCGGCCGAGCGCTGTGCATCGTGGACGTAGGCACCGCCACCACCATCGATCTGCTGGATGCGCAGGGGCGGCATCGGGGCGGTGTCATTGCTCCGGGTCCGGCACTGATGGTGTCGAGCCTGCTGGCGCAAACGGCCCAGATCAGACGGCGCGCGGGTCGCGGCGGTCGAAGCGTTGGCGGGCCGCGTCAGCTCTTTGCCCGCAATACCCGTGCGGCACTGAATGCCGGTGCCATGTACGCCAGCACCGGGTTGGTTGCCCAGGCCATGCACAAGGCGCAGCGGCAGCTGGGCGCGTCGTCTTTGCTGGTACTGACCGGTGGAGGCGCGAAGACAATCGCGCCCTTGCTGCCGCGCCCGCATCGCCGTGTAGAGGATCTGGTGCTGCGCGGGCTGGCGGTACTGGCCCGGACGCAGGCGGGCTAGAATCCAGCCATGCGCGTCGCCTTCATCTGTCTGCTGCTCATCAATGTGTTGCTCTTTGCCTGGGCCCGGTGGATCGATGCATCGGCGCGCCCTGTTGGCGCCAACGCAGCAGCCGTGGCGCCGCTGCAACTGGCCAGCGCGCAGTCACCGTCGCGTTGCTGGACAGCAGGACCCTTGCCCGATGCTGCCATGGCCGCAACGCTGGCGGCGGCGCTGTCGAAGCAGGGTATCGGATCCCGTGAACGTACCGCCGAACGCCAGCTGCCCGACGGCTATCTGGTTTATGCCGGCAACCTGCAGGATGCCCAGGCGCGCCAGCAGGCCATTTCCCGGCTGGCCCGTGCCGGTATTCGCGATGCTGCGGAGATGCCGGCTGGACAGCGCGCCGACCGTATCTCGGTGGGGCTGTTTACGGAGCGCGATGGTGCCCAGCAGCGGCTGGCGCGGGTACGCGCCACCGGACTGGAAGCAGCCATCGAAGAGCGTTTCCGGCCGACCAGCGAATCGTGGCTCGACATCGACCTGCGCCCGGATCTGACGGCGCCGGCGATTTCCAACTTGTTGCCGGGCGCTGCCGTGGCAGAACTGGCATGGACCAGCTGCCCGGCGGGTACCGGCGGCTGATAAAATCCTGCCTCATCCAGTGCGCCGGCATAGCTCAGTGGTAGAGCAGCGGTTTTGTAAACCGTTGGTCGGGAGTTCAAATCTCTCTGCCGGCACCAACCTGTCGAATCAACGTCACTTGGTGGCGTAGGCGTCCATCATCAATCCGGTGCCGCCGCCCGAGATGTGGGCGACGATGGCGGTGCGGCGATGCAGTTTGGTGACCGCACCAAGATCGATGGCAAAAGCCAGTTCAACCTGCTGACCCTTGCGCAACCCGAGCGACGAGGTGCGAATGAAGACGCCATTGGCGCTCAGATTGATGGCACGGCACAGACGCCGCGCGCCGCCGGGAAGCAGGATATAAACGGTGGTGCGTGCCCGATGACGCGTATGTAGCCTTCTTTCCATTCGTGTCGTTCAGCCTCGTCGTGAACCATCGCTCCCCACCGGCATTATGCCGACCACGTCACAGTTTTGTGCCGGCACTGAACTTAATGCGGCTCGGCATGTGGGTGTCAGTCCATGCGCAGACGCACGCTGATCGGGCAGTGATCCGACAGTTTGCGGCGCCCCGCGTCCTTCGCTGACCAGGTGGTGCGCTCGAACGAGCCGGCGATCAGCTGCGGCTGCAGCTGGTTGCCCAGCAGGATGTAATCGATGTAGCTGCTGTAGCGCTGGCCGATGGCGCAGTTCCGGAAAGTCGAGCCTGCGGCTGTAATGGCCAGCGACGATTGGCGACGCGGTCCTCCGCTGATCTGACGCCACAGGCCCGTCGCGGGCGTGCTGCGGCTTTCGGCCAGCAGATTGCGGTTGAAGTCGCCGAGCAGGGCAAAGCGGCGGCGGGCTGCAACCTGCGCGCCTATCCATCGTTGCAGCGGCGCAGCCTGCGCCGCGAGCTGACGGCACGCGGACTCGGAAGAATCCAGTCTTTCCATGGCACAGCCGGACTTCAGGTGCACACCCAGCAGATGAATGGCGCGCGGGCTGTCGGGAAACAGCACGACTTCCACGCCGCGCCGTACATTGTCGCCCAGCGACAGATCCTTCAGGTCTGCGCCGCAGCGGAATGGCAGGCCGCGGCGGATGGCGAAGCCATTGTTCTGGAGTGCATTACTGCCGGTGAAACAGAATTCGTAGCCCTCGAATATCTGGCGGGCTGCCGAAGCACCGTCCACTTCCTGCAGGGCAATCACGTCGGCATCGAGCTCGCGTGCATAGCGGCGCAGGGCCGCCAGATCCGTGGCGCTGCGCTCCAGATCGGCAGCGACGTCGCAGGGCAGACTGCGGCGCGCACGCGGCGGCTGGCCGTCGGGGGTGCAACGCTCGCGCAGCTGGTTGAAAGTGGCCGGGGTGAGCAGCCATTCGATGTTCCAGCTGGCCAGCTTCAGCGTGTCGGCGGCCGCGCCCGACGGAGCGGCGGCCGGGACTGCTGTCGGAAACGCGCTGAACAGCACGCATACCCAGAACCCCGTCAGCGGCGCATGCCTGGTCGGAAATGGCATCGGCGCACCTTAAGGTAAATGCATCGGACGAAGCCAGCCGTTCGTCCGCCGGCCACGCCCACTGATCGGCTGACCCGGCAAGGCATTGCCGGCCGCACTAGCATGGCCGCCATGAACAGCATTCGCGCACGCGGATTTTCGTTGATGGAGCTGATGGTCACGATCGCTCTGGTGGCCGTGATGATCGGCATAGTGACACCGAATTTGCAGACTTTCGTGCGCAACAGTCGTCTGGCCAGTGCATCCAACGACCTGCTGAGAGGCGTGTTGCAGGCGCGATCCGAGGCGATCAAGCGTCAGGCTGGGCAGGTCACCGTGTGCGCCACCAGCGACCCGGAAGCCGCAGCAGCCGACCTGCGCTGCAGCTACGGTGCTTTTACCGGCTGGTTCGTGTTCGTGGATGCCGATGGTAATGCGCAGCACGGAGCCGCAGAAGAAGTGCTGTCAACAGGCAGCGTGCACAGTACCGTAACCGTGGACAGCGACCGTGCGGGCATCGTCTGTTTCAATCAGTCTGGATTTGCTGCCGTCAGCTGCAATGGCAATGCGCCCACCGAAAATGTCGTGCTGTGCGATGCGCGCCGCAACACGCAAGTGGGCAACGACTCGACGGCGCGCGCGCTTTTCATAGCGCAGACCGGTCGTGCCCGCGTGTCGCGGTTGTACAGCGATGTGGAGACTGCGCTCGAAAATCTGAGTGATGCGGGTGCCAGTGAGGTTTGCGGGGAGTCGCCGGCATGAACTTGAGGCGCAACAATTCATCACGCGGCTTTACGCTGGTCGAGGCGCTGGTGGCTCTCGTAGTGTTGGCTGTTGGCATGCTGGGAATGGCCAGCATGTATGTCATGACCTTGCAGTCCGGCGGAACGGCGATCTATCGCACGCAGGCCGTGAGCCTGGCGGCGGACATGGCAGAGCGCATCCGTGCCAATCGCCGGGCCACCACGGGAAGCGGGAATGGCTACGGCGGTGCCGCTGCTGCCGCACTGGGCTGCACAGGTACCGGCGCCGCTGTTTGTGAGCCAGACGATCTGGCCGCAGACGATCTTCTGCAGTGGAGTAATACGGTCACCGAGGCGCTGCCTTCAGGGGAAGGCACGGTCACCGCTGATACCGCGACGAATCCCATTACCTATACGGTTTCAGTGGAGTGGAATGAGCCCGGTCAGACCGACCCACTCAACTACACCCTGGTGTTCCAGATATGAAGCTGCAGCGAGGACTAAGTCTGATCGAGCTGCTGGTTGCATTGGCAATCGGCGCGGTGCTGGTGTTCGGAGCGACACAGGTCTATGTGAACAGCCGCAAGACCTACGACACCAATGAAACGGTGGCGCGAGTCCAGGAGACGGCGCGTTTCGCCATGTCGGTGCTCGAACCGGATATCCGGTTGGCGAACTTCTGGGGCATGGTGAAGGGAGCGTCTGCGATTACCGGGCAGGCGCTGGAGAATGCTGCGGCGGCAACCGTTGCCTCCGGTACCGGAGCAAATGTATGCGGCAACAATCTTGCGGTGGATCTGAATACGCCGGTGAAAGGCTTCGACAACAGATATTGGTTCACAGAGGCATCTGCCCCGACGACCGCATGCGACCAGCTGGCGACTACTCTGCCGTCTGGCAGCTCCGATCCGGTGCTCACAGCGGATACGCTGATTATCCGGCGTGCAGCAGCCACGCCTTCGACTCCTGCCAATAATGTCATTCAGCTATGTACCAACCGACAGAATGGCTTCCTGTTCAGTGATGGCGGCACTGGTGCCTGTGTGGCTGCCAAATGTGGTGTAACGGCTCTTTGCGCTGCTACGGATGCAGCGCCCCAGGATCGTACGGCGGCTGTCTACAACCTGGTTGCCCATGCCTACTACGTCGACAAGAATTCCGATGGCCGGGCTGGCGTGCCCTCATTGCGGCGCAAACGGTTGGTCGGAAACTCCTTTGTCGATGAGGAAGTGATCTCCGGTGTGGAGGACATGCAGGTGCAGTTCGGTATCGAAACCGGCATCAACGATCCGGTTACCAATCCGGTAACCGGCGATGCGGATCAGTACGTCAATCCGGAGGATGTTGATCTGGCCCCAAACTCTCTAATGTTCTGTAATTGCCAAGTGGTGTCGGTGCGTCTGTGGCTGATGGTGCGGGGTGATACGGCGGAAATTGGTTTCACCGACGATCGCATCTACACCTATGGCAGTCGTATCAATACGGGCACACCCACTGGTGATCTGGATGCTGTCGGTGCCGTCACCCGTGCCTTCCAGCCTTCACTGATTGCCGATGCCTCTGCCACTGGGCCGCGACATGTGCGCCGGCTGCTGGTCTCACGCACCATCCAACTCCGTAACGCGTGGGGTACATGATGTTTGCTGTATCCCCGAGAATCGGAAGCATGCCCCGCCAGCAGGGCGCGGCGCTGGTCATTGCGCTGATCCTGCTGTTGGTGCTGACCGTGCTGGCGGTCTCCGGTATGAATTCCGCCAGCGTCGAATTGCTGATGTCCGGCAATGAACAGTATCGCCAGACGGCGTTTCGTGCCGCTGAAACTGGTATTGAACAGGCCATGCGGACTGGCACCTTTATAGGCACCGCGACAACCAATGTTACGGATGCCACGGCCGGTTACGACGTGAGCATTACTCCACAGTTGAATGGCGACGTGCTGTCGTCCGAGGCCGGCCATGATTTCGAAGTGGCCGGCAGCATTCATTATCTGCTGCAAAGCACGGGTACGGCATCTCGCGGAGCCCGTTCAATCAACCAACAGGGATTGGCGCAGCTTGTACCGCGCAGTCCCGGCGATCTGGGGCGCGGACGCGACACCCCAACCTCAAATTTCTAGCGGAGTATCACCATGTACGGCACGATGGGCATGACACAAAAAGTCCTTTCCGGAACCGCCTTGCGTGGGCTCAGGGCGCTGGCAAGCACGACGATACTGACCGCGCTGGCCATGTCGGCGGCGTTCGCCGATGACACGGAGATTTTCTTCGGCAGCAATCAGATCAATGTACCGGCGAACATTCTTCTGATTCTCGACACCTCCGGTTCTATGAACGAGGAGGTCAACACTGCGATCTACGATCCGGCCACCACATATAGTGGGTCCTGCTCATCTGGAAATGTGTATTTCACTGCTGCAGGCGGTGGCGGTGGCGGTGGCGGTCGCGGTGGCGGTCGCGGTGGCGCCATTAACCCGCCCGCTTGCAATACGACTACCAACTTCGTGCCGGTCTCCAGCTTCATGTGCAATTCGGCGACGTTGGCGCTGTCAACGGAGGGGAAGTATCTCGATAACTACGCGCGCTGGGGCAACGGCGGCAGTGGGTCAACTTACAAATGGCGCAACAACCTAAGTGCCACCATCAATACTGGCAGCGTGGAATGCCAGGATGACAATGGCCTTTATGGTAATGGTAATGGTGGTGGGGATCCTTATCCGGACAACAATACTACCGGCACCAATGTCGCGCAGTGGGCTGCGAGCAGTGAAGGTTGCTGGGGGAGTGGCAATTGCGGCGCCCAGCAGTACTGGGTCTACAGCGGCAACTATGCCAATTACGTTAACAGTGGTTCAGCCACGCCGGTTTACAAGTCGAGACTCGAAGTCGTGCGGCGGGCGTCGGTCAGCCTGCTGAATACCCTCAACGGCGTCAGCGTTGGTGTCATGCGCTATGACTCCTCCGGTGAGGGCGGCATGGTGGCGGGCGCCGTCGCACCAATTGCTGACAATCGCACCACCCTGATCAACACCATCAACAGCTGGATCCCGGCTGGGTCGACGCCACTTTCGGAAACCCTGTTCGAAGCGTATCGCTACTACTCAGGGGGCGACGTCAGGTATGGGAACAGCTCTCATGCCTGTACTGCCATCAGCAATCCCGCGACCGGCACTGGCAATGCCGGACCCGGCTTCTGTACGAATACAGTGTCGTCCCACAGCGTTGCTGCTTCACTCAGCTCATCGAATGTCTATAACAGCCCTGCGGACTATTCCTGTCAGAAGAACTACATCGTCTATCTGACGGATGGTCAGCCGACGAGCGACACAAGTGCAGACGCCGACATCAAATTGCTGTCAAATTTTGTATCTAAAACAGGAGGTTGCGAAAGCGGTTTTGGCAACGGTCTTTGCCTGGGTGCTTTGGCTGAGTACATGTATGAGAGCGATCTGCGGCTGGATGTTGATGAAACGCAAAACGTCACTAGCTATTTCGTCGGCTTTGGAGCCGAAGACGATGCGGATCTCAACGCCTATTTCACCAAGCTTGAGAATGCGGCAGAGCGGGCAGGCGGCCAGGCCTTCCGCGCCGCGAATTCCAGCGCGCTGGCGAGCGCGTTTGACACCATCGCTGCCGATATTGCCGAACAATCTGCCACTCTATTCTCGGCGCCGACCGTGGCGGTCAACGCGTTCAACCGGACACAGACACTCGATGATCTGTATGTCTCGGTGTTCCTGCCGTCGTCTACTTACCGGTGGATTGGCAACGTCAAGAAGTACCGCATGGTCAACGAGGAAGTGCGGGCCAAAGTGCCATCCAATGTATCTGCTGTCGATCCCGCAACCGGCTTCTTCAAGGACTCAGCGACCAGCTATTGGAGCGACGTTGTCGATGGAGCGGACGTGGCATTGGGAGGCGCCGCCAACAAGCTGCCCGCCCCCGATAGTCGCATTGTGTATACCTACCTTGGTGCGGACCGGCCGACCAGCGGCCAGAGTCTTGAAGCCATTCAAACCGCCATTACTGCAACGAATGCCGACACTGTGCTGGCTCGCGTCAGTGGTTCGCCAACCTGGGAGAACTTGGTTGCTTGGGCTCGCGGTTTCGACCCGCGTGACGAAGATGAGGACAGCGCTGTCGATGATGCCCGGAATCAGATAGGCGATCCGGTGCACAGTGAGCCTGGTGTTGTCATCTACGGCGCCGGCGTTGCGGGGAGCACCGGTTATGAAACCGTAATCTATGTGACCACCAACGATGGCTACCTTCATGCCATCGATGCCACGGCCGCGCCGGACGGAACCGATCTGAATTCCAGCGGAAGTGAATTGTGGAGCTATATCCCGAAGGAGATGCTGCCGGATCTGCAGCATCTCTATACCAACGCCGAGACCACGACAAAGCACTACGGATTGGATGGGCCGGTGCGCGTGATCAAGTACGACATTGATCGCGATGGCAGAGTCGAGCCGACTGATGGCGACAGGGTGATGCTGTATTTCAGTACTGGCAGAAACCGGAATGTCAGCCGCTACTATGCTCTCGATGTGACGGACAAGACTGCGCCCCGGTTTATGTGGAGTCTGTCGTCGTCTGATCTGCCCGGGGTAGGCCAAACCTGGTCTCCGCCCTCGATTGCGCGGGTCAAGATAGGCGATGGATCGGGTCAGGCCAGCGAACAGAAGTTCGTGCTGATCTTCGGCGGCGGCTACGATCCGGATGAGGACGGCTATTCGTACAACACCTCCGACGATGTCGGGGCCCATATCTACATGGTCGACGCGAAGGATGGGGAGCTGTTGTGGAGTGCCGGCGCGAGCGGAACAGATTTCCAGGACGCCCGCATGACGCATTCCATTCCCAGTGCGGTAACGGTGCTGGATGTGGATAACGATGGGTATGCGGACCGTATGTATGTGGGTGACATGGCCGCGCAGGTGTGGCGTTTCGACATCCACAACGAGGAGGATGAGGGCACCCTGGTGACTGGCGGAGTGCTGGCGTCGCTGGGTACCAAGGAGAGCGATACTCATCAGATGAGTGAAACACGCCGTTTTTACGCGCCGGTAGACGCCGCGCTGATTCAGGTGCCCGGCAAGGCCCCTTACATCAATCTGGCGATTGGTTCAGGCTATCGCGGCCATCCGCTGAACAAGGAAGTGGATGACAAGCTGTTCAGTCTGTGGGACACCAATCCCTTTGTGCAGCTTAATCAGGATGCCTACGACGACTTGCCGCTGATTGGTATGACAGATCTCCTGAATATCACCAGTACTCTGCAGCCCACCTCGGCAATGTTCGAAGACAAGTCCGGCTGGGTGCTGGATCTGGAGCTGGATCAGGGTGAAAAAGTACTGACAGCGGCTCGTACGCTGGACAACATCATCTATTTCACCAGTTATTCGCCGGAAACCATGCCGGCAGAGGACAACGATGATCCCTGTACGGCTGCGATAGGCTCGGGCAGCAATCGCATCTATGCGGTGAGCGTATTTACAGGCGCGCCGGCAACTGACCGCAACGGTGACAGTAATATCACGATCGATGAACGCAGCGCCGACTTGGGCCAGGGCGGCATCTCACCTGGAGTGTCGTTGCTGTTCCCGGCCGAGCAAAGTGGCGACGTGGTCTTGATGTCAGGGCCTGAGGTGGTCGCGGTCTGCCAAGGTTGTCGCAATCTGCGGAAGACTTACTGGCGTGATGCCAGCGGGGAGTAAGCCATGAACCGTTGGAAGCCTAGGGTATTGCGCTATTCGCGGGGCGTTACGTTGATTGAGTTGATGATCGTTGTGGTGGTAATTGCCATCCTGGCGTCCATCTCGGTGACTTCCTATCGGCGCTACATGCTGCGCGCGAATCGGACCGACGCCATGACGACGTTGCTGCAGATACAGGTCGCTCAGGAAAAGTTTTTCCTGCAGAACAATCGATATGCCACCGAAGCGGAAATAACCGCTGCACCTCCCGGTGGTCTCGGGATTGCCTTGGGAACCGGCAATACGACACTAGGCGGGTTCTACGTGATCAGCTTTCTGGATGCGACAGATACTACGTACACGGCGCGAGCTGCTGCGACCGGTGGGCAGGCCGAAGATATTGCAGCCTGTCAGACCTTTTCAATCAATCATCAGGGCACAAAGACGCCAGCTGCCTCCGACGGATGCTGGCGTTGAGCGAAGGATTGCTGGCTGCACTGCAGCCAGCGATCACTCTCAGATTCTCAGAAGACCCGGAAGGGCCTGAAACCCGGGTCGCCCGAAAACGCGCGCGTCGCGCTGAAGCGCCGACGCTGGCCGCGCGCCACCGACGGGTCCGGGCGGGCAGCAGCATAGGCGGCCAGAGGCTGCAGCACCGGAACAGCTACTGACTTGTCACCACTCCGTGCGGCAACTTCCAGTGAATTCAAGTGCAAGGTGTTCATCGTCGTTTCCCCCGGCAGGGGCTCCTGTTAAGTGCGTCTAACAAATAGTTCGTTAGACGACCTTATAGTACAACAAACGGTTTGCTACGCAACAGAGTTTGCTGTTAACAACTGATGAGCGGTCTGGAATGTGAAGACGACCGCGATTCCGGCCATGCCGGGCGGCGCGGGAGATGGGAAATGGCCTTGCCTAGCCCCAATTAAAAGGGCTGAAGAGGGCGGGTCAGCTCAAAAACGCGCGGATTTCGGCGTCGAAGCGTGGGATATCCACTAGGAAGGCGTCGTGCCCTTCCAGGGACGGCAGCCGCGCGAAACGGGTGGGCACACCCGCGGACTTGAAGGCGTCGGCGATGGCCGCCTGTTCATGGATCGGGAACAGCATGTCGCTTTCCACGCCGATGACCAGGGCGCGTTCCGCGCGCGAGCTCGCCAGGGCGGCGTTCGCAGACCCGCCGTGCTCCGACAGGTCGAAACGATCCATGGCGCGGGACAGATACAGATAGCAATTGGGGTCGAATATCCGGGTGAAGCGCTCGGCCTGCGATTCCAGATAGGCCTCGACGGCAAATCGGGGGGCGAAGGGACTGGCACGCAGCGGATTGCCTTCCAGCGGCTTGCGGCCAAAGCGCTGGCGCCATTCGGTGGCCGAGCGATAGGTGATCGTCCCCAGCTTGCGTGCCAGACGCATGCCATTACGCGGAGGCCGTTCCGGAGAATAGTTGCCACCCTGCCAGTCGGGATCGCGGAGTATCGATTCGCGCTGCACCGAACGCAGCGCAATGGCGAAGGGCGAGGCGGCTGGCGAGCCTGAAATGCTGACGACGCGCCGCGCGCCGTCCGGTACCAAGGCGGCGAATGCCGTTACCACCATGCCGCCCAGCGATGCGCCAACTACCGCATGCAGCTTGTCGATGCCCAATGCCCTGGCGGCCTCATATCCGGCGCGAGCTATGTCCTCCACTGCGATTTCGGGGAACTCGAGCCGGTAGCGTTGTCCGGTGGCAGGATCCACCGATGCCGGCCCAGTCGAAC
The DNA here is from genome assembly GCA_020029535.1 of Gammaproteobacteria bacterium. Classification (GTDB taxonomy): domain Bacteria; phylum Pseudomonadota; class Gammaproteobacteria; order Steroidobacterales; family Steroidobacteraceae; genus FEN-1191. The sequence goes on along the minus strand of JAIBJM010000043.1, from coordinate 3,904 downwards.
CGAAACAGCTGCCCAGCGAGTTGACGCACATGACGAAGTAGCGGCTGGTATCGATGGCCAACGCCGGCCCGATCATTTTCTGCCACCAGCCGGGGCTGGGGTTGCGCTCCGAGGCGGCGGCATGCGCCGACGGTGAAAGGCCGGTGAACAGCAGGATCGCGTTGTCGCGAGTCGCGTTCAGCGTGCCCCAGCTTTCATAGGCGATACGGGCATTATGCAGCTGTCCGCCACGGTAGAGCGCGAACGGGCTAGGCAACGGCACCGTCAAAGGTTGGAGGTTTTCGGCCTCGCGAGGCGCTTCGAAGGCCCGCATCTCAGGTCTCTGAGTCGGAGCCATCCGGAATCCCCTCGAACAGTGCGGTAGAAAGGTATCGCTCGCCGGTGTCCGGCAGCATGGCCAGAATGACCGAGCCTGGTTCTGATTCGCGGGCGACCTTCAGCGCAGCCGCGAACGTGCCGCCCGAAGAGATACCGCAGAAAATTCCTTCCTTGCGGGCCAGGGTGCGCGCAGTTTCGATGGCCTCGGCATCGGTGACTGTCACGATCCGGTCGGGCACGTTGCGATTCAGGACGGCAGGCACGAAATCCGGCGTCCAGCCCTGGATCTTGTGCGGGGCGAACGGCTTTCCCGACAGCAATGCAGCGCTTTCCGGCTCCGTGGCAACGATGCGCACATCGGGCCTGGCCAGGCGGATCATTTCACCGGCACCCGTCAAGGTACCGCCGGTGCCCCAGCCGGTAACAAAGGCGTCGAGCCGTTTGCCGGCAAAGTCCGACAGGATCTCGGGACCGGTGGTGTTGCGGTGATAGGCAGGATTGGCCTGATTTTCGAATTGGCGCGCCAGAAACCAGCCATTGTTCTTGGCCAGCTCTGCTGCCTTGCGCACCATGCCGGTACCGCGTTCGGCCGCCGGCGTCAAAATGACCCGCGCACCCAGCATGCGCATGATCTTGCGGCGCTCGACTGAGAAGGTCTCGACCATGACGGCGACAAACGGGTAACCCTTTGCCGCACACACCATGGCCAGCGCAATGCCGGTATTGCCTGAAGTGGCTTCAATGACAGTCTGGCCGGGCTTCAGTTCGCCGCGACGTTCCGCATCTTCAATGATGGCAATGGCCAGACGATCCTTCACCGACGACATCGGGTTGAAGAACTCGCATTTCACATACATCGTCACACCTTGCGGGCTGAGACGCTGAATGCGGACTACGGGGGTGCGGCCAATAGTGCCGAGAATGTCGTCGTAAATCATGGCGGCACTCTATTCTGGGCCTGCCGGGCAAGCGATAAATAAATGGCCATCGGCTGATAACGCATTGTTATGATATCCATATGAATTTTCACCAACTGCAATACGCGGTTGCGATCGCGCGTCACGGGCTATCGGTCACCCAGGCAGCTTCGGCTTTGGGCACATCGCAGCCGGCAATCAGCCGGGCATTGAAGGCCCTGGAGCGGGAATTGGGCTTCGACCTGTTCGTTCGCGAAGGGCGGGCCTTTTCCAGGGTGACTGCGCATGGAGCTCGTGTGCTTGAGTACGCCACGCGCGCGCTGGCTGAAATTGAAAGCCTCAAGGCGGTGGCGGCTGACCTGAACCAGGACAGTCGCGGTACCTTGTCCATTGCCACCACGCATACACAGGCGCGTTACGTATTGCCACAGGTGGTCAGAGCATTCCGGGAGCGTTATCCCGAAGTAGAACTGCACCTTCACCAGGGTACCTCGGAGCAGATCGCCGAGATGGTGGCGGCGGATCGGGTGCAGCTGGCGATTGCGACCGGCTCCGACGGCCTGTTCCCCGGCCTGGTATTGCTCCCGGTCTATCGCTGGACCCGCCAGGTCATCGTTCCCAAGCATCATCCGCTGGCGCGGGTCAGCAAGCTGACGATCAAGGATCTCGCGCAGTATTCGCTGATCAGCTATGTGTTCAGTTTCACCGGCGCTTCCTCGCTGCATACGGTATTCGCACGCGAAGGAATGGTGCCCAAGGTTGCGCTGACCGCGCGCGATTCGGACGTCATCAAGACCTATGTTCGTCTTGGGCTGGGTGTGGGCATTGTTGCCAGCGTGGCCATTGAGGCGGCGAATGATGGCGATCTGGCAGTTCTCGATGCCTCGCATCTATTTCCGATCCATACCACCTGGATCGGGTTCAGGCGCGGAACGCTGTTGCGCAACTTCGCCTATGACTTCATTCAGCTGTTCGGACCGCATCTGACGCGTCGATTGGTGGACCGCGCGCTTGAAGCGCGGGATGTCGAAGCGCAGGCGGAGTTGTTCCGGAAGATATCGCTGCCGATACGCTGAAGCCGGGACGCCAATGTCCGAGCGACTGCAAAAACTGCTTGCTAATGCGGGCCATGGGTCGCGTCGTCAGATCGAAGCCTGGATAGCCGCGGGACGGGTCGCTGTAAACGGACGCATTGCGCAGCTTGGTGATCGCGCCGAAGTCGCCGATCAAATCTGTCTTGATGGCGTCTTGTTGTCGACAGAAGGTGCGGTCGCCAGCGAGATCCTCATCTACAACAAGCCTGCTGGCGAGGTGACGACGCGCAGCGATCCCGATGGCAGGCCCACAGTTTTTGACCGTCTGCCGCGACCATCGGCGGGTCGCTGGATCGTCGTTGGGCGACTGGACTTCAACACCACGGGTTTGCTGCTCTTCACCACCGACGGGGCGCTCGCCAACCGTTTGATGCATCCGTCCTCGCAGATTGAACGCGAGTATCTGGTAAGGGTTGCGGGTATTCCCGTGGCCGCTGTGATCGATCAGCTGCAGCGCGGAGTGGAGCTGGAGGATGGGCCCGCGCGCTTCAATCGAATCGAGGCGGGCGGGCGCAGCGGTAGTCACAGCTGGTTCAGGGTGGTGCTTCATGAGGGTCGTAACCGCGAGGTGCGCCGGATGTGGTCCGCCGTCGGGTACGAAGTAAGCCGGCTAAGCAGGGTGCGCTTCGGCCCGATCGTGTTGCCGTCAGGATTGAAACCGGGACAGTGGCAGCATCTCGGGGTCACGGAGGCCAAGCTGTTATCATCCTCGAATGAATAGGCAATCGGGCGCTGATTTCAGAATCCGTCGGTGGCGGATTCTGGTGACATTTTTTCTGATTTTGTGCCTATCTGCATCGATTCAACCCGTTTCCGGCGCGGATTCGGCCCGAATCACCAGCAGCCTTGAGCTGAAGCAGGTAGCCGGTCTCCTTCGTCAGGTGGCGCGCCCCTTCAGCGGTGGGTTTTCACGGGTCGAGGCTGACGGTCTGGCCAGGGAGATAGACGGTTTGCGCCCCGATCAACCCCGGTCCTGGTCCTACAAAGTGACCTACATGAATGGGGTCTACGACCTTCAGATCAGGGTGCTGCTGGACGACCTCGGCATGGTTGACGTCGATTTCATCGCGAAATCAGAATACGCGGCTCGTTTTTTCCCGGGAGGGGTACCCAAGCGGCCAACGGGAGCAGACTGTAAATCTGCCGGCTCACGCCTTCGTAGGTTCGAATCCTACCCCCTCCACCAGAAGTGTCGGGATCGGATTCATGTCGGTGGATGCAGTAGCGGTAATGGCAAGGTCGGCGGGTGTAGTTCAATGGTAGAACCTCAGCCTTCCAAGCTGATGACGTGGGTTCGATTCCCACTACCCGCTCCATCTGCGCGTGTGGCCAAAGGTACGGATCGCAAAGTTTTTAGGGACCGGTTGCCCACGTAGCTCAGTCGGTAGAGCACGTCCTTGGTAAGGACGAGGTCACCGGTTCGATTCCGGTCGTGGGCTCCAGTGTGTCAAAGAGGAATTGATCGTCATGTCCAAAGAAAAGTTTGAACGCAACAAGCCGCACGTGAACGTTGGGACGATTGGTCACGTGGACCATGGCAAGACGACGTTGACGGCGGCGCTGACGAAGGTGATG
>JAIBJM010000098.1 GCA_020029535.1 Gammaproteobacteria bacterium | reverse complement strand
CAATCTGTTCAGCACCATTCCGGTGTTCGGACCGGGGCTGGTGGAATGGATCCGCGGCGACTACGGCATTGCCGATTCGACGCTGAACCGCTTCTTTGCGCTGCATGTCGTCGCGGTGCCGCTGGCCATCATTCTGCTGGTCACCCTGCACCTGGTGGCCTTGCGCCAGGTGGGGTCCAACAACCCTGACGGTATTGAAATCAAGGAGCACAAGGGTCCGGACGGCAAGCCGCTGGACGGCATCCCGTTCCATCCTTACTACACGATCAAGGACATCGTCGGCGTCGGCGTGTTCCTGATCCTGTTCTGCATCGTGGTGTTCTTCGTGCCCACCTTCGGCGGGTTGTTCCTCGAGACGCCGAATTTCGAGCCGGCCAATCCGTTGTCGACGCCCGAACACATCGCGCCTTCGTGGTACTTCACGCCCTTCTACGCCATCCTGCGTGCGGTGCCGGACCAGAAGATGGGCGCGCTGCTGATGCTGCTGTCCATCCTGGCGTGGTTCTTCCTGCCCTGGCTGGACCGTTCGCCGGTGAAGTCGGTGCGCTATCGCGGTTGGCTCTGCCGCGGCTTCCTGGCGTTGTTCGTCGTCTCCTTCCTGGCCTTGATGTATCTGGGCCTGCAGCCGGCCGAGGGCCTGTATGTGCTGCTGGCCCGCATCTTTACCGCGAGCTATTTCGCCTTTTTCGTCCTGATGCCGTTCTACACGCGCTGGGATCGCGTGAAGCCGGTTCCGCAGAGAGTAACGTTCCATCATGAGTAAGCTGCTTCTGGCCCTGTTGCTGTTGCTGACCGGTCCTTCGCTGGCGGGCGCTACTGAAGAGCCTGTTGCCGCTGGAGCCGAGGCCGCGCATGAAGGCGAAGCGGAGCACGTCGACTGGCATTCCTGGCATGCGGGCAATGAAGTCAGCAACCTGTCCTCGCTGCAGCGTGGCGCGCGCAATTTCTTTGCCTACTGCGCCAGCTGCCATTCGCTGAAGTACATGCGCTATTCGCGCATGGCCGAAGACCTGAAGATTTCCACCGAGCAGTTGCAGCAGTTCATCCTGCCGCCGGATGCCAAGGCCGCCGACTACATTGTTGCCGGCGGGCTGTCGCCGGCGGATGCCACCAACTGGTTCGGCAAGGAGCCGCCGGACCTGTCGCTGATCACGCGCGCGCGCCACGGCGGTGGCGACTATGTGTACCGCTTCCTGAAGACCTTCTATGTCGATCCGAGCCGCCCGACGAATGCCAACAACCTGCAGCTGGACGGCGCAGCAATGCCGGCCATCCTGTCCGACCTGGGCGGAGTGCAGGAGGCGGTGTTCAAGGAAGTCGAGAGCGTGGTCGACGGCAGGAAGGTGGTGGTGAAGGAATTCTCGCACTTCGAGCTGAGCACGCCGGGTCTGCTGACGCCAGCCCAGTTCGACAGCTTCGTGCGTGATACCGTTAACTTCCTGGACTACGTTGGCGAGCCCACCCAGGTTGCGCGTCGCCAGATTGGCGTGTGGGTGGTGCTGTTCCTGCTGGCGTTGACCTGGATGACCTGGTTGCTGAAGAAGGAATACTGGAAGGACGTTCACTGACGTATCGATGTGGCCGCGGGGCCGGGGAGTGAGCAGGTGGCGAGTCGGCGGGCCGTGATGACCCTGTTTTCAGCGCCGGATGAGCCGCAGAGCCATCGCACGCGGATCGTGCTGGCTGAAAAAGGCATCGATATCGATGTGATCAGTGTGGTGCGTGGCAGATACCCCGAGGATCTGCTCGACCTGAACCCCTATCACAGCCTGCCGACGCTGGTGGATCGCGACCTGGTGCTGTACGACGCACGGGTCATCATGGCTTACATCGACGAACGCTTTCCGCATCCGCCGCTGATGCCGGTGGACCCGGTGATGCGCGCGCAGTTCCGGCTGGCGCTGTATCGCGTCGAGCGCGACTGGTACGAACTGGCAGCGCGTATCGACCGCGAGACCGATCGCAAGCACCAGGCGCAGCTGAAGAAGGAGCTGCGCGAGACCATCCTGCAGAGCGCCGACATCTTCAAGATCAAGCCGTTCTTCCTCGGCGACGAATACTCGATGGTGGACGCGACCATCGCGCCCATCCTGTGGCGCCTGCGTCACTACGAAATCGAACTGCCGCCGCAGGCTCAGGCGCTGAGCCGCTATGCCACCGCCATGCTGTCGCGGCCCGCATTCCGCGCCAGTCTGTCCGATGTCGAACAGGCCATGGGCAATGCCGCATGACCGAGGCGACGCCGGCCGGCGGCACTCCGTCGCGCCGACCGTATCTGCTGCGCGCCATGCATGAGTGGATGATCGATGCGGGATACACGCCGCATCTGATCGTCGATGCCACCCACCCGGATGCCCAGGTGCCTGCCGCCTACGTCAAGGACGGCAAGATCGTGCTGAACGTTTCGATGAGCGCCACGCAGCGCCTGCAGTTGCAGAATCATTGCGTCGAATTCGATGCGCGTTTTGGCGGGATCGTGCATCACGTGCACGTGCCGATGAACGCGGTGCTGGGCATCTACGCCCGCGAAACCGGCGAAGGCATGGTGTTCAACGAGTCCGGGCCCGAGGCGCCGCCGCCGGGCGAACCGGTGACGCCGCCCGCTGCGCCGGTCGGGCCTGACTCGGCGGAATCGCGCCGGGCGCGTTTCAAGGTGGTCAAGTAGATCGGCGCATCCCGCCAGCGCCGAGTCGGATTCGGAAAGCCTGCATCGGCAACTATGCTCGATTGACCCCACGACGAGGGCTGTGCCATTGAAAGTCTTCGAACCCTCAGTACGCGGTAAACGCGCCGCGCAGCCAGTCGATCTGGTCGGCGCTGACAGCCAGCACGTCGAAGCGGATCGACAGCTGTGCCAGCGCGGGGCGACACATCAGCAGGTGACGGGTTGTCAGGATGATGCGGCGTTGCTTGGCCGGCGTGACACTGGCTGCGGCGCCCCCATAGTCGCTGCGTGAACGGCAGCGCACCTCGGCAATGACCAGCATCGCGTCGTGCCGCGCCACGATATCCAGTTCGCCGAGCCGACAACGATAGTTGCGCGTCAGGATGCGCAGCCCCGCCGTGGTCAGGAACTCTGCGGCGCGCTGCTCGGCGTCGATGCCGATCTGACGCCGGTCCATGACTCAGTTCGGGGCAGCCGGCGCTCCCAGCAGCTGGGGCTCGCCGCCGCTGATGCGGGCCCATTGCAGATCGCGGCGCACGCGTCCGCCCTGATCGACGCTGAGCTGGCCGGTCAGGCCGGAGACCAGCACGCGGCGCGGATCGCCGCCTGAGCCGGCGATGGCCAGCGCCAGCTGGCAAGAGTCGTAGCCGAAGGCAAACAGCCGCGTGTCCCAGCCGCTGCCCGCTGACTGCGCGGCGTCCTGCTTCAGCGATGCCACGGTGCCATCGGGCAGCAGCCAGGGCATGTCGGGGAAGATGACGCCCTCCAGATCACGGTTCGAGGGGCCGGCTCCCGGCACAAACGCGGCCGACGTGGCGTAGATCGGCACAGCCCCGGCGTAGTGGAAACGCAGCTGCGGCCGCAGCAGGCGTGCATTGGTGGACATGCCGGGCGCAAAGATGAAATCGAGATCGGTGCGGCGCCGCGGTTCAAATTCCAGTTTGCCGCCGGTCACGGCCTGCACGCGCCTGAGGCGCGCCTCGCTGTCGGCAGTGCCCAGTATCAGTTTGATCTGCTCGCCGTAATCGTGCGTGCTGGGGTCGTAACTGGCCTGCGCCAGCAGCACGCCCCGGCCCGCCTGCAGCTCCTGAGTGAAGGCAGCCAGCACGCGGTTGCCCCAGTCACCGGTGGGTGCGATGGCGACGCCTCGGCGTTGCCCGCTGGCCAGAATGCGCCGTGCCACGGCGCGCGCTTCGTCTTCGGGCGAAAGGGCGAACTGATAGAAGCCGTTGGGGCCACCGCGATCACCGGCCAGGAAATTCAATGCCAGCATCGGTGCCGGCGGCGTGCCGGCTTCGGCCGCGGCGGTGACTTCTTCGCGCGTCAGCGGGCCGACGATGAACTGCGCCCCTTCGGCACGCGCCTGCAGCAGCAGGCCGGCCACCGGCGCCGTGGTCGTATCGTAGATGCGCAACGTTGGTCGCGATTCCACAGGCAGCTGCTCGATGGCATAGCGGAAACCGTCGCGGACCAGCTGCGCGTCGCTGCGCGACACCGGCAGCAGCAATGCAATGCTGTTGGGCAGGCCGGTGCTGCTCAGTGAGGGCGGCAATGCTTCATTCAACAGCTCGGTGGCCGGATGCCCCGGATAGCGGGCCCGCCAGCGCTGGGCTTCGGAGCTGCTGGTCAGCGAAACGCCGCGGACATTGCCGGCGATGGCGCCCAGGTCGAGCCAGCCGCGCACCACGCCATCCTGGCTGGTGGCAGGTTCCAGCTTGACGCCGCGCTCGCGCGCCACCCGCAGCTGCGCCAGCAGCTGGCTGCGCAGACGACTGCGCTGGGTTGCATCGGCAGCGTGACGCTCGGCCGCAATCTCGGCGCGCACCGCGTCGACGGGACGCGCCGCCGCCACGGCGATGCGCATGCGCGCATCCAGGTATCCGATGGCTTGTGCGCCACCGGCGGGTTCCGGTACTGCGGCGATGCGCGTCCATGCCTGCTGCGCCTGGCCATTGGCCAGCGCGATCTCGGCATCGAGGATGCGGCGCTGTGTGGTCTGATCGGTGCTCAGCCCGGTGCCCAGCAGACCCAGCACGCGCGCCGCATCGGTCGTGCGCGTGGCATTCAGCCAGGAGCGGGCGGCAGTCAGCAACAGTGCATTGCGCTCGCCGGCGGCAGCGCGCATCGCCAGTGCTTCATACATGGCAGCAGCCTGCGCATGATCGCCACGCGCCAGCAGCGCCTGCGCCCGTTCCGAACTGGGCGCAGGCGTGGCGGCAGGAAAATCGGGCTGTTGCAGACCCACGCAGCCGGCGCTCAATGTCAGCAGCAGTGCGGCCACGATCCGGGATTGCATCGGCTTCAGTTGCATGCGGTAGGTGTCGCTCGGCAAGCTAGTTGTTTGAAGGGGAGATTATAGTGGCTGGCAGTGGCGGTGGACTTGATGTAATTGCGACGCCAATCGGCAATTTGGGCGATCTGTCGCCGCGCGCGCTGGCCGCGCTGGCGGCGGCCGATCTGGTGGCGGCCGAGGATACCCGCCACAGCGCGCAATTACTGGCGGCCGCGGGCCTGTCGCGGCCGATGATTTCGCTGCATGAACACAACGAGACGCAGCGCATTGCAGCGCTGCTGACCCGCATGCGCAATGGCGAGCGCATTGCGCTGATCAGCGACGCGGGCACGCCACTGTTGTCCGATCCCGGCTATCTGCTGGTCTCCGCAGCGGCATCCGCCGGCATCAGCGTGCGCGCCATTCCCGGGCCTTCGGCCATTACCGCGGCGCTGTCGGTGGCAGGACTGCCCACTGACAACTTCGTCTTTGAAGGGTTTCTGTCGGCGCGCGCTGCACAGCGCCGGCAGCAATTGCAGGTGTTGTCCATTGAAACGCGCACGCTGGTGTTGTTCGAGGCGCCGCATCGCATCCTCGACACACTGAAAGATCTGCTGACTGTTTTCGGCGCGGAACGACAGGCCGTGGTGGCACGTGAGCTGACCAAGGCGCATGAAAGCATCTACCGTGGTTCGATCGGGCAGCTGGTGGCAATGGCGGAGACCGACGCCAATCTGGCGCGCGGCGAGATCGTGCTGGTGATTGCCGGCGCCGCCGTTTCCGAACAGGGCGACATGGCTCTGCTGGGCCGCGCGCTGCCCCTGCTGTTGAAAGAACTGCCGCCGGCGCGCGCGGCATCCATTGCCGCGAAACTGGCTGAAGTGCCACGCGAAACGGCCTATCAGATGGCCATGCAGCTGGCTGGCCGTGAGCCGTCGAAGGATTGAGTTATCGCGGCGCGATCCGTATGGTGCACGGCGGAGAGCCGGCCAGACAGTCGCTGCCGCGCAAGCGGTGGAGGAAAGTCCGGGCTCGGCGGGCAGGGTGCCAGGTAACACCTGGGGGGCGTGAGCCCACGGAAAGTGCAACAGAAAGTAAACCGCCGAAGCGCGCAAGCGCTGGCAAGGGTGAAAGGGTGCGGTAAGAGCGCACCGCGTGGCTGGCAACAGCAACGGCACGGCAAACCCCACCTGGAGCAAGGCCAAATAGGGAAGTCGCGATAGCAATATCGCAGCGCGTGCCTGCGCGTGCTTCCGGGTAGGCTGCTTGAGGTCTGCGG
>JAIBJM010000042.1 GCA_020029535.1 Gammaproteobacteria bacterium | reverse complement strand
GTCGGCTGGCCTCAAACTCATGTCAGTGGACGATCGGCTGGTCGACGGCAGCGGCCGCGAAATCGAATCAACACCGCACATGGGCATCTCGGCCCACGAGATCGGCAAGCTCGCCGGTGAATCGCTGGTGGGCGAAATGAAGGTCCGCGGCTGGAACATGGCCGAGGTGGGCGCCATCCGCATTGCCTACGATCAGCTGCCGACTGCGCGCGAGCGCGCCCGCGGCACGGTCGAAGCATTACTTGCCGCAGGCCTTCCGCAGACCAATGTCATCGAGGCAGCGCAGGTGAAGACCGACACCGAGAGCGCTTTCAACGCTGCCGACATCGCCATGACCGCGCATCCCGGGTATACGCACTGGATCGCCTTCGGCCTGAATGACGAGGCTGCGCTCGGCGCCGTGCGTGCCGCCGAAGGCCGTGGCATCGGCCCCGATCGGATGCTGGCTGTGGGTATCGGTGGCAGCCGCTCGGCGCTGAACGAATTCACCAAGCCGCAACCCACCTCATTCTTCGGCACGGTTCTGATCAGCCCCAGGCGGCATGGCTACGAGACTTCAATCAACATGTACGAATGGATCGTGAATAACCGTCCACCACCGCCGCTGGTGCTGACCAGCGGCACGCTGATGACGCGCGCCAACCACCAGCAGGTTCGCGCGCAGATGGAACTGGAATGAGCGGACTGCGCTTCGAAGACATTCGCAAGCACTTCCCCGGCGTCAAGGCACTCGACGGCGTGTCGTTCGAAGCGCATGCCGGCAGCGTGCATGGTCTGCTCGGCGAAAACGGCGCCGGCAAGTCCACGCTGCTGAAGATTCTCGGCGGCCAGTACCGTCCCGATGGCGGCCGCATTCTTATCGACGGCATCGCCTGCCAGTTCCAGAACGCGGCTGCCGCCATTGCCGCCGGTGTCGCCATCATCCATCAGGAGCTGCAATACGTCGCCGATCTGAGCGTCACCGAAAACCTGCTGCTCGGCCGCCTGCCGCAACGCTACGGCTTTGTGCAGCGACGGGCAGCGCGACTTCATGCGGTGGCGCGCCTGCGCGAGCTCGGCGTGGATCTCGATCCGGACGCCCGGCTGGCGTCGCTGTCCATCGCGCAACGGCAGATGGTGGAAATCTGCAGGGCCCTGATGCGGGATGCGCGCATCATCGCGCTTGATGAACCGACCAGCAGCCTGTCGCACGGCGAGACCGAGGTGCTGTTTCGCATCGTGCGCGACCTGAAGGCACGCAACAAGACGCTGATCTATATTTCACATCGTCTCGATGAACTGTATGCGCTGTGCAATGCCTGCACCATTGTCCGCGATGGTCGCAAGGTCGCCACCCACGCGCAGCTAAGCACGGTGCCACGCGAGACGCTGGTGAGCCAGATGATCGGGCGCGACATTGCGGACATCTACGACTACCGTCCGCGCCCGCTCGGCGACCTGCGCCTGCGCGTGCAGAATCTGTCGGGTGGCGTGCTGCGCGAGCCGGCAAGCTTCGAGGTACGCCGCGGTGAAATTGTCGGCTTCTTCGGTCTGGTCGGCGCTGGTCGCACCGAACTCATGCGACTGGTTTACGGGGCCGACCGCAAGCGCAGCGGCGCGTTGGTTCTCGACGGAGCCGCACTGACCGTGCGCTCGCCGCGCGACGCCATCGACGCCGGAATCGTGCTGTGCCCGGAAGACCGCAAGGAACAGGGCATCGTGCCGCACAGCTCGGTGGCCGAGAACATCAACATGAGCTCGCGTCGGCATCATTTGCGTGCCCGGCTGTTCCTCAACAAGCCGCACGAACGCGATAACGCCGACAGCTACATAGCCCGGCTGCGCATCAGGACGCCAGGCCACCGCCAGCCGATCCGGCTGCTCTCCGGCGGCAACCAGCAGAAAGTCATCCTGGCGCGCTGGCTCGGCGAGCCGCATCTCAAGGTGGTGATCCTGGATGAGCCCACGCGCGGCATCGACATCGGCGCCAAACATGAGATTTACCACGTGATCTACGAGCTGGCCAAACGCGGCTGCGCGGTCCTAGTCGTCTCAAGCGAGCTGCCGGAAGTACTCGGCATCTGCGACCGGATCGTGGTGATGTACCAGGGGCGCATTCGCGGTGAGCTGCCGCGCGCCGCGGCCAGCGAACAGAAAGTATTGCAACTGGCGTTGCCCAGCGACCAGTTGGGGGCGGCGCGCATCGCCGTACGATGAGACACATGCAAACAGAAAACAATGACGGACGAACCGCACCTGCGGCGCTCGCCGAATACAGTCTGGTGCTGCTGTACCTCGCCGCCTTTGCGGTGCTGTCGTTCACCGTGGACAACTTCTTCAGCCTGCGCAACATGCTGGGCCTGGCGCTGTCCATGTCGCAGGTGGGCATGGTGGCCTGCACCATGATGCTGTGCCTGGCCGCGCGCGACTTCGACCTGTCGGTCGGTTCCATCGTCGCGTTCGCCGGCGTGCTGTGCGCGACGCTCCTCAACATGTATGGCAGCGTTCTGATCGCCATCGTCGGTGCCCTGCTGGGTGGCGCACTGATCGGTGCCTTCAATGGCGCCGTCATCGCCTATCTGCGCATCAATGCGCTGATCACCACGCTGGCCACCATGCTGATCGTGCGGGGTCTCGGTTTCATCGTCTCCGACGGCCAGGCGGTCGGCGTATCGAACCAAGGTTTCATCGCACTCGGCAGTCTCCCACTGCTCGGCGTTGCCCTGCCGGTATGGATCACGGCGTTGTGTTTCGTCGTGTTCGGCATCGTGCTGAACCAGACCGTGTTCGGCCGCAACGCCCTCGCCATCGGCGGCAACCCCGAAGCCGCGCGGCTGGCCGGCATCAACGTGGACCGCAACCGTCTGCTGATCTTCCTGATCCAGGGCGTGGTGACGGCGCTCGCCGGCGTCATCCTGGCGTCACGCATCACCAGCGGCCAGCCGAATGCGGCGCAGAGCTTCGAGCTGGATGTGATTTCCGCCTGCGTGCTCGGCGGTGTCTCGCTGGCCGGTGGCCGCGCCACCATCTCCGGCGTGCTGATCGGCGTGCTCATCATGGGCACGGTGAACAACGTCATGAACCTGACCAATGTCGACGCGTTCTATCAGTACGTGGCGCGCGGCTCGATCCTGCTCGCGGCTGTATTGCTCGATCAGCTCCGCACACGGCGGGAGAACGGTTAGTCGCTGGCAGCTGCCGACATGCCCATCCACACTCGTCCGTTCGGATGCCTGCAGGACGGCCGGTCTGTCTGTGCGGTCCGGCTGCAGCACCCGCACAGCGGCTTCGCCCTTGAAGTGCTTGAATATGGCGCCGTGCTGCGCGTCGTCGAAGTGCCGCTCACTCAGGGACGCATTCGGAACGCGGTACTGGGCTACGGCACGCTGGCGGACTACGAAGCCGACAATGCCTATGTGGGCGCCGTCGTCGGCCGTTGCGCCAATCGCATCGCGAACGGTGCCGGCGTTGTCGGCAGCGAACGCCTGCAATTGACGCTCAACGAAGGCCAGCATCACCTGCACGGCGGCCGGCACGGCTTCAACAAGGCGCTGTGGCGCATCGCCGACGCCAGCGAGGGGGCCACGCCCATGGCGTTGCTCACACATCGTTCGCCGGACGGCGAGGATGGTTATCCGGGCGAGCTGTCGGTGCGTATGGAAGTGGCGATCACGGCGGAGTATTCGTTCTCGGTGTCGATCACGGCGCGCACCACGCGCCCGACGCCATTCAACCCCACGCTGCATCCCTACTTCAATCTGGACGGGCCCGGCGCCCGCATCGACGCCCATGCGCTGCACATCGACGCCGACCGGTTTCTGCAGACCACCCGCGAGGGCATTCCGACCGGTGAGCGCCTGGCGGTGGCAGCCACGCCCTTCGACTTCCGCGCTCCTGCCCGCATCGGTGCGCGGCACGCGGCGCCGCACCCGCAACTGCAGGTGCGTGACGGCTTCGATCATTACTTCGTTCTGAACAAGCGCACTGCCTGCGACGTTCAGCTGCGTGGTGATTCAGGCCTGACGCTGCAGATCCGCACCAACCAGCCCGGTATCCAGTTCTACGACGGCGGGCAACTTCACCGCGGCAGTGCGCATTTTCCGGCCCGTGCCGGGCTGTGCATCGAACCGCACGGCTTCCCCAATGCGGTGAACGAGCCGGGGTTTCCCGGCGTCATTTTGTTGCCGCATGATGAGTATCGACACATCACGCATTTCACTTTCATCCGGCCATTCATGGCTTGACCGGAATCTCCCCGCATAGGGGCCGGGATCACGCCGACCTTCACCAAGTGAAAGTCGAAAGACCAAACCCCAAGAGAGCATGAAATGAAAAAGCCCACACAAGGTGGGCTTTTTCATTTCATTTGGCGCGCCCGGAGAGATTCGAACTCCCGACCCCTTGGTTCGTAGCCAAGTACTCTATCCAGCTGAGCTACGGGCGCATGCGGGCGCGCATCCTACCACAGGAAAAGAGGCTGTTAAGGGGGTTTTGGCTCAACGGCTGCGGGTCGATTTCTTCTTCTTTTTCGGGACCTTGGCGCCCGCGCGGCGCGCCTCGGAGAGGCCGATGGCGATGGCCTGCTTGCGGCTGGTGACCTTCTTGCCGGAACGGCCGCTGCGCAGGGTGCCTTCCTTGCGCTCGTGCATTGCCCGTTCGACTTTCTGCTGCGCCTTCTTGCCGTATCGGCTGGCCATCACGATTCCCTCCGCCCATCGCCCTCCAGCTCGTTCCTGCGCTGGCGCAATTGCTCACCGAGCTGTTTGAGGTCCAGTCCACCGGCGCGCGCCTTGGCGAACATGCCATCGCGCTGCTCTTCTTCCTTGATGTGATGCGCGATCAATTCGGCCAGCACTTTCATGCGCGCCTCAAAGTATTCGTGCTCCGGTCCGAAGCTCTCGATGGCCGAGATCAGTTCCTTGGCGGTGTCGTGTTCCACCTCGGCCTCGTGATGCATGGCCAGATCGATGCCGGCGGCCAGAAAGGCCGGATAGAAAATCTCTTCCTCGATGCGCGTATGCACCTTCAGCGTATTGCAGATGCGCTGCGCGAGCTGGTTCTTGCGGCTTCTCGAGCCGCCCCGCTCGAACTCACGGAACCAGGCCTTGACCTGCTTGTGGTCGGACTTCAGCAGCGACACTGCGTCGGGGCGGCGGCCCGGGCGGCCACGCGTCCGTCGGCGGTCAGTGCCACTGGAGGTAACGGTGTTGGCGTGTTGCATGGTCGCCGACTGTGCCGCGCCATTCCCCGGGACGCTGTCGGCTCAGTTCCGGGTCTGTTGTAGGCACGCCGGGTAGGACAACACCGACCGACAGATTGCGCAGCGCTCGGCGATAATTCCCTCATGCGCCATCATCCGAAAACCCCGCATGCACTGTGCGTGGCCGTCACTGCGGTGGCCGCGATCATCGGCGCCGGCTGCGATGGCAGGGCCGCTACCGCTGATGCCGGCTTTGGTGCTTCACCCAACTTGCCGGCGCCACAGCGCAAGCTCATCCCCACCGTCAAGGTGGCCAACCCGGTCGGCTGGAGCGGCAATGAGAAGCCCTCGCCGGCCACTGGTCTGCAGGTGAATGCCCTCGCGCGTGACCTCGATCATCCGCGCTGGCTGTACGTGCTGCCCAATGGCGATGTGCTGGTGGCCGAAACCAATGCACCGGTGCGCGCGGCCCGGAGCGGCGGCGGCGGCATCAGGGGCTGGTTCATGAAGAGATTCATGCAGCGCGCCGGTGCGGCCGTGCCCAGCGCCGATCGCATCACTCTGCTGCGCGATGCCGACGGCGATGGCCGCGCGGAACGGCGCAGCGTGCTGCTGAAGAACCTGCACTCGCCGTTCGGCATGGCGCTGGTGGGCAACACGCTGTACGTGGCCAACACCGACAGCATCGTGGCCTTCCCCTACCATGACGGCGACACGGAGATCACCGCATCGCCGCGCAAGCTCGCCGATCTGCCCGGCGGCGAACGCAATCATCACTGGACCAAGAGCCTGATCGCCAGCACCGATGGCCGCAAGCTGTATGCAGGCATCGGCTCGAACAGCAATGCGGCCGAGAACGGTCTCGAAGCAGAACAGGATCGCGCGGCGATTCTGGAAGTGGACATCGCCACCGGCGCACGGCGTGTGTTCGCCAGCGGCCTGCGCAATCCGGTGGGTCTGGCCTGGCAGCCCGACAGTGGCGCGCTGTGGACGGCGGTCAACGAGCGCGATGAGCTGGGCGACGATCTGGTACCGGACTACATGACCTCGGTGCGCAATGGCGGCTTCTACGGCTGGCCCTGGAGCTACTTCGGGCAGCATGTGGATGAACGCGTCACGCCGCAGCGCCCGGAACTGGTGGCCAGCGCACTCACGCCCGACTATGCCCTCGGCGCGCACACAGCCTCACTGGGCCTGGCCTGGTCCGGCAGCGCGGCGCTGCCCGCGCCATTCAGGCATGGCATGTTCATCGGCCAGCATGGCTCGTGGAACCGCAGCGAACCCGCCGGCTATCGGGTGCTCTTCGTGGCCTTCGCAGGCGCGCAGCCGCAAGGAGTGCCGGTGGAGGTGCTGGGCGGCTTTCTCGATGCGAAAGGTCAGGCCCGAGGCCGGCCAGTGGGCGTAGCCATCGACCGGCGTGGTGCGTTGCTGGTAGCCGATGACGTAGGCAATGCGATCTGGCGCGTCAGCGCTTCAGCTGGCCCAGGGCCATAGCGGCCCGCCCAGCCACAGCCAGCGCGCTATCCACACGCTGACCACACTGATGCCGATGGTCAGCGGAATGCCGAAGCGCAGAAAATCGCCGAAGCGATACTGCCCGGCATTGAAGATCAGCAGATTGCCGTGATGCCCCAGCGGTGTCAGGAAGGCGGCCACGGCGCCGAGCGCCGTGCACACCACAAAGGGTTCCGGCGCCAGCCCCATGCCCTGCGCCATGGCCAGTGCGATCGGTGCCAGCAACACCGTGGTGGCCGCATCCGACAGGATCTGCGTCAGCAAAGCGCCGGCCCAGAACATCACCAGCAGCGTGGTGAACGGTGTCCAGCCCGCGGTGAGCCAGCTCAGCTGCTCGGCCAGCAGATCGGCGGTGCCGGTCTGCTGCATCGCTGCGCCCAACGGTATGACGCCGGCAATCATCACGTAGATGCGCACGTCGATCTCGTGATAAGCCTGTTCGTGGCCCACGCAGCGTGTCACCACCATGGCGACCGCGCCGGCCAGAAAGGCAATATGCGCCGGCAGCAGACCGGTGGCCGCCAGCGTCACCACCGCGGCCAGTATGCCCAGCGCCAGCGGCGCGCGATGCCGGCGCAGTTCGCGGGCGTTGAACGGCACCATCATCAGGAAGCCCGGATTCACGGCGATCTCGGCATAGCTCTCCGGCCTGCCCCACAGCACCAGCACATCGCCTTCCTGCAGCCGCACGCGTGCAATCTGGTCGCTGAGCCAGGAGTCCTTGCGCCACAGGCCGACCACCACCACGCGCATGGTGCGCAACACATCGATTTCACCGATGGTGCGACCGATGAACGGGGAGCGCGGCGCTATCACCACCTGCACCATGCGCGGTGCGGCGGTATCGGCGCCGCGACGCGGCGCGCCCAGCTCGCCGTACTTGGCCACGGCATGCAGCACCAGCCCGGGCTCATTGGCAATCGATGCGAACTCATCGGGCGTGGCGCGCACCAGCAGCACGTCGCCGGCGTTGAAGGGCTCGTCGTTTTCGCGATAGCGCAGTCCCGAGTCGCGGCGCCGATCCACAATCTGGAAGCGGCCTTCGAACCTCATCTCGAAACTCTCGACACTGCGTCCCACCCACGGCGAGTCCGGCTCGATCAACAGCTCGGTGTAGTAGCGGTCGAGGGCCAGATACTCGGCTTCGCCCGGACTCTCGCCACGCCGCGGCAGCAACCAGTGCACGGCCAGCATGTAGACGATGCCCAGCAGCACGATGGCGATGCCGATGGGTGTGATGCCGAAGATGCCCAGTCCCGGCCGGTCGGCGTTCTTCAGCAGATTGTCGGCCAGCAGGAAGGCCGGCGCTGAAAACAGTGTCAGCGTGGTGCCCAGCGAGGCCGCCAGCGACATGGGCATCAGCAGGCGCGAAGTGGCCATCTTTTTTTCGCGCGCCAGCCTCATCAGGATGGGCATCATCATCGCGGTGATCATCAGATGGTGCGAAAACGCCGCCATCAGCGCCACCGCCGGCATCACCACCAGCACGGCGCGCCATTCACTGCCTCCGGCACCATGACCGATGGCCGCCCCAACGCGTTCGGTAAGCCCGGTGGCATTGATGCCGGCCGACAGCACGAAGGCCGACACCACGATCAGCGCCGGTTCGCTGGCAAAGCCCGACAATGCCTGCTCGGGCGTCAGGATGCCGGTGACCACCAATGCGATGACGATCAGCATCGCGCCCACGTCGACGCGGATGCGGCCGGAAATGAATATCCACAGCGCACCGGCGACGATCAGCAGAAACAGCATCTGCTGCATGGACAGGGAGATTGAAATCATGGCCGGCGGCACCTTACCGCAGTGCGGAGCGGCGCGCTAAACCGGCATCGATGCGTCGGCCTGAGGCGGTTGAGGTGCAGAAGCCGGCGCTGAAATGGCAGCAGCCTCGGCCAGAATGGCTCGCAGTGTGTCTTCGCTGATCGGCTTGGCGCAGTGGCGATCGAAGCCGGCCTCGCTTGCCAGCTGCCGGTCGGCTTCCTGACCCCAGCCGGTAATGGCCACCAACAATGGCGGCGCGGCGCTGCCACGCCCCTGCCGCAGCGTTCGCGCCACTTCGTAGCCGCTGACATGTGGCATACCGATGTCGAGCAATGCCAGTTCCGGGTCATAACTCTGCGCAGCGGCCAGCGCAGCGCGTCCGTCATACACCACATGCACGCTGTGCCCCATGGCTTCCAGCAGCAACTGCAGGCTGTCCGCGGCATCGCGATTGTCGTCGGCCACCAATACGCGCAAGCGGGCTTGCGTATCGCGCACCGGCCTGGATACCTCCGTCACTGCCGATGAGGCGGGCCCCGCCAATGGCAGGCGCACCACGAACTCGCTGCCGCGGCCCGGTCCTTGGCTGAGGGCGCGCACGCTGCCGGCGTGCAGTTCAACGATGCGGCGCACCAGCGCCAGCCCCACACCCAGTCCGCCCTGTTGATCATGCGTATTGGGTTCCAGTTGCACGAACAGATCGAACACCTGCTCGAGCTGATGCTTCTCCAGCCCCTTGCCGGTATCACGCACGCGCACCTCGATCTCGTTGCCGTGCACGGCGACGTGCACGGCGATCGCACCGCCCGGCGGCGTGTACTTGGCGGCATTGTTCAGCAGGTTGATGAAGACCTGCGTCAGTCGCACCGCATCGCCGCTTACCGGCAACGGAGTGGAGGGCACATCGTGCGACAACCGATGATGCTGCGCATCGACCAGCGGCTGACTGGTCTCGATGGCGCGCATCAGCACTTCGGACAGATTCACCGGCTGTCTCTCGACGTTCATCTTGCCGCGAGCCACGCGGTTCACATCCAGCAGATCGTCGAGCAAGCGCGCCAGATGCAGACTCTGCCGGTCGATCATCTGCCGCATGGCTTCCAGCACCGGATCCTGCAGGCCCTTGCGGCCCATCAACGCCACGGCATTGCGGATCGGCGCGATCGGATTGCGCAGTTCGTGCGCCAGCATGGCGATGAACTCATGCATGCGCTGGGCGGTGTCGGCCAGCGTCTCGGCCTGACGGCGCTGCGTCAGATCCTGCGTCACCTTGGCGAAGCCGTACAGCTTGTCCTCGGCGTCGTACAGCGCGGTGATGGAATTACTGCACCAGAACAGCGTGCCATCGCGGCGGGCCCGCCAGCCCTCCTGTGTGGTGCGGCCGAGGTCACGCGCCGTCATCAGGTCGTGCCAGGGACGGTTGTCGGCGATGTCTTCTGCCGAATACAGCCGCGAAAAATGCCGGCCGATGATCTCGGCGGCCGCATAGCCATGGATGCGCTCGGCGCCGGAGTTCCAGCTGCTGACGGTGCCATTGCGGTCCAGCATGATCAGCGAGTATTCGGTAACACCGTCCACCAGCAGGCGGAAGCGCTCCTCGCTGATCATCAGATCCTGTTCGTGCCGCCGCCGTTCGGTCAGGTCACGCGTGATCTTGGAAAAGCCCAGCAGCGTACCGGACGGATCGCGCATGGCGGTTACCATCGCGCTGGCCCAGAAGCGCGTGCCATCCTTGCGCACGCGCCACCCCTCATCCTCGAACTTGCCCTCCAGCGTGGCGATGCGCAGTTCGTTTTCGGGGAAGCCGGCCTTGACGGCCTCGGGCGGATAGAACCGCGACAGATGCGAGCCGATGATTTCCCCGGCTTCGTAGCCATTGATGTTGCGCGCGCCGGAATTCCAGGTCGCGACAATGCCGTTGATGTCCAGCATGAAGATGGCGTAGTCCTTGACGCTCTCGATCAGCAGCCGCAGCCGTTCTTCGCTCTGCCGTAGCAGTTCCTGCTGTTTGCGCCGCACGGTGAGATCGCGGGTCAGCTTGGCGAAGCCCAGCAGCCGGCCCTGTTCGTCGCGCATGGCCGTGATGACCACATTGGCCCAGAACTGCGAGCCGTCCTTGCGGACGCGCCAACCCTCATCCTCGAAGCGGCCTTCCGCAGCGGCCACCCTCAATTCCAGTTCGGGCAGCTTGCGCTCCAGCGCCTCCTGCGGATAGAAGCGCGAGAAATGCGCACCGATGATTTCCTCGGCGCGATAGCCCTTGATGACCTCGGCACCGGTGTTCCAGCTGATGATGTAGCCGTCCGGGTCCAGCATCAGCATGGCGTAGTCGCGCACGCTGTGGAAAAAAATCCGCAGCGTGAGGTCGTCGGGATTGCCGGGCACGGGACGGGCGGAAACTGGTGTGGCGTTGTTCATCAGGCGCTGTCTGGGGAGCGCACCCTATTATGGGTGTCTGCGCCGGTCCAGCATCCGCCAAGCATCACGCAAAGATTGGGGCGTTGTCCTACAAATGCCGCAACATCGTTTGGGGCGCGCAGCAGCTGGCTACCCGATAAGACTGCCGCGTGCCTGACCAACCTCATTGCCTTGCAGACGCTTCAGATAGCGGTCATTGAGGAAGGTGCCGAACGGAATGAACGCCGCGAACGTGGTGCGCAACCAGCCCACCGGCCCCGCTCCCCGTCCCGGAAGTGCAATCGCCATCGCCGCGATGTAGATCAGGAAAGCGACGCCGTGAGTCATGCCCACCGGCGGCACCAGCGCCGGGTTGCCGAGCCAGTACTTGACCGGCATGGCGATGAGGAACAGGGCGAGTGCGGTCAGACCTTCAAACAGCGCCACGGCGCGGAACAAACGGATCATGTTTTGCGAGGCCCAGGTTCAGAGTGTGCCCACGTGAATACGCAATCGATGGTGCCATCCCATGCATGACATCGACGCCAAAAATGTTAGCATCAATTATTGAATTGACCCAGCCCAATCACCGTGGCGGAACTGTCGAGGGAAAGGAATGAGCTCTTCTCCGGTCTTCGTGTCGGGCGACGTCGTGCGACGCGTCTTCGTCTGGAAGGATGCGGTCGACGCCCTGCAATCGGCGTATTCGCGCCCATCGAGCCCGGCCGCCACGCCGCCGCGTACCGTTGCAAAAGACCAGGGCTCCTGGCTGCGGACGCTGCCGGCGATCCCGCCCGGCGGCCGCTATTTCGGCGCGAAGCTGATGGGCATGAACGGCGCAGCGCAATCCCCCGGCGCCGAATATGTGATCGTGCTGTTCGATCGCGAGACCAGCCGCATCGCTGCCTTCGTCGACGCGAACAGGGTGACGGCCTATCGGACCGCCGCGACCTCGGCCGCGGCGGTTGACCGCCTGCTGCCGGATCGGCCAGTCCGCCTGGCGGTGCTGGGCAGCGGACTGGAGGCGTCGATGCACACGCGCGCCTTCGCCAGCGTGCGTACGCTGGCCAGCCTCACGGTGTTCAGCCCCACACCGGCGCGCCGCGCCGAATTTGCGCAGACGCTGTCGGGCGAACTGCAGGTAAACGTGCGGCCGGCGGCCAGCGCGCAGGAAGCGGTGGTCGGCGCGGATCTGGTGCTGGCCGCGGCGCGATCGCGCGGCGAGTTGCCAATCCTGTACGGCGATTGGCTCGAACCCGGCGCAGCGGTGGTGTCGATCGGCTCGACCGTGCCCGAGCAGCGCGAGATCGATGTCTCGGTGGTGTCGCGCAGCGATCTCATCGTCTGCGATGCGCTGGAAGAGGTGCTGCATGAAACCGGCGACATGATCGCTGCCCGCACGGCCGGCGTGGCCTTCGAGGACAAGGCTTTCAGTCTCGCCGACCTGATGAGCGGGGCGCTCGACGCGCGCGTGCGCGCGGCCGTTGCGCCGATGTTCAAATCGGTGGGCGGCGGCTTGCAGGATGTGGTCGTCGCCGAACTGATCCTGACCAAGGCGTTGCAGCAAGGGCTCACCACGCCGCTGCCCATCACCTTCGAAACCAAGCGCTGATCAAGGAGCTGTTGCATGGCCAGCTATAGTCGAAAGGAAGCCCGGGAATGGGCGCGTGAGCGTCTGGTGGGTGTGGCGAACGTGGTGATCCCGACCATGACCGCCGACTTCAAGCGCATCAACGAGCAGGCCATCCGCCACGACGTCGAGACCACGATCAGGCATGGCTTCGTCGGCACGCTGGCCTGCTCCGAGGTGGCGATCACGCTGGAGGAATATGAGCAGACGGTGCGGGTCATGGTCGAGCAGGCCGCGGCACGCATCTTCATCGTCCATCACGCCGTGTTCAACACGCTCGAAGACAACATCGAGGCCGTGAAACTTGCGGAACGGGCCGGCGCCGAACTCGTGCTGCTGGGCTACCCCCCCTACTTCCATCCGAAGTCGCTCGACGACATCCATGCCTATACCAAGGCGTTCTGCGACGCGACCAATCTGGCGGTCATGCTGTTCCCGATCCCGACCTGGGGTTTCTCGCGGCTCGATCCGATCGACCTGCCGGTGCCGCTGCTGCGTCGGCTGATCGACGATTGCCCCAACATCGCCGCCATCAAGGCGGAGGGCGGTGCGCCGCACATCATGGGACCGATCGAGGTTCATCGCGCCTTCCACAAGGAGGTGGTGATCTCGTTCCCGCTGGAACATGAGTATGTGCCGCTGGCGCAGCTGATCCCGGTGCCATTCTGCGGCACCAATTTCTCGGCCTATTTCGGCCCGATCCTGCCGCAGGTTTTCAAGCTGGTTCAGCAGGGCCGCTTCGACGAAGCGACCGCGATCTTCCACCAGCTGGACGCCGCGCGAAAGGCTTTCGGCAGCGTGCCGCAGGGCGGCAACGGCCTCATCAACCGCATGATGTGGAAATATGAAGGGTGGCTGCAGGGCTATAACGGCGGCCCGCTGCGTCATCCCACGGCACGCGTGTACGCACGCGATATGGCAGCACTGCGCCGCGGCCAGCAGGCGGCCGGCATGAACCCCACCAGCGACCCTGACGAAGCCTTCTTCGTCGGCCGCAACCCGGCGTGATGCAACAGGCTGCAGCAATGCGGGAAGAGGATGAAGACCTGACCCGGCTGCGCGCCTATGTGGAAGCCGCCGCGAGCAGCGGCATCGAACGTCTTCCGCCGGAGCCGCGACTGGGCGACGAGCTCGGCATTACACGCGGCCGGCTGCGAACCATGCTGAAGCGCCTGGAGAACGAGGGGCTGATCTGGCGCCACGTCGGCAAGGGCACCTTCGTCGGCGAACGCCAGGTGAAGGCGGATGATCCGGACTGGTCCGCATCGATCAGTGTCGATGACATCATCGACGCCCGGCTGTTGCTCGAGCCGCCGCTGGCCGCTCGCGCTGCGATCCACGCGACGCCGGCCGACGTCGCTGCGATGGAGCAGTGCCTGACGGACATGGCCGTCGCCGGAGACTTCCGGAACTGGCGACGCCTCGATGAAAAGCTGCACCGCCTCATCGCGGAGGCCGCGCACAACGCGCTGTTGCTGAGGCTCCATGAGACCCTGCGCGCGCAGGTCCGCACCGGACTGGGCCGGCGGATGGACGAGGTGTTCGGAGCCATGAAGGGCCCCAAGGCCGCCACCGATGACGAGCATCGCAATCTCGTCGCCGCCATCCGCGAACACAGTCCCCGCAAGGCGCAGGACATGATGCGCAGCCACCTCGAATCGGTGCGCCAGCATCTGTTCGAGATGTTCTGAAATTCCGATCAGAGAGATGGAGATAGCCAATGACTGCCGACAAACTCCCACCGGTTCGCCGTATCGTCACCGGGCACGACGTCAACGGAAAGGCTGTGTTCCGTTCGGACGAGCGCTTCGCCCCGCAACGCATCCCGACCGGGGATGCCGAGTTCGCGCTGATATGGACGGCACCGACCATCCCGGTCGACAACAACGACACCACCGACGGACGCGAACGCAATGCCGGGCTGACGATCAAGAACGGGTCGGTAATCCGCGTGGTGGATACGCTGCCCGGTGGCGTGTCACCCATGCACAGAACCAACAGCATCGACTACGGCATTGTCATTTCGGGTGAGCTCGAGCTGGAGCTGGACGACGGCGCGACCCGGCGCATCGGTCCGGGCGACATCGTGATCCAGCGCGGCACCATGCACCTGTGGCGCAACCCCTCCACGACCACGGTGTGCAGGATTGTTTTCGTGCTCACGGAGGCCAAAGCCTACGAGCATGAGGGCAAGCCGCTGCCCGAAAAGCACCCATGAAGCTCGCAACCCTGCCCAACGGCACACCCGACGGCACCCTGGTCGTCGTCAGTCGCGACCTGCAGCGCTGCATGCCCGCGACGCCGGTCGCGGCGACGCTGCAAGATGCCCTGGAACGCTGGGAGAAGGCCGAGCCGAAGTTGCGCGAGCTCGCCGCCCGGGTCGAGGCCGGTGCTGGTGAACCGTTCGATCCTTCCCGCGCGCTGGCACCACTGCCACGCGCCTGGCAATGGCTCGACGGCTCGGTCTATGACAGCCACAGTCACCTGATGCAGAAGCTGTTCAAGATGGCGCCGGTGGTGCATGAACGTCCGCTGATGTACCAGGGCGTGTCCGATACCTTCCTCAGCTCGACCGAGGACGTGCCGCTGCCATCCGAGGAACACGGCATCGACTTCGAGGGAGAGTTCGGCATCATCGTCGATCAGGTTCCCATGGGGCTGACGCCCGAGCAGGCTGTCGGGCATATCCGGCTGCTGGTCCAGATCAATGACTGGTCGCTGCGCACCTTCGCACCCATCGAAATGAAAACGGGTTTCGGCTGGATCAATGCCAAGCCGCCGTGCAGTGTGGCACCCGTGGCGGTCACGCCGGACGAGCTGGGCGAACACTGGCGCAATTGCCGCGTGGCGCTGCCGCTCGAGGTGCGATGGAACGGCAAGCAGTTCGGCCAGGCCGATGGCTATCAAATGGGTTTCGGCTTCCACGAGCTGATTGCCCACGCTGCCCGCACGCGCCGCCTGGTCGCCGGCACCATCATCGGGTCGGGCACCGTCTCCAACGAGAACTACCGCGAGGTCGGTTCCAGTTGCATCGCGGAGCGCCGTGCCATCGAGGCGCTGGACCAGGGTGAGCCCGCCACCAGCTACATGCACTTCGGCGACCGCGTGCGGATGGAAGCGACGCTGCCCGACGGCTCGCCTCTGTTCGGCCCGGTCGACCAGCGAGTGGTCAAAGCCGCGACGGCGGCGGCGCGCTGATCGCAGATGGCCTCCGCTCTTTTTGATCTCAGTGGCAAGACGGCGCTGATCACGGGCGCCACCCGCGGCCTCGGACGGGCGATCGCGCAGGCCTTCGGCGAAGCCGGAGCGCGGCTGGTGATCGCCAGCGAGAATGTGGCCGAGTGCGCAGCCACCGAGGCCGAATTGCGCACGCAGGGATTCGACACGCTCGCCGTGCCTTGCGATGTCACGAACAGCAGCGACCTTGAAAGTCTCGTCGCGGCGTCGGAGCGGCAGGGGGGCATCGACGTGCTGGTATGCAACGCCGGCATTTCCGGTCCCGCCGGTCCGCTGCACCAGCTGGACGAGACGGACTACGAAGCCATCTTCGCCGTCAATCTGCACAGCGTCGTTCGCCTCACCTGCCTTGCGATCCCGAAGATGGCCGCACGCGGCGGCGGCAGCGTCATCCTCATGTCGAGCATCGCCGGTCTGCGCGGCAACAAGGCCATCGGCGCCTACGCGCTCACCAAGGCCGCGCTCGCGCAGCTGGCTCGCAACTACGCCGTCGAATGGGGGCCGAGCAATGTGCGCAGCAACGCCATTTCGCCCGGCTTGATCAGAACCGGCTTCTCAACCTCGATCATCGAAGATGCCGAATACTTTCCGAGGCGGATGGCCATGACGCCGCTGCGGCGTGTCGGAGAACCGCGTGAAATCGCTGCGGCGGCGCTGTTTCTCGCCTCGCCCGGCGGTGCCTTCGTGAACGGGCACAACCTCGTGGTCGACGGCGGCACAGTGATCACTGACGGCAACTGAGGAAGCGACATGAGAATCGGCATAACCGGAGCGACAGGCTTCGTCGGCAGCGGTCTGGTCGCCGAACTGCTCAGACGTGGCAGCCTCGCCACCGGTGGCCCGCCGATCCGATCGCTGGTTGCGATCGATCTCAAGGTGCCGGAAAGCACGGACCCGCGCCTGCAACCACTGTCGGGCGACCTCACCGATCCGGCGGTTCGTGCCAGGCTGTTCGCCGAGCCGTTCGATGTCTTCTTCCATATTGCCGCCATCCCCGGCGGCGCAGCCGAACGCGACTACAGACTGGGCTGGCGGGTCAACGCCGAAGCAACCGTTGGACTGTTCGAGGCGCTGGCAGCGCAGGCGAGGCCTGCGCGAGTGGTCTTCTCCTCCACGATCGGTGTGTTCGGCATACCACTGCCCAGGAACAAAGTGGATGACGAGACCCTGCCGCTCCCCACCATGAGCTACGGTGCGCAGAAGCTGATCGCCGAGGCTCTGCTCACGGATTTCTCCCGCCGCGGCCTGATCGACGGCATCGCGCCGCGGCTGCCGGGCATCGTGGCGCGACCGCGCATCGTCGGCGGGCATCTCTCGGCCTATCTGAGCAACATTTTTCACGCGCTGGCCGCAGGCGAGTCGTTCACCTGCCCTGTTTCGTCCGACGCCACCTCGTGGCTGATGTCACGCACGCGCTGCGTCGACAATCTGATCCATGCCGCGACACTGCCGGCCAGGCGGCTCGGCATACAACGCGCCTTCAACCTGCCGGCCTTGCGTCTCTCGATGACCGAACTGGTCGACGCGCTCGCCGCGCGGTTCGGATCACGCACACGCGAACTGGTCAGCTGGGCGCCGGACGCGAAGCTTCAGGCGCAATTCGGCGACTATCCGCCGCTCTACACACCCATCGCCGACGCGCTCGGCTTCCGCCATGATGGCGATGCGGCCGCGCTCGTGGTCGAAGCACTCGAGAAGCCGGAGGCATGATGGGCAACGGCTCCATGACATCGCGCGCCGGCCTGATGCAGGGCATCGTGCTGGTGGCTTGTTGCTGGCTGTCGGTGATCGCATCCGGCGCACTGCTGGGGCCGGTCATTCCCACCATCATTCGACAGTTCGGTGGAGGCAGCGCGGTCGAGTACCAGGTAGCGGCCATCGTCGGCATGCCGGCGCTGTTCGTGGCGCTGAGCGCCTTTCCGCTGGGATTGCTGGCCGACCGGCTGGGGCCGCGGCGGATCATGATTTACGCCACGCTGATCTATGCCGTCGCGGGCGTGGCGCCCTACTTCCTCAATGACCTGAACAGCATCGTGTGGACGCGGCGCGCCGTCGGCATCGCCGAGGGTGCGGTCATGACCTGCAGCTATGCGCTGATCGGCGCCTACTTCAGCGGTGCGGTGCGTGAGCGCTGGTATGCGCTGAGCACCGGCACGCCACCGGTGATAGCGCTGGTGGCCATCGCGCTGGGTGGGAGCCTGGGCAACAGCGACTGGCACAATGTGTTCCTGGTGTACCTGTTCGCGCTGCTGCTGTTTGTGGGCAGCCTGTTCCTACTGTGGGAGCCGGACCGCCGCTCCGGTTCATCCATCGCCACGCAGGCCGCGAGCGGCGACGATGCCAGCAGCTTCAACTGGGGACGCTTCCTCGCCATCTGTGCATTGAGCGTGTTCGTGATGACCGCGTTCGTCATCACGCTGATCCAGACCGGCAGCCTGATGACCGAGCGCGGCGTGACCTCGCCCGCCCTCATCGGCCGCTGGCAGGCACTGTCCTCGCTCGCCAATCCGGTCGGCGCACTCATCTTCGTCGGCTGGCGCGCGCGCTTCGAATCCAAGCTGATGGTGAGCTTCGCGTTGATGGCGGCGGGCTTCGCCGCCATCGGCTTGCGCGAAGACTGGCAATCGGTGATCTGGGGCGCCGCCATTGCCAACCTGGGCTGCGGCATGATCGTGCCGACGGTGGTGAGCTGGGGCCTGCAGGATGTGCCCGGGTCCATCCGCGGCCGCATCAGCGGCATCCTGATGGCCTGCAACTTCCTCGGCCAGTCCCTCAGCCCCTATGTGATGGTGTGGCTGAAGGAGCATGGCGGCCTCTCACGCGGGGTATTCGACTACGGGGTGGCGTGTGCCGTGGCAGCCGTGGGCGCGGGGCTGTTGCTGCTGAGATCGAGACCACGTACCGCGATTGCATAGCGCGCTGACGCCACCTGCACAAACACATTCAAAGCGGCCTTTCCTGAGGATCAACCATGAATATCATCGGACCCGACTATCTTGTTTTCGGCGTCGACGACATCGCCGCATGCACCGAGTACCTGACGGCCTTCGGTCTGAAGGCCGTCGACGTGAGCGACAAGGGCGGGCTGTTCGAGGCATTGGACGGCACCGGCATCATCGTCAGACGGAAGGATGATCCCGGACTTCCCGCGCCGCTGCCGACAGCCACCATGCTGCGCCAGCAGGTCTACGGCGTGCGTGACGCTTCAGACATTGCAGCGATCGAGGCCGAGCTGGGCAAGGATCGCAAGGTTCACAGGCTTGCGGACGGCTCGATCGAGACCACCGACGATCTCGGCTTTGCGTTGAAATTCCAGGTCACGAAGCGGCGCAAGCTGGAGATGCCGGCCGAAAAGATCAACGCGCCGGGCGCTCCCGCGCAACGCAAACCCAATGAGCTCGGCGTCTGGCAGGACATGCCGGCCAAGCCGCGCACGCTCAGCCACACCGTGCTGTTCGTTCCCGACCTCGACCGGATCGCGAAGTTCTATTGCGAGCGCCTGGGCTTCGTCATCACCGACGTGCTGAAGGGCTCCGGCCCGTTTCTGCGACCCAAGGCCTGCGACGACCACCATGCGCTGTTCTTCATCGGCACGCCTGAATACATGAAGGGAATCGAGCATCTGGCATTCCATATGGGCGGACCGACCGAATTCATGCTGGCCGGCTCGCGTCTGGTGAAGGCCGGTTACGAAAGCTTCTGGGGTCCGGGCCGCCACATATTCGGTTCCAACTGGTTCTGGTATTTCAACAGCCCGCTCGGCACTCATTTCGAGTACGACGCCGACATGGACAAGCACGACGGCAACTGGGTCGCGCGCGAAGCCCCGGCGGGCCCTGAAACGGCACAGGTATTCCTGTTCCAGCATCGGGACAAGTGGTTCCCCAGCGGTTGAGACGATGGAACTGTGCCAGCTGAGCGATCTCCAGGACGGCGAGGCGCGCGGCTTCTGCGTGCCGGGATTCCTGCACAAGGTCATCGTGGTGCGTCGACACGGCCAGGCCTTCGCCTATCTGGACGCCTGTCCGCACTACACCGGCGGGACGCCGATGGCGTGGAAGAAGGATGCGTATCTCAATGGAGAAGGTACGCATCTGGCCTGCCACTCGCACGGTGCGCTGTTCGACATCGAAACGGGCCGCTGTGTGCTCGGCCCCTGCCTCGGCCAGTCGCTGCAGGACGTTCCTGTCCACGTCACGAAGCACGGCGGTATCGAAATCGCCGCCCTCGCTTCCAGCGAGGAAGAGGCCTGAGGTTCGCAGCCGCGCTCGCTATTTGCCGCGCAGCCGCAACGAGTTGCTGATTACCGAGACAGACGAGAAGCTCATGGCGAGGGCGGCGATCATCGGTGACAGCAGCAGACCCGTAGCCGGATACAGCACTCCCGCCGCGATCGGAATGCCGAGCGCGTTGTAGCCGAACGCGAAGCCGAGGTTCTGCCAGATGTTCCGCACCGTCGCGCGGCTCAGGTGACGCGCGCGCACGATGCCGTTGAGATCACCTTTGACCAGCGTCACCTGCGCACTCTCCATCGCGATGTCGGTACCCGTGCCCATGGCAATGCCGACCTGGGCGCGCGCCAATGCGGGTGCGTCGTTGATGCCATCACCCGCCATGGCGACCTTGCGTCCCTCATTCTGCAGTTTTTCCACGATGCGGGCCTTGTCGGCAGGCTGCACCTCGGCGATCACTTCATCGATCTCGAGACTACTCGCGACCGCCTCTGCCGTGCCGCGTGCGTCGCCGGTGAGCATGACGATGCGCAGGCCATCTGCGCGCAGCGCCTTGAGCGCCGACGGGGTCGTGTCCTTGATCGGATCGCCCACGGCGATTGCCCCGGCGAGCTTCCCGTCCACGGCAACGAACATCACCGTGCGTCCCGAGGCTCGCTGCGCATCGACTTCAACTTGAAGGCTCTCGACTGACGCACCCACGTCCTTCATGAGCGCGGCGTTGCCCAGCGCGAGCTTTCTGTTTACGTGGCTGCCGGTGACACCCTTTCCGGTCACGGACTGGAAGTCCTCCACGTTGACGGATGCGATTTTCCGTTGCGCGGCGCCAGCGACGATTGCGCGGGCCAGCGGATGTTCGCTCGATTTCTCGAGCGCGGCCGCAAGCCCCAGCATTTCATCTTCGGACCAGGGTGCGACCGTCAATACCTGATGCAGGGCAGGCTTTCCGACGGTGAGCGTACCGGTCTTGTCGACGACCAGCGTATCGATCTCGCGTAGCGATTCGATGGCTTCGGCATCGCGAAACAGTACGCCGAGCTGGGCACCCCGGCCGCTCGCGACCATGATGGAGATCGGGGTCGCGAGCCCAAGCGCACAAGGACACGCGATGATGAGCACTGCGACGGCGTTGACCAGCGCATACGCCAGCCGCGGCTCGGGACCGGCAAACCACCAGGCAAGGAACGTCGCCACGGCAATCACCACGACTGCTGGTACAAACCACTTTGAAACGACGTCCGCCAGACGTTGCAGTGGCGCGCGGCTGCGCTGGGCCTGAGCGACCAGCGTCACGATCTGCGACAGAAAACTGTCGGCTCCCACACGCTCGGCAGTAACGACCACGGAACCGGTCTGGTTGAGCGTGGCACCAACGACGCGATCGCCCGGACCCTTGTCAACCGGCAGCGGTTCACCCGTCAGCATCGACTCATCGAATGTCGAGCGCCCGTCGACGATGCGTCCATCCACCGGTACTTTCTCGCCCGGACGCACGCGCACCCGATCACCCACGAGCAAGGCATCGAGCGCGACGTCCTCATCGCTGCCGTCGGCGCGCACGCGCCGCGCCGTCTTCGGCGCGAGACCCAGCAGCTGGCGAATCGCCAGGCTGGTGCGGCCGCGCGCTCCAAGCTCCAGCCATTCGCCCAACAACACCAGCGCAACGATGACCGCGGCCACCTCGAAGTAGACCCCTACCATGCCGTGCGCATCGCGCATTTCCGGTGGAAAGGCACTGGGTGCGAATGTGGCGAACAGGCTGAAGATGTACGAGACGAGCACACCAAGACCAATCAGTGTGTACATGTTGGGCGAACGGTTGACCACGCCGCGCCAGCCACGGCGGTAGTAGTCGGCGGCGGCCCACAGGATGACCGGTGCGGTCAGCAGCAGCTCGGCATATCTCAGCACCGCAGCAACGGCATCCGACCAGTGCATATCCAGCAGGTGCGGGAGCATGGCGATCACCACCACGGGAATACTCAGGGCGGCAGATATCCAGAATTTCTTCTTGACCGCGCG
The DNA here is from genome assembly GCA_020029535.1 of Gammaproteobacteria bacterium. Classification (GTDB taxonomy): domain Bacteria; phylum Pseudomonadota; class Gammaproteobacteria; order Steroidobacterales; family Steroidobacteraceae; genus FEN-1191. The sequence goes on along the minus strand of JAIBJM010000042.1, from coordinate 1,289 downwards.
CAGTTCGGAATCGTCTTCGATTGCGGTGGGCATGACCGGTTCCAGCGCCATGCCGCAGATCGGGCAGGAACCCGGTCCCGTCTGACGAATCTCCGGGTGCATGGGGCAGGTGTAGACAGTGCCCGCCGCGGCGGGCTTGGCGATCGCTACCCCGTGACCGCGCTGCGCCGAGTGCGCACAGTGATCAGCATGTGCATTGGGCTTAACGCCGGCGGGATCGTGATTCATCGAATGGCTCCTCATCCACGACTGGAAGAAGGTCAGTCGTGCCTGTGGATCCGAATCCTAAAGCGTGGACCGTACTCCAGAGTCAAACGGCGCCGGCTTTCTGCTGTCTGGAATTTGAATACGCTCATGCGCCGGCAAACACCAGATATCAAGTCGCTCAGCACGTCCGCGCAGCTCCAATCCGGGCAGCTGCAGGAACGGCACCGGCCACACGTCAGGATTCGACAATGGCCCGCGAGCAGATATTTTCTCAAGCCTTTCCACGACGCTGGCGGAAAGCAGCACTTCGCCGGCACGGGCGCGACCGCAGAGTCGGGCGGCGACGTTTACGGTGTCACCTACCAGTGTTTCAGCTTGTCGGCCTGGTGGCCCGAGAAATGCCAGAGCGACTTCACCGAAGTGCAGTCCGACGCCCATGCCAGTCTGAATCGAGAACTCTACTTGCCAGCGTCTCGCGACCGGCACGAAGCTCTTCAGCATGGTGCGGCTGGCGTCAAGTGCCTGGCCACTACCGTCCCCGGATGGATCCCGGAATCCGAATCCAGCCATCATGCCATCGCCGGCCATGTGAAAGATCTCACCGCCACACAACTCCGCAGCGCTCGAGAGTAGCGCCAAAAACTCTCGCAGCAGCGGGACGATCTGCGCCGGAGCCAACATTTCAGCGAGGTTCGTGTAACCGCGAAGATCGGCGAAAAGCACCGTGCCGCATCGAGTCTGCGCCAGCGCTGGCAGGGAATTGAACACTTTCGTCATCTTGGTCAGAACCTGCGGAAATCCCTCGTTCGATCAGCTACTGCCGCGCGGACAGCTGCTGGAACCCCGCGTTGTCGCCGACACCGCCCTCGAGCGAGACATGCCGATCGACATCCAGCTTGAAGGTCTCGATCGCCATCCGGAACCTGGCGGTGTCCTTCGGATCACGCACCATGCCCTCTGCCAGACGCGGAGAATAGAGATCTGAATTGATCAGGATCTTTTCCGCCGGCAGATAGACGATGAGCATGTCCGCCGCATGATCCAGCCCCCTGATCGCGTAGATCTCCATCATCCGGGTGCGG
>JAIBJM010000041.1 GCA_020029535.1 Gammaproteobacteria bacterium | reverse complement strand
GAGAGAGACTACACTCAGCGCTGGGATATCGACCACCGATAGAGTTCGAACATCAGAAGTTCTAACCAATGGGTGTCCACTTTTGCGAAGGAACTCTCTCCTCAAGCAGGCCGGCCTGAGGCGAAATTAAGGTAACTGCAATGCGCTACGCCGTCGTCATTGAAAATTCCGGTTCGAACTATTCAGCCTATGTTCCAGACTTGCCGGGTTGTGTTGCGACTGGTGGAGCCTTGGCGGAAACAGAGGTCACTATCCGCGAGGCAATCGCCTTTCACCTCGACGGGCTGCGTGAAGACGGTACACCCATTCCGCCTCCCTCAAGCAAGGTTGCATACGTTGAGGTTGCCGCCTGACAAATCGCTGCAGCGCACGCATGTGGAATATAGTGCCAAACCCAAGTCGGCGCGCCTGCGGCGCGCCTTGCTAATCTTTTCATGATGCAGATCGATTCAGCCAACGTAGTCGTTCCTGGGGAAAAGCTCACCGACTACTTACTTTCCGGGACTCATCCCATTGGCCGGTACAAATCCGCCTTCTTTTTGAGTCTGGGGTATACGCCCGGGGAGCCCCATGTTCTCGAGGCTGACCTCAAGTCTCTTCTGCTGTCTGCGGCGGAGCCTGGAGATCTGACAGAATTTGGACAGAAATTGCTGTCTCGCGGCCCACTTACCGGGCCGAACGGTCAGATGGGTCGCGTCCTGGCCGTCTGGATTATACTTTCCGGCGACCCTTTGATTCGCTTCATAACTGCATACCCTGAGGGCTAAGGCATGACGTACCGAGAACTCGATACCGTCGTCGTCACGAAAGACCTTCCCGCACTTGGGTTGAAGCGTGGCGACGTGGGTGCGGTCGTGCAGGTCTACTCTCCGGACGCTCTGGAGGTTGAGTTTGTGACGGCTACGGGTGCCACCCAGGCTGTTGTTACCCTCAGTGCCGACTATGTGCGTCCCGTGGGTCGCAAGGACCTGCTCGCGGTACGTCAGCTCGACGCCGCCTGACAGATCGTTGCGGCGATCAAGCGTTGGCGCGGATGACCGACGTCATTCGACGTTTCGACGAGATGAGAAAACAGGGGCAGTTCACCAAGGCGCGCCGGTGAAGTAACCCTTATCGGCCCGCGTCGGAAATCCGGCGTCGGCGCTGGCATGCGCATTGCTATCTCCATGGCGGGTTCCTTCGCCTGGAAAACATGCGGCATGTCACACTTTCGATCCTTCCAACGTTTCCTGTTGCTGCTGGCGCTGCCGGTCGTGGGCTGGTGCGCCGAGCCGCGTTTCGCGGCGCCGGTGGAACCGGCGGCACAGAGCGCCGGTGGCGGCATGGTGCGCGTCTTTCTGGCGCTGGGTCTGATCCTGGCGCTGATCTTCGCTGCGGCCTGGCTGCTGCGCCGGGTGCGTCTGATGCAAGGCGCTGGTGGCAGCGGCATCCAGGTGCTGTCGCAGGTGTCGCTGGGTGCGCGCGAGCGCGCTGTGCTGGTCCGCGTGGCCGGCCGCGAGCTGCTGCTGGGCGTGGCGCCCGGCAATGTGCGCACGCTGTTGCTGCTGGATCAGACACTGGGTACGGCACGCGTTGCCGATGAATCTCCTGCTGCGGCGGCCGAACTGCCGCCGCGCTTCGATTTCCGCGAAATCCTCAAACGGAGCCTCGGCAAATGAGGCGGCGCCTGTGGCCGCTGGCCGCACTGACTCTGCTGTCGCTGCTGCCGTCGCTGGCCGCAGCGGCTGCCGGTGCGGCGGCGACGCCGGGCATTCCGGCGCTGGCGGTGCAGAACAATGCCGGCGGACAGACCTATACGCTGACCATCCAGCTGCTGGCGCTGATGACCGCCATCACCATGCTGCCCGCGGCGCTGTTGATGATGACGGCCTTCACGCGCATCGTGATCGTGCTGGCCATCCTGCGCCAGGCCATTGGCGTCGGCCAGGCGCCGCCGAACCAGGTGGTGATCGGCCTCGCGCTGTTCCTGACGCTGTTCGTGATGGCGCCCACCATCGATCGCATCCATGTCGAAGCCGTGACGCCGTACATGGCAGGCACCATCGACACCACGGTGGCGCTGCAACGCGGCGTGGAGCCGTTGAAGTCCTTCATGCTGGGCCAGACCCGCGAGAGCGACATCGCCACCTTCGTGCGCATCTCCGGCGGCGCCGGCTTTGACAAGCCCGAAGACGTGCCGCTGACGCTGCTGGCGCCAGCCTTTGTCACCAGCGAACTGAAGACCGCGTTCCAGATCGGCTTCCTGCTGTTCATCCCGTTCGTGATCATCGATCTGGTGGTGGCCAGCGTGCTGATGTCCATGGGCATGATGATGCTGTCGCCGGTGCTGATCTCGCTGCCGTTCAAGCTGATGCTGTTCGTGCTGGTGGACGGCTGGGCCCTGGTGATGGGCTCGCTGGCCTCCAGCTTCTATAGATAAACAGGACTGAAACCACCATGACTCCCGAAACCGTGATGACCATTGGCCGGCATGCGCTGGAGATCACCGTGCTGCTGGCGGCGCCGCTGCTGCTGGTGGCGCTGGGCATCGGTCTGCTGGTGGGCATTTTCCAGGCCGCCACGCAGATCAATGAAATGACGCTGTCATTCATTCCCAAACTGATCGGCATGGCCGCGGCGCTGCTGATCGCCGGTCCGTGGATGCTCAGCCAGCTGGTGGGTTACACCCGGCAGCTGATCCTCAGCATTCCGGGACTGATCGGCTAGGGCGCGGGGACGCGCAGATCCGCAATGCTCACCTTCGACATTGCGCAGCTGGAACCGTGGCTGGGCGCGTTGTTCTGGCCATTCGTGCGTATCGGCGCCTGCCTGATGGTGGCGCCGGTGTTCGGTTCTTCCTATGTGCCGGCGCGTCTGCGCATCGTGCTGGCCGCCGCGGTGACGCTGCTGGTGTCACCGCTGCTGCCGCCACCTTCCGACACGCCGTTGCTGAGTGCTGCCGGCATCGCCGTCACCGTGCAGCAGCTGATCATCGGCGTGACCCTGGGCTTCGTGCTGCAGCTGGTGTTCGATGCGCTGTCGCTGGCCGGCCAGCTGCTGGCCAATGGCATGGGGCTGGGTTTTGCCTTCAATCTCGATCCGTTGCGCGGCGTGTCCACACCGGCGCTGGGGCAGCTGTATGTGGTGCTGGGCACGCTGATTTTTCTGGCGCTGGACGGGCATCTGGCCATCATCCAGCTGGTGGTCGACAGTTTCCGCGGCCTGCCGGTGGGACCGGAAGGTCTGCAGCTGGCAGAGATACGTGCGGTGGCCGACTGGGGCACGCAGCTGTTTGCCGGCGCACTGCGCATCGCGCTGCCTGGCGTGACTGCCATGCTGGTGGTCAATCTGGCCTTCGGTGTCATCAGCCGCGCGGCGCCGGCGCTGAACCTGTTCGCGGTGGGTCTGCCGGTGACGCTGATCTTCGGCATCGCCGTGGTGCTGTTCGGTCTGCCGATGATCCAGGTCGGCTTTCTCGACATCCTGGCCGATTGCATGCAGTTCCTGCGCATGCTGGTCGGGGCGGGCTGAGTCATGTCTGACCTGTACGATCAAGAGAAGACCGAAAGCCCGACACAGAAACGTCTGGAGGATGCGCGCCGCCGTGGCCAGGTGCCGCGCTCGCGCGATCTGTCGGCGGCCGCGGTCACGCTGGCCGGAGGCCTTGGTCTGTACGGCGTCGGCCAGTTGCTCGGCGGCCGCATGCTGTCGCTGATGCGGCAGTCGATGAGCTTTACGCGCGATGAGCTGCTGCAACCCGAACGCATGCTGGACAACCTGGGCGACGCTGCGCTGCAGGCCGCACTGGGTACGGCGCCGCTGCTGGGATTGCTGCTGGCCGCCGCGCTGCTGGCGCCGCTGCTGATCGGTGGCTGGACCTTCAGCAGCACGGCGCTGGCGCCCGACTGGCAGCGGCTGGATCCGGTGGCCGGCATGGGTCGTGTGTTCTCGGCGCGCGGACTGCTCGAGGTACTGAAATCGCTGGCGCGCTTTACGGTGGTGGCGCTGGTGGCGGTGCTGGTGCTGCGCCACGATTTCAACGCCTACACCGCGCTGGGCAGCCAGTCGGTGCGTACCGGCATCGCCCAGGCGCTGTCGCTGTGTGGCGAGGCCTTCATACTGTTTGGCGGCGGTCTGGCGCTGATCGCGCTGGTGGATGTGCCGCTGTCGCTGTGGCAGCACACCCGCAGCCTGCGCATGTCGCGCCAGGAAATCCGCCAGGAAGCGAAGGAAACCGACGGCAATCCGGAAGTACGCAGCCGTATCCGCCGCGTGCAGCAGGAAATGTCCCGCCGCCGCATGATGGAAGAGGTGCCGCGCGCCGACGTCATCGTCACCAACCCGACCCACTACGCGGTGGCGCTGCGCTACGACGAGCAGCGCATGCGCGCGCCCATCGTGGTGGCCAAGGGCGCCGACCTGGTGGCGCTGCAGATCCGGCGCATCGCCGGGCTCCATTCGGTACCCATTGTCGAGGCGCCGCCGCTGGCGCGCGCGCTGCATGCCGGCTGCGCACTGGGTGACGAAGTTCCGGCGCGCCTGTATGCCGCGGTGGCCCAGTTGCTGACGCATGTCTACCAGTTGCGCACCGCGCGTCGTCGCGGCGGGCCGTTACCGGAACTGCCTCACATCGAAACCCCTGCCGACCTGTGACGCGCGTCGCAGTCTGAAGGCCTGGCCGCGTCGGCAATCTGTCGCCGCCCGCCCGGCACGGGACTTGCTCCGTAAGCGCACAATCTATGACTGAAGCTACAACCGCCAACCGCAGTCCGGGCTCACTGCTGCAGCTGATGCTGCGCAGTGGCATCGGTGCACCGCTTCTGCTGATGTCGGTGCTGGCCATGGTGGTGCTGCCGCTGCCGCCGGTGGCGCTGGACATACTGTTCACCTTCAACATCGCGCTGTCGGTGCTGGTGGTGATGGCGGTGGTCAATGTGTCGCGGCCGCTGGACTTCGCCATTTTCCCCACCGTGCTGCTGCTGGCCACGCTGCTGCGTCTGGCGCTGAACGTGGCCTCGACGCGCGTGGTGCTGCTGCATGGTCACGAAGGCAGTCATGCGGCTGGCAAGGTGATCGAGGCCTTCGGTGAATTCGTGGTCGGTGGCAACTACGCCGTTGGCATCATCGTGTTTGCCATCCTGACCATCATCAACTTCGTGGTGGTGACCAAGGGTGCCGGCCGCATCTCGGAAGTCAGCGCGCGTTTCACCCTCGATGCCATGCCCGGCAAGCAGATGGCCATCGACGCCGATCTGAACGCCGGCCTGATCAGTCAGGATGAAGCCCGTGCGCGCCGCATCGAAGTGCGCTCCGAAGCGGACTTCTACGGTTCGATGGACGGTGCCAGCAAGTTCGTGCGCGGCGACGCCACCGCCGGCATCCTGGTCCTGCTGGTCAACGTCATCGGCGGACTGGCCATCGGCACCCTGAGCCACGGCCTGCCGTTCGGTGAGGCGGCGCGCGTGTACACACTGCTGACCATCGGCGACGGTCTGGTGGCGCAGATTCCGGCGCTGCTGCTGTCGACCAGCGTGGCCATCATCGTCACCCGCATGTCGCGCGCGCAGGATCTCGGTAGCGAGGTCAGGGCACAGCTGTTCACGCAACCGCGTGCGCTGGCCGTGGTGGGCGTACTGCTGGGCGTCATGGGTCTGATTCCCGGCATGCCGAATGCAGCCTTCCTGCTGTTTGCCGCCGCCTTCGGTGGCGCAGCCTGGTGGCTGCGCAGGCGTAGCGAGGCCGCGGCGGCGCAACCGGCGGCGGCCGCACCGGCGCCGGTGGAGCGCGCCGAGCCCACCGAACTTTCATGGGATGACGTGCAGCCGGCCGACCAGATCGCGCTGGCCGTGGGTTACCGGCTGGTACCGCTGGTGGACCGCAACAATGGCGGCGAGCTGCTGGCCCGCATCCGCGGCGTGCGTCGCAAGCTGTCGCAGGAACTGGGCTTCCTGGTGCAGACCGTGCATATCCGCGACAACCTGGAACTGGCGCCCAATGCCTATCGCATCAGTCTGGGTGGTGCGGCCGTCGCCGACGGCGTGGTGTATCCGGATCGCGAACTGGCGATCAATCCGGGCCGCGTGTTCGGCAAGCCGCAGGGCATCGAGACCCGCGATCCGGCCTTCGGCATGGAAGCGATCTGGATCGAACCGGGCAAGCGCGAACACGCGCAGACGCTGGGCTACACCGTGGTCGATGCCAGCACCGTGATCGCCACGCATATCAGTCATGTGATCCAGACCCATGCGCACGAGCTGCTGGGCTACGAAGAAGTGCAGCAGCTGCTGAACAATCTGGCCAAGACCGCGCCGCGCATGGTCGAGGACCTGGTGCCCAAGACGGTGTCGCTGGGTGTGGTGGTGCGCGTGCTGCAGGGCCTGCTGGCCGAGCGCGTGTCGATCAGGAATCTGCGCACCGTCATCGAGACGCTGGCCGAACATGCGCCGCGCACCCAGGATCCGCAGGTGCTGCAATCGCAGGCGCGCATCGCGCTGGGCCGGCAGATCGTGCAGGAGATCGTCGGCGGCAATGGTGAATTGCCGGTGGTGACGCTGGAACCCGAACTGGAAACGCTGCTGCAGAACTCGCTGACCGGTGCCGGCGGTGGCTCGCTCGAGCCGGGCCTCGCCGAGCGGTTGCAGGGCCGTCTGGCCGATTCAACCCGTCGTCAGGAATCGCTGGGCGAACCGGCGGTGTTGATGGTGGCACCGGCCTTGCGCGCCACATTGGCGCGCTTCACACGCGCCTCCGTACCCGGCCTGCATGTGCTGGCCTGGAACGAGATTCCCGATAACCGCCGTATCCGGCTGGCTGCCGCAGTAGGACGTTAAGCACCATGACGATGAAGCGATACATTGCACGCGACATGCGCGCGGCGCTGCGCCAGATCCGCGCCGAGCAGGGCGCCGATGTGGTGATCCTCAGCACGCAGCAGACAGCGGAAGGTGTGGAAGTGGTGGTCGCGGCCGATATGGTCGCCGTCACCGCCGCGCCGGTGCCGGTAACGCCTGTGCTGGCGCCCAGTGCCGCGGTGGCCAATGCACACATCGAAGCCATGGCCGCGGCCGCGGTCAGCACCGAACAGTCGGCGATGAGCGAAGAAGTGCGCAATCTGCGCAAGTTGCTCGAGACGCATCTGGCTGCACTGGCCTGGAATGATTTCACGCGCCGCGATCCATTGCGCGCGCGCGCCCTGACCGAATTGACGCAGCTGGGCATTTCGCGCGATGTGGCCTGGTCGGTGCTGAAGGAAATGCCCGACAGGCTCGACGCCGAAACCGCCGAACAACTGCATTACGCGCTGCTGGCGCGTCGCCTGCGCACCTGCGACTCGCCGGTGGAACAGGGCGGCGTGGTGGCGATGGTCGGTCCGCCGGGCGCCGGCAAGTCGACGCTGCTGGCCAAGCTGGCCACCCGCTGGGTGATGGAGCACGGGCCGCGGAGCCTGGCCATCGTTTCCACCGATGTGGAGCGGCTGGGTGCGCAGGAACAGCTGCGCACGCTGGGTCGCCTGCTGGGTGTGTCCTGCCATGTCGCCGACGGCGCCACCGAGCTGGCGCGTTGCCTCGATACCCTGTCGCAGCATCAATTGGTACTGGTCGACACCGCTGGCACGCACGCGCGTGATGACGAAGCACTCAACTCGCTGAACGCCATGGCGGCTGCGGTGCCGGCGATGATCAGCATGCTGGTGCTGCCGGCCAGCGCGCAGGCGGCGGTCATCGATGACTGCCTGGCGAAATTCCGTTCGCTGGCGCCAGCCTGCGCGGTGCTGACACGCATCGACGAGGCCGCCAGTCTCGGCGGCGCGCTGGCAGCGCTGATCCGCGCACAGCTGCCGGTGGCCTTGCTGGGCAACGGCCCGCGCATCCCGGAGCATCTGCGTCCGGCGCGCGCCGAACAGCTGGTGGCGCTGGCCATCGAGGCGGCACTGCACTCACCGGTCAGCATCGACGACGATCTGCTGGCCCAACGTTTTGGAGGCGCACTGAATGCAGCCGCATAATTCAGCGGCGCGTACCGCGCCGGTACAGGTGATTGCCGTCAGTGGCGGCAAGGGCGGCGTGGGCAAGACCACGGTGTCGGTCAATCTGGCCGCGGCCATGGCGGCTGCGGGCCGTCGCGTGTTGCTGCTGGATGGCGATCTGGGCCTGGCCAATGTCGATGTGCTGCTGGGCCTGACGCCGCGTTACACGCTGCAGCAGGTGGTCAGCGGCGAGCGCAGGCTCGAGGAAGTGCTGGTGGATGCGCGGCCCAATCTGCGCGTGGCCCCGGCTGCCTCCGGCGTCTCGCGCATGGCCAATCTCGATGCGGCCAGTCATGCCGCCATCGTGCACGCCTTTGCCACGCTGCCGGAACGCTTCGATACGCTGATCGTCGATACGGCTGCCGGCATCGGCGACTCGGTGCAGCGTTTCACCGCCGCGGCCCAGCATGTGCTGGTGGTGCTGCGCGACGAACCGGCCTCGCTCACCGACGCCTACGCATTGATCAAGGTGCTGAGCCGCGACAATGGCGTGCGGCGCTTCCGCGTGCTGGTGAACATGATGCGTGAGGGCGCCAGCGGCGAACTGCTGTTCCGACGCCTGCAGCGCGTCACCGATCGCTACCTGGATGTGCAGCTTGAGTATGCGGGCGACCTGCCCGAGGACCGCCAGCTGCTGAAGGCGGTGCGCGCGCAGCGCACGGTGATCGAAGCCTTCCCGAACAGCGTCGCGGCCCGCGCGCTGCGCCAGCTGGCGACGCGCATGCGCGAGTGGCCGGCGCCGGATGCGCCCAGCGGCCGTCTGGAATTCTTTTTCGAGCGGCTGCTGGCGCCGACGCCACGGCTGCGAGCGGTGCAATGAACGGCGCCCAGCAATACGCTGCTTCGGCGCCGGCGCACAACGCCGATGCGCTGGTGCGTCAGCATGCCGACCTGGTGCGGCGCATTGCGTATCACCTGGCCGGCCGGCTGCCGCCGCAGGTGGAAGTGGACGATCTGATGCAGGCCGGCATGATCGGTCTGCTGGAGGCCGCACAGCATTTCACCACCGGCCGCGGCGCCAGTTTTGAAACCTACGCCGGCATCCGCATCCGCGGTGCCATGCTCGATGCGCTGCGCAAGCTGGACTGGGCCCCGCGCTCGGTGCACCGCAAGGCGCGCGCGGCGGCCACCGCGATGCGCGAGGTCGAACTGGCGCGTAGCGGCGAAGCCAGCGACACCGAGGTGGCGGCGCGCATGGGCGTGTCGCTGGACGAGTACCACCGCATCATGCTCGACGCCGTGGGCTGCCAGCTGCTGCGGCTCAATGACGGCGAGGACGGTGAGGATGGCACGCTGGAGCGGCTGGCCGACGATGGCCTCGATCCACTGGGCGAGGCACTGGATGATTCGCAGCGCAGCGCCGTGGTGGCCGAGATCGAACGGCTGCCTGAACGCGAGAAGCTGGTGCTGTCGCTGTATTACGAGCAGGAGCTGACGCTGAAGGAAATCGGCGCCGTGCTGCATGTGACCGAGTCGCGTGTCTGCCAGCTGCATGGACAGGCACTGGTGCGGCTGCGCTCAAGACTTTCGGAATGGCAGGCCTGACGTGGATTTCCTGAGCATCATCGGACTGTTGCTGGCCGTGGTTGCGCTGACCGCGGGCGCGATACTCAAGGGCGCCGGCGTGGAGGCGCTGCTGTCATCGGCCGCGTTCATGATCGTCATTGTCGGCACCACCGCCTCGATCTGCGTGCAGACGCCCTTTGCCGTGATGCGCCGCGCGCTGACGCTGCTGCCCTGGGTGTTCAAGCCACCGCCGTACCTGCCCGAGCAGCTGATCCGCAAGCTCATGGACTGGAGCGTGGTGGCGCGCAAGCAGGGCCTGCTGGGCCTGGAGCCGCTGGTCGACGACGAGACCGATCCCTTCCTGAAGAAGGGGTTGCAACTGGTCATTGATGGCACCGAGCCCGACACCATCCGCAGTACGCTGGAGGTGGACATGCATGTGCGCGAGTCGGCGGACACACGAGCGGCCAGAGTGTTCGAAGGCATGGGCGTGTATGCGCCCACGCTGGGCATCATCGGCGCCGTGCTCGGACTGATGTCGGTGATGCAGAACCTGGCCGATCCATCCAAGCTGGGCCGCGGCATCGCCGCCGCCTTCGTCGCCACGATCTACGGCATCGGTCTGGCCAATCTGCTGTTCCTGCCGATGGCCAACAAACTGAAGGTGGCGGTGCAGAACCAGGCGCATATCCATGAAATGCTGATCGAGGGCCTGATCGCGGTGTCGCAGGGCGAGAACCCGCGCACCATCGAAGGCCGGCTGCGCGGCTATCTGCACTGAGCGAATCATGGCCAGAAAGCGCGTACACGAAGAGCACATGAATCACGAGGCCTGGGCCATCCCCTACGGCGACCTGATCACGCTGCTGCTGGCCTTCTTCGTGGTGATGTACGCCATCTCCTCGGTGAACGCGGGCAAGTATCGCGTACTGTCGGATGCGCTGACCGCCGCCTTCCGCGGCGAACCGCGCACGCCGCAGCCGCTGCAGGTGGGCGTGCCGCCGGTGAATGTCAGCGAATATCTGCCGATCACCGAAGTGAACCGCATGTTCACGGCCGGCATGCCGGCGCACATGATGATGCCGCTGCCGCGTTCGCGCGGCACGGTAAGCGCAGGACAGCTGACGCCGGGCTCGGCCGATCCGCGCCTGCAGGAGCACATCGCCGCGGCAGCTGCTGCCGACGCGGCGCGCGAAGCCACGCTGATGAAGCTGCAGGCCGATGTGGGCGCCGCCACCGCGGCGCTGGCGCGCAACGGGCTGGTACGCATAACCCGCCGCGGCAATGACATCGAGGCACAGATCAGTGCCGATATCCTGTTTGGCAGCGGCGTCGCGCAGCTGGGCCCTTCGGCGCAACAGATTCTGTTGCGGCTGGCTGATGCGCTGCGGCCCTGGCCGAACGCCATCCGCGTCGAGGGTTACACCGACGACCGGCCGATCAGCACAGCGCTGTTCCGTTCCAACTGGGAGCTGTCGGCCGCGCGTGCCGCCAGCGTGGTCCGCCTGTTTGCCGAGCGCGGCATCGCACCAGCGCGCCTGATGGTGGCCGGCCTTGGCGAGACGCGGCCGTTGCAGAGCAATGCCAGCGAGGCCGGCCGCAACGTCAACCGGCGCGTGGCCATCATCATTCTGGGCGATGCGCCGGGTGGCGCCACCGCCAATGACATACCTTAAAGGAGTACAACGATGATCTACCAATGGATGCAACCGGCACTGGCCGGAGCGATCGTGCTGCTGGGCGTGGTGCTGATGCTGGAGCTGCGCAGCGTCTCGCGACTGCGCCGGAGCCTCAACCGTGACATGGCGCGCTTGTTCGAACAGCTCGACCTGGTGCGCTTCGACAGCCAGCAGCTGGCTGCCGCAACGCCGGCAGTACCGGCTGCCGCATCACTGCCCATCGCGCTGCCGGTTTCACAGGCAGCGGGATTGCAGCCGGGTGAGAACTACGCCGCCGCACTGCAGCTGGCGGCCGATGGCGCCAGCCAGCAGGAGCTGGTGACACGTTGCGGTCTGAGTCGTGGCGAAGCCCGCATACTGGTGGCGATGCACTCGGGCGCGTCACACTGAACGCCGGGCTGCCGAGTTCCGCCGGACGCGGGAAAACATTTTGTATATACATTCTGTTTTCTGGCATCTGACGACCGTCATCGCTCCGTATCGGTCCATGTGCTGTCGCGGCTGACGTTGGCTGCTCCTTTGAACTGGCCATCCGGCCGCGCGTTGCTGCGCGGTCCAGTCCGTGGACAACAACTGCCAGGGGATCCTTGGCTACGTGGTGCGCTGGATCGATCAGGGCGTGGGCTGTTCCAAGGTGCCTGACATCCACGAGATCGGCCTGATGGAGGATCGCGCGACGCTGCGGCGCATGGCCGCAGTGGCGGACCGGCAGAATGCCAGCGATCTGATCTTCAAGGGTCTCGAGCAGCCGAACGGGTACACTGAGCCGCTGCTGCACGCCTGGCGGCGGGTGCGCAAGCAACAGCCGTAGCCGTCAGGAAAAGCACGACGGGGAATGCAGATGGAGTTCTACACAAAAGCCTTCTTCGTCGCCCTGGCAGCGCTGGTTCTGTACGGCCTGCTGCAGATAGCGCACCCCTTTGCGGGCGCCATGGCCTGGGGCGCATTCCTCGCCTTCCTGCTCTATCCGCTGCATCGCTGGCTGACGCGCAGGCTCAAGGGCCGCAGCGGCTGGTCGGCGGGCATTCTCACCGGACTGACGCCGTTCGCGCTGATGATCCCGCTCACCTTCCTGGTCATTGCCTTCGGCAAGCAGGCCCAGGCGCTGGTGAGTTACATCCAGAACAGCAACTTCCGCCTCGATGGCAGCACATTCGCGAATCTCGAGCGATATCCGGTGATCGGCCCGCTGGCGCGGTTTGCGCGCGAACAGTTGTCGGTGTCCGGCGCCGATATCCAGCAGTACCTGACCAACGCCGCGCAGACCCTGCTCAAGAATGTCGCGAGCATCGGCGGCGGCGTGTTGTGGGGCGCGCTGGGTACGCTGATCGGCTTCTTTCTGATGCTGTTCCTGCTGTTCTTCTTCCTGCGCGACGGCGCCAGCATGTTCGACCGTGTGCAGCGCCTGATTCCGGTGCCCGAGGAACATCGCGAACAGCTGTTCCGTCACCTGGCCAGCGTCACGCGCGGTGTGTTCTACGGCATTGGACTTACCGCCATCTGCCAGGGCGTACTGGTCACCATCGGCTTCGCCATCGCAGGTCTCCCATCGCCGGTGGTGTTCGGTGTGCTGGCCACCATCCTGGCGCTGTTGCCGGCCGGCGGCGCAGCCCTGGTGTGGATTCCCGGCGTGGTGTATCTCGGTGCCACCGCCCACTGGGGCATGGCCATATTCCTGCTGATCTGGGGCGTGATCGTTTCCACTTCCGATAACTTCCTGCGGCCCGTCCTGGTGTCGCGTTACGCGCCGGTGTCGGCCTTCATGGTGTTCGTCGGCGTGGTGGGCGGCATCGGCGCTTTCGGCGCCATCGGCATCATCGTGGGCCCGGTGTTCCTGGCCCTGGTGGTGGCGATACTGAATTATTTCGATCAGAAGGTCATTGCGCCGAACAAGCAGGAACTGGACGCGCGGGCCGACGAGCCGTCTCGCGACGGCCCGGCGGCCTGACTACCCGATCAGGTATCAGTCGTCCATCAGGAAGCTGCGCAGCTGCTCCGAGCGCGAGGGGTGACGCAGCTTGCGCAGCGCTTTGGCCTCGATCTGGCGGATGCGCTCACGCGTGACGTCGAACTGCTTGCCGACTTCTTCCAGCGTGTGATCGGTGTTCATGTCGATGCCGAAACGCATGCGCAGCACCTTGGCTTCGCGCGGCGTCAGCTGCGCCAGCACCGAGTGCGTGGTCTCGCGTAGCGATTCCATCGTGGCCTGATCGATCGGTGAGGTCACCGAAGTGTCTTCGATGAAGTCGCCCAGGTGTGAATCCTCGTCATCGCCGATCGGCGTCTCCATCGAGATCGGTTCCTTGGCGATCTTCAGCACCTTGCGCACCTTGTCCTCAGGCATCTCCATGCGCACGGCCAGCTCATCCGGCGTCGGCTCGCGACCCATCTCCTGCAGCATCTGCCGCGAAATGCGGTTCAGCTTGTTGATGGTCTCGATCATGTGCACCGGAATGCGGATGGTGCGCGCCTGGTCGGCGATCGAGCGTGTGATGGCCTGGCGGATCCACCAGGTGGCGTAGGTTGAGAACTTGTAGCCGCGACGGTATTCGAACTTGTCCACCGCCTTCATCAAGCCGATGTTGCCTTCCTGGATCAGGTCCAGGAACTGCAGGCCGCGGTTGGTGTATTTCTTCGCGATCGAAATCACCAGACGCAGGTTGGCCTCGACCATTTCCTTCTTGGCGCGGCGCGCCTTGGCCTCGCCGATCGACACCTCGCGATTGATGTCCTTGATGGGGCTGATCTGCAGGTGGTACTGCACCTCGAGCGTCTGCAGTTTCCTCTGCCGGCGCTCGATTTCTTCCTTGAGCTTCAGCAGCACCGAGGAGTATTTCTTGCCGGCCTTGACGTGTTTGGCCAGCCAGCGCGGGCTGGTCTCGTTCTTCGGGAAAGTCTGGATGAAATCCCTGCGCGGCATGCCGGCGTCGCGCACGGCAATGATCATGATTTCCTTCTCGATCTGGCGGATCTCGCCGATGTGCGCGCGCAGCTGTGCGGTCAGCGCATCGAACATGCGCGGCGACAATTTCAGTTCCATGAATTCGTCGGCGAGCTTCTTGCGCAGCTTCTGCGTCTTCGGATCTTCCAGACCGACTTTCGCCAGAGAAGCCAGCGACTGCTGCAGCAGCTTGCCGATGGACGCCAGGCGGCGCGCCACTTCCTCCGGATCCGGACCGGTGTCGACGACTTCTTCTTCCTCGCCGTTGCCGTCCGCCTCTTCCTCGTCGTTCTTGGGCTCAGTCGCTTCCACGTCCATCTTGGTCGGGTTCTGCGGCTGCGCGATGACGTCGGGCGCGTTCGGATCGATGAAGCCCACCACCAGATCGACCATGCGCGCCTGGCCGACCTTCACGGCTTCGTAAGTGCGCAGCAGATGTTCGTGGGTGGCCGGATAGCTGGCCAGCGCCAGGCGCACGGCATCAAGGCCCTCTTCGATGCGCTTGGCAATGCGGATTTCGCCTTCGCGCGTCAGCAGCTCGACGGTACCCATCTCGCGCATGTACATGCGCACCGGATCGGTGGTGCGACCCAGTTCGGCATCCAGCGCCGCCAGCGCAGCGGCGGCTTCCTCGATCGCTTCCTCGTCGGCAGGCGAGGAGGCATTGGCGGCCATCAACGTTTCCTGGTCCGGTGCCTTTTCGTAC
Source organism: Gammaproteobacteria bacterium (assembly GCA_020029535.1). Taxonomy (GTDB): domain Bacteria; phylum Pseudomonadota; class Gammaproteobacteria; order Steroidobacterales; family Steroidobacteraceae; genus FEN-1191. The sequence goes on along the minus strand of JAIBJM010000041.1, from coordinate 8,831 downwards.
ACCGGAATGCCCATATCGTTGATGGTGTTGACGATGTCTTCGATCTGCTCGGGATCGACGATCTCGGAGGGCAGGTGATCGTTGACCTGCGCGTAAGTCAGGTAACCCTGTTCCTTGCCGTGCGCGATCAGCAGTTTCAGCTGCGACTTGCGTTCCTCGGGAAGCGCAGTGCGACGCTCCGGTATCGAGATGGCGGTGACAGTCTTGGCAGATGCGCCCTTGGCGCCCTTGCGTGTCGCCGGTTCGGGCGCAGTCCTGGTCGCAGCTGCTGGCGCGGCCACTTTCACCGGCGCGGCGGGTGCGGGCTTGGCAGCACCACGCTTGGCCGCGGCGGATCTGGCCGGTTCGGCTGCACGCGGCGCTGCAGCTTTTGTCTTGCCATGAGTGGCGACGGGCGCTGACTTCCTGACGGCGCTGCTCTTGGCAGCAGCGCGCGCGACATGTTTGCGAGTGGTGGCGGAGGATTTGGTCTTGCGAATCATCGGTCTTCAGCCCCTTGCGCTAGAGCAGGACGTTCATTCTGGCGAGTGCAGAAAAGCCCGCGATTCTACCCAAACACGTCGGACTCTCGCCAACTTATGAAGACTTTGATATGGGGCGGCCTTTACTGGTTCGCAAGGCAGACATAAGTGACTGAATTTCAAGCTTTTCTTCTGCGGTGAGGTCGCCCTGCTTGCCGGTCAGCTCGGCCAGCCGCTGCTGTTGCAGGTCCAGTCCGGTCATGCGCTGCAGGGCCTGGATCAGCTCGTGCGCGGCGTCCTGTTCGTCCTCGATCAGTATCTCGACCCGGGCCAGCTCGTAGAGGCGCGCGCTTTCCGGTCGTTCGCGCCAGCGCTCCAGGATGGCGGCGGTACTGCTGCTGCCGGTCTGGCTGCGCAACTCGCCCAACAGTTCTCGCAGCACCGGCAGGCCGGGCTGATCCAGTCCGGCCAGCTGCGCCAGCAGGGATTCCGGCACCGCGCGCGCGGCGGTTGGAAAGTGCAGCAGGGTCTGGATGGCCTGCGTGATCAGTCCGCCGCGGCCGATGCGTGGCGCCGCCGGGCGTGCGGAGCGCGGTACGCTGGCAGCGTGATCGCTGCGTGCCGGCGCGCTGCCCGGCTCCTCCAGCAGCTGCCGCAGCCGCTCGGAATGCAGTCCCACCTTTTCGGCCAGCCGCTCGATCAGCAATTCGCGGTACACACCGGGCGCCAGTCGCGCCAGCAGCGGCCGCGCCAGCGCGATGTAGCGTGCCTGTCCGTCGGCATGCGACAGGTCGACCGTTTCGGCCAGATGCGCCAGAAAATATTCGGACAACGGCATGGCCTGGGCGATGCGCTGTTCGAATGCGGCGCGGCCTTCGCGCCCCACCAGTGAATCGGGGTCCTCGCCGTCGGGCAGGAACAGGAAGCGGACTTCGCGTCCGGCGCGCGCTTCGGGCAGCACGTTCTGCAATGCGCGCCAGGCCGCGGCGCGTCCGGCGCGATCGCCGTCGAAGGCGAACACCACTTCGCTGACCAGCTTGAACACCTGCCGCAGATGTTCGGGCGTGGTGGCCGTGCCCAGCGTGGCCACGGCGTACTGGATGCCGGCCTGATGCAGGCGCACCACGTCCATGTAGCCTTCCACCACCAGCAACCGCTCCAGCTTGATGCGCGACAGCCGCACCTCGTGCAGGCCGTACAGTTCGCGTCCCTTGTGGAACAGCTCGGTTTCCGGCGAGTTCAGGTACTTGGGCTCGCCGCGATCGAGGATGCGGCCGCCGAAACCCAGCATGCGACCGCGTGGATCGCGGATCGGAAACATCACGCGATCGCGGAAGCGGTCGTACCAGGCCTCGCTCCCCGGACGCGGCGTGTCGCGCGCGACGATCAGGCCGGTGTCGAGGAGATGCTGGCACGACGCTTCGGTGGCACCGAAACGCCGCAGCACTTCATTCCAGGCATCGGGCGCGTAGCCGATGCGGAAACGTTCGATGGTGGCTGCGTCCAGGCCGCGGCCGCGCAGATAGGCACTTGCTCGCTCGGAGCTGCGCAGCGATTCCTCATAGAAGCCCGCCACGCGCGCCAGCATCTCGTGCAGTGCCTCGTGCTGCGCCGGCAGTGGCGTCGTGCCGGCTTCGTGCGGCACTTCCATGCCGAGACGTCCCGCCAGTTCCTCGACGGCCTCGGGGAAGGGCAACTGCTCGTACTGCATCAGGAAGCCCAGCGCCGTGCCATGCGCGCCGCAGCCGAAGCAGTGGAAAAACTGCTTGGTGGGGCTGACCCAGAAAGAAGGGGTTTTCTCGTCGTGAAAGGGGCAGCAGGCGCGGAATTCGCGGCCGGCTTTCTTCAGCGGCACGCGCGCATTGATTACTTCGACGATATCGGCGCGCGCAATCAGCTCATCGATGAATTGCTGGGGAATGCGGCCGGCCATGGCCCAGTCTAACCGGGCAGAGGCAGCCGCGGCCGATCAGCCGGAGAGGCGGGCCTTGATGCGTGCACCGACCACGCCCATGTCGACGCGACCAGCGGCCTGGGTTTTGATGATGCCCATGACCTTGCCCATGTCCTTGATGGACGCCGCGCTGGTGGCGGCGATGGCGCCGGCAATCATGGCGTCCAGTTCGGCTTCGGAGAGCTGCGCCGGCAGATAACCGGTCAGCAGCGAGAGTTCGGCGTTTTCCTTGGCCACCAGATCGGCGCGGCCACCGGCTTCGAACTGCGTGATTGATTCGCGGCGCTGCTTGACCATCTTTTCGATGACCGCCAGCGTCTGCGCATCGTCCAGCTCGATGCGCTCGTCCACTTCACGCTGTTTGATTGCGGCCGAGATCAGCCGCAGCGTGACGAGACGTTCCTTCTCGCCGGCGCGCATGGCCGACTTGATGTCGTCCTGCAGGCGCGCCTTGAGGCTCATCGGCGCGGCGCTCAGCGCGCGACGCGCACGAAATCGCGGGACACACGCTTGATATGGCGCTTCACTGCGGCGGCCTTTTTGCGTTTACGTTCCTGGGTGGGCTTCTCGTAGAATTCGCGCCGGCGCAGTTCGGCGAGCACGCCGGCCTTTTCGCAGGCACGCTTGAAGCGCCGCAGGGCGGCGTCGAAATACTCGTTCTCGCGGATGCGGACGCTCGGCATAAACCTCAACCTGTTGATTCTTAAAGACGTTTTCCTGCGGCCAGCGGCGGCAGGGGCCGGGATTCTAATTAGGGTAGCGGCAAAAGGCAAAGATGATGCGGGTACTGGCGATCGAATCTTCCTGTGACGAGAGCGCGGTGGCGGTGCTGGATGCACGGCGCGGCCTGCTGGCGCATGAATTGTGGAGCCAGATCGATCTGCATCGCCAGTATGGCGGTGTGGTGCCCGAACTGGCCTCGCGCGATCACGTGCGCCGGCTGCTGCCTCTGGTGCGGCAAGCCATGCAGAAGGCGGACACCTCGGCTGCCAATCTGGATGGCGTGGCCTATACCGCAGGTCCCGGACTGGTGGGCGCGCTGTTGAGCGGCGCTGCGCTGGCACGTTCGCTGGCCTACGGCTGGAAACTGCCGGTGATCGGCGTGCATCACCTCGAGGGACATCTGCTGGCGCCATTCCTTGAAGATCCGGCGCCTGGCTTTCCGCATCTGGCGCTGCTGGTGTCGGGTGGCCACACCATGCTGATCGAGGCCCGCGGCATCGGCAGCTACCGGCTGCTGGGCGAGACCCGCGACGATGCTGCTGGCGAGGCCTTCGACAAGTCGGCCAAGCTGCTGGGATTGCCGTATCCGGGCGGTCCGCAGCTGGCCGCGCTGGCCGCGCAGGGACGGCCGGACCAATTCGACCTGCCGCGTCCCATGCTCGACCGGCCGGGTTTTGATTTCAGTTTTTCCGGCCTGAAGACCGCGGTGATGCTGGCCGCCCGCGCGGCACCGCTGGACGATCAGCGACGCGCCGATCTGGCGCGCGCAGTGCAGGATGCCATCGTTGACACATTGTGTGGACGCACGCTGCGCGCGCTGGAACACACCGGACTGCAGACGCTGGTGGTGGCCGGCGGGGTGGGCGCCAACCTCGAGCTGCGTGCGCGCATGACGGCCGGCGCCGCGCAGCGGGGCGCGCACGTTTACTATCCGCGGCTCGAGTTCTGCACCGACAATGCGGCGATGATTGCGGTGGCCGGCTTGCAACGGCTGCAGGCCGGCGAGCACGACAACAGCCGCACCGGCGTAAGGGCGCGCTGGCCATTGTCCGAACTGCAGCCACCGCGTGCGGCGCAACCCTGAAGGAGTTCATCGGCAATGCGATCGGGCGAAGACACCATTTTTCTGCGCGGCCTCGAGGTCGAATGCATCATCGGCTTCATCGACTGGGAGCGGCGACTCAAGCAGACTCTGGTCATCGATCTGGAGCTGCCCTGCGATTGCGTGCGCGCCGCGGCCAGCGATTCGGTGGCCGATACCGTCGACTACAAGAAGGTGGCCAAGCGGGTGCTGGCCTTTGTCGGCGCATCGCAGTTCCAGCTGCTGGAGACGTTGGCACAGCGACTGGCGGAAACACTGCTCGATGAATTCCAGGTGGCCTGGGTGCGGCTGTCGATCAACAAGCCGGGCGCCATCCGTCATTCACGCGACGTGGGCGTCAGCATCGAACGGCGTCGCGGCTGATGCCGCAGGCCTATGCAGCGCTGGGCAGCAATATCGATCCGCAGCGACGCATGCTGCAGGCTTCCGCCCTGCTGCGGCAGTATTTCCCGGGCATCGTGTTCTCACCCTGTTTTGGCAATCCGGCGGTGGGTTTCGATGGCGCGGATTTTATCAATGCGGTGGGCGGCTTCGAAACGCACCTGACGGTGCCCGAGCTGCAGGCAGCGCTGCACGCCGTGGAGGAGCAATGCGGACGCCATCGCAGCGATGCGAAGTGGGCGCCCCGTTCGATGGACATCGACCTGCTGCTGCATGGCGATCAGGTGTGTGATGCACCGTTGCCACTGCCCAGACCCGACCTGCTGCGTCGTGGCTACATGCTGGGACCGCTGGCCGCACTGGCGCCGCAGCTGCCGCATCCGCGCACCGGTCGGAGCATGGCTGCATTGTGGAGCGAACTGCGCCCGCAGGTGCCCGCGCTGCGGCGACTGGCGCTGGACCTGAACGCGTCGTAGCTACCAGCCCAGGCTACGTCCACCGTCCACGGCCAGGATCTGGCCGGTGACGAAGGGCGCATCGCAGGCGAAGTAGCGCACCGCGCGTGCCACATCGGATGGTGAACCCGCGCGCTGCAGCGGGGTGTTGTCGATGATCTGCTGCTGCCGTTGCGGCGACAGTTCCGCCTCGGCCGCGGCCTCGGGCCACAGCACCGGTCCCGGCAGGATGGCGTTGACGCGCACCTCCGGCGCCAGTTCGCGCGCCAGCATGCGCGTCAGCTGGATCAGTCCGGACTTGGCCAGCGAATACACGCCGTAGTCGCGCAACGGGCGCAGGCCATGGATATCGGCAATGTTGATCAGCAGGCCGCCGGTGGCACGCAATGCCGGCGCGGCGGCCTGCGCCAGAAACAGCGGCGCCTGCAGATTGCTGCCCATCAGATCATCCCATTGCTGCCGGTTGATCGAGCCGAACGCGGTGGGGTAGAAAGTCGAAGCATTGTTGACCAGCACGTCGAGACGGCCGAAACGCGCCATGGTGGCGGTCACCAGCTGCGGCAGCGTTTCGATCTGCAGCAGGTCGGCGGCGAGCAGCAGCGTCGAAGCGGGCCGCAAGGCTTCAAGTTCCCCGGCCAGTGCGCGTGCGTCCGCCGCGGACTGCCGGTAGTGGATCGCCACATTGGCGCCGGCCGCATGCAGATGACGTACGATCTCGGCGCCGACGCGCCGCGCCGCGCCGGTCACCAGCACAGTTTTCCCATCCAACATGCCGGGAGCTTATGCCGAGCGCTGCCGAACACTCAATGCCGCCACTGAGCGCCGCACAGGCCGCGCACAGCGCGGCGCTGCGGGCGCGCATCGGCGATGAGCTGCGGCGCGGTGGCGGCTGGCTGTCCTTCGAAGAGTATCTGCAGCTGGCGCTGTATGCGCCGGGCCTCGGCTATTACAGCGCCGGTGCGCAGAAATTCGGCGCCGCTGGAGATTTCACCACCGCACCGGAACTCTCCGCGCTGTTCGGCCACTGCGTGGCGCGGCAGTGCGCGCCACTGCTGCGGTCGCTGGGTGCCGACGCCGACGTACTGGAACTGGGCGCGGGTTCGGGGCGGCTGGCCGCCACGGTGCTGATGCATCTGGCCGAACTACAGGCTCTGCCGCGCCGCTATCTGATCCTGGAGGTCAGTGCCGAACTGCGTGAGCGGCAGCGCGCACTGCTGGCGCAGTTGCCGGACGAACTGCGCGCGCGCGTGCAGTGGCTGGATGCCCTGCCGGTCGAGCCGCTGCGTGGCGTGGTGCTGGCCAATGAAGTCGCCGATGCACTGCCGTTCCGGCGCTTCGAGTGCAACGAACAAGGCCTGTATGAACTGGGTGTGACCGCTGGCGCGCAGGGCGCGCTGCAATGGTCACCGCGCGCAGCCGATGACTGGCTGCAGCAGGAATACCGGCGCATCAACGCGGATCTGCCGACTGCGTTGGAACCGTACTACGCCTCCGAGCTGTGTCCGTTGTTGAACGGCTGGATTGCTTCGCTCGCGTCGGTATTGCAAGCCGGCATGGTGTTGCTGTTCGACTATGGCTTCGGTCGCGCCGAGTACTATCACCCCGATCGCCGGCAGGGCACGCTGCGTTGCCATTACCGCCATCGCGCGCATGAGGATCCCTTCCTGCATCCGGGCCTGCAGGACATCACGGCCTGGGTGGATTTCACGCGCGTAGCCGAAGCGGCCAGCGATGCCTCGCTCGAGATCAGCGGCTACTGCACGCAGGCCGCGTTCCTGCTGGGCGCCGGCATCGAGGCCGAGCTGGCCGGCGCCACCGACCCGGTGCAGCGCGCACGGCTGGCCAGCGAGGCGCGCCGCCTGCTGATGCCCGGCGAAATGGGCGAGAGCTTCAAGGTGATGGCGCTGACGCGCCAGTGGTCACAGCCGCTGGCCGGTTTTGCCGTGCAGGATTTGCGGCGTCTATTGTGAGCCGATCAAGGCGCGCAACGCCGCGCGCCGCAGCTCGCGCAGGCGCTCGGCCATCCGGGCGCCCTTGAAGCGCGCCACATCCTCGTCGCCGGGATGCGCGGTCGCCGCCTGGCGCTGCGCTTCATCGAGCGCCCGTACCAACGCGGCCGCATCGTCGGCAGGCATGCCGTCGGCGCAGGCGCGGCTCAGCAGCACCTGCAGCCATTGCTGGAAACGCTCGGGCCGGCGGAAGGCATCGGCGGTTTCCAGCAATTCCAACAGCCAGTCCACATCGAGCACGCTGCTGTTCTGATGACCGATCAACCAGCGCTCCAGCCGGGCCGACAGCGCGGTCAGTTCGCGATACTCGTTCGGCAGGCGCAGCCGTTGCGCCAGTGTGTCGAGATCGGCATCCGGCAGTGTTGCGCACAGCGCGGCGAAACGTACCGCGGCCGGTGCGCCGGCATCGCTGGCGAACTGCAGCGCGGCGCGTGCGCGCGCGGCTTGCGGTTCCTGGTTCAGCAGCGCATCCAGTTCGGGCAGCACCACGGGCAGCGCGTCGGCGTCGATCAGCGTATCGAGGAAGCGTTGCGGATGGGCGGAGTCCAGCGCGCGTTCGAACTCGCGCCACACCCGTTCCGGCACCAGCGCGTCCGCTTCGCCATCCTTCACCATGCGACGCATCAGTTGCAGCGTATCGGGCGCCACATGGAAGTCGAAGCGTGCAGCAAAGCGGGCCGCGCGCAGGATGCGCACCGGATCTTCACTGAATGCCGGCGACACATGTCGCAGCAGCCTGCGCTGCAGATCCTGCTGTCCGCCATAAGGGTCGATCAGCGCGTCATCGGCGCCGCGCGCCATGGCGTTGATGGTCAGGTCGCGTCGCTGCAGATCCTGCTCGAGCGTCACCTCGGGCGATGATTCGGTGACGAAGCCGCGGTAACCGGGCCCCACCTTGCGTTCAAGGCGCGCCAGCGCGTACTCCTCGCCGGTTTCCGGATGCAGGAACACCGGGAAATCACGCCCTACCGGACGGTAACCGGCAGCCGCCATGGCTTCGGGCGTGCTGCCCACCACCACCCAGTCGCGCTCGCCGGGCGGCAGTCCCAGCAGCTGGTCCCGCACCGCGCCGCCCACCAAGTACACTTCCATGCACGCATGTTAACCGAGGCAGCAGCCCGCTCCGCGCAGCTGATCATTTCACTGATGTGTCTGCTCAGTCTCAGCGCTTGTGGCACCACCTATCTGCTGCAGGCCGCGCAGGGCCAGTGGCAGCTGATGCGCAAGCGCCAACCCATCGAAAGAGTAGTGGCCGATGCCGGCACCGATGCGGCGCTGAAGTTGCGGTTGCAGCTGGTGCAGGACGCACGCGATTTCGCGACCACTGCGTTGCAGCTGCCGGACAACCGCAGCTATCGCAGCTACGCGGTGCTCGATCGTCCCTATGTGGTGTGGAATGTAGTGGCGGCGCCGGAATTCTCGCTGCAGCCGAAGCGCTGGTGCTTCCCGATCACCGGCTGCATTGCCTATCGCGGGTACTTCCGTGAGCAGAATGCGCGCCGCTATGCCGACACGCTGCAGCGGCAAGGCTACGACGTGTTGGTGGCCGGCGTCGCGGCCTATTCAACGCTGGGGCGCTTCGCCGATCCGGTGCTGGATACCATGATGCGCTACGGCGATCTGGATCTGGTGGGCACCATCTTCCATGAGCTGGCGCATCAGCTGCTGTATGTGAAGCATGACAGCGAGTTCAACGAAGCCTTTGCGATGACGGTGGAGCAGGAAGGCCTGGCGCGCTGGCTGGCG